>JAZOLW010000047.1:0-11028 GCA_045653405.1 Eubacteriales bacterium | reverse complement strand
CGTTTCGCGCCCTCTCAGGGTTCGAATCCTCTCAGAAAAGAATTAAGCGGCACACTAAAGTGTACCGCTTAATTCTTGGCGGAGAAGGAGGGATTCGAACCCTCGAACCGCTTTTAACGGTTACACGATTTCCAATCGTGCGCGCTCGACCAGCTACGCGACTTCTCCATACTATATTATTCAATTGCCCGTCTTTCGACAGCTTTTATATTATATCACGATGAGTTACGTTTGTCAACTGTTATTTCAAAATTTTTCATTTGTTTTTTCGACAATAATTTCGGCGCTGTAATATAAAACTACAACGCCGATTTTTTATCAATTACACTTTTTTCCACAAAAGCCTGTTATCCGAAACAAAACTTTCTATGCTTCCCTTTTCAGCAAGGTATGCTATGTATGATCTTACAGTGCTTCCGCTGAGTGCATACTGCGAAACGTCAAGTGTTAAACCATAATGGTCAAACACTTCTTTGAAAATATCCTCAAAGCACTTTCCTTCCCCGCATATACTGCATATCAACTGCATTACTTCTTTTGTTTTGTTTACATTTATGTCTGCCAACGGCTTTATATCCTCACATGGTGATGCGTGTGACGGAATAAACTGCTTTCCCTTTAATTCACACAGCTTTTCCAAAGACTGAAGATACAGGTTCACATCATACATAAAGGAAATATGGTATTTCTGAAGTGTAGCTTCACTTGCCACCGTGTCACCGATAAACCACACATCATCGGCTGTTTTCACTGCTATCATATCAAAGGAATGACCGGGAAAATGGGCAATTTCCATTCCATCGGGCAGTTCAAGTTCAGATATGTCGCAAGAATTGCTTTCCTTAGCCATCAGAAACTTGTTTCTGAGTGACGGAAGCGGATATCCGCCGTACAGAAGTGCAGGTTCAAGAACTGTGTGCTTTGTAAAGCATACTTCAACGCCCGGTGCATACAGCTTACAACCTGTTTTCTCAGCAAGAAACGCATTTCCGCCGATATGGTCTGCGTGTGAGTGTGTGTTAATGACAAACTCCAGTTTCCAGCCATTCTCCTCGATATGACGGAGTGCCTTTTTTGCCGCATCCTTATCGTTGCCGCTGTCTATCATACAAACTTTGTTATCTGAATAGTTATATATTCCCATTTTTGACGGGCAGTCGACATAGTATGTTCTCTCCCCGACTTTTATCAGTTCGTACATTTTCTGACCCCGTTATTCTGCATCCAGTGTTCTCTGAAGTGCAAACATTACACCGATTTTTCCGCTTTCATATGTAAGACCGCCCTGCATATAAACGGTATACGGCTCAACACAGGGTGCGTCTGCGGACAGTTCTATTGAAGAACCTTGAGTAAATGCTCCTGCCGCCATAACAACGGGAACGGCATAGCCCGGCATCTGCCAAGGCTCGGGACTAACGTGAGAATCAACAGGTGCGCCCTCCTGAATTCCTCTGCAGAAAGCAAGGAGCTTTTTCTCTGTACCAAGGCTTACTGTCTGTATTATGCAATGGCGTTCGTCTTCAGGCAGAGGGTAAACATCATACCCTTCGGTTCTGAATACTTCTGCGGCAAGGAGTGCGGTTTTAAGGCTTTGTGCAACAGTATGAGGAGCATAGAAAAGACCCTTGTACATATTCTTGTTCTGTCCGAGGGTCGCTCCGCCTTCAAGACCGATGCCGGGACTTGTAAGTCTGTATGAAACAAGCTCTATTGCTTTTGCTGTTCCTGCTATGTATCCTCCTGTTTCAGCCATTCCGCCGCCGGGATTCTTTATAAGTGGGCCCATTATCATATCTGCTCCGTAATATGTAGGCTCGTGCAAATCGCAGAACTCTCCATAGCAGTTATCAACAATGACAAACACATTGGGGTTCACCTCGTGTGCCGCCTTAGCCGCAACACCGATTTCCTCTGCAGACAGAGTTTTTCTCACGGAGTATCCCTTTGACCGCTGTATAAATACAACCTTTACAGATTTATCCTGCTTAAGATATTCAACCATTGCAGGAATATCTATTTCTCCGTCTTTCATTTCAAGTTGTTTGTACTTTACACCGTAATCAGCAAGAGAGCCGTTGCCTGCTTCGCCTCTGATACCAATTACTTCTTCAAGGGTATCATAGGGTTTTCCTGTTACTGAAAACATTGTATCACCGGGACGAAGAAGTCCGAAAAGACCGATGCAAAGAGTCTGTGTTCCGCTAATTATGCTGTGTCTTACAAATGCCGCTTCGCACTCAAACACTTCCGCATAAATTCTGTCAAGGTCTTCTCTTCCCTTGTCGTCGTAGCCGTAACCGCTGGAGGCACAGAAATGTCCGTCGGAAACATGGTATTTTCTGAATGCCGCCATTACTTTTTTCTGATTTTCAAAGGCAACATTATCTATTCTTTCAAATACGCCCGAAGCTTTTAACCTCTGCTCTGCGGCGTATACTTTTTTTTCTGCTGTCATTTTATATTTCCTTTCGCTTATTACTTAAGTTTACCGAGGATTAT
The DNA here is from genome assembly GCA_045653405.1 of Eubacteriales bacterium. Taxonomy (GTDB): domain Bacteria; phylum Bacillota; class Clostridia; order Oscillospirales; family CAG-382; genus UMGS882. The sequence goes on along the minus strand of JAZOLW010000047.1, from coordinate 8,526 downwards.
TGCGGCTTTGAGTATCGCTGTCTGGGTTTTGGCATCTTTAAGTTCGCCGTTCATCACCATTTCAACAGCTTTGTCAAACTTTACCCTCTCAACGTTGAGAAACTCGTCTTCATCTCTTGAATCCTCGCCGAATGTAAGTCCGGTCGCAAGATACATATATATAATTTCTCCCACATATCCGGGCGAAGGATAAAGCTCTCCGAGATTAACAAAATTATCTGCAACAGCACCTGTTTCTTCTTTCAGTTCTCTCTTTCCGCAAAGGAGAGGCTCTTCATCCTTTGAATCACGCTTGCCTGCGGGAATTTCAAGGATTTCCTCTTTATACGGGTATCTGAACTGTCTTACCATTATAATTTCATCATCTTCGGTAACGGGAACAACACATACTCCGCCGGGATGCTCCACAACCTCTCTTATTGCCTTTTTCCCATCGGGAAGCTCTACGTCATCACGTCTGAGATTGATAATTTTTCCTTTGAAAAGATATTCTTCTTTAAGTGTGGTTTCTGTAAGTTTCATAAAAATCTTCCTATCTGTATCAGAAATATTATTCGCCGTAGTTAAATTCGGGAACATAGTCTTTTACTGCACTTTCTCTTTGTTGGATAAAGCCGTTTACAAAGCCCAGTTCCTTTGCTTTATTTACAACCTTGTTGTATTCAAGGGTTGTTATTCTTCGGTTGATTTCGGGAAAAGCCCTGCACTGTTCAGTCGGGAAATACTGGCTCATTATGCTTATTGCAAGTTTTGATATATCATACTCCCCTGCGAGATATTCAAGTACAGAGATGCTGTCTTTATAAAGTGTCGGCAGAACCAAATGTCTTACAAGAACGCCTTTTTTCATATGTCCGTCGCTGTCAAACTGTGCGTATCCTGCCATTTTATGCATCTGTTTTATTGCCTTTGATGCAATTTCAAAATAATCCGAAGCACCTGAGTATTTCTTAGAATGTTCACGACTGTAATACTTGATATCGGGCATAAATATATCAACATATCCGTCAAGCATTTCGAGAGTTTCCGTCTTTTCATAACCCGAACTGTTGTAACATACGGGGATTTTAAGTTTATGCTTCACTTTATCAAGTGCTTTCACAATATGCGCTGCATAATGCGTGGGTGTTACAAGGTTTATATTTACTGCACCCATTTCCTGAAGCCTGAGAAACTCCTCTGCAAGAGAATCTATACTTATATCTTTGCCTTTAAGACCTCTGCTTATTTCTCTGTTCTGGCAGAAAATGCATTTTAGACTGCATCCCGAAAAAAATACAGTTCCCGAGCCTTTGCCGTATGATATACAGGGTTCTTCCCACTCGTGAAGTCCCACTCTTGCTATACGGATATCGTTTCCCACTCCGCACACGCCGACACTTTGGTTTCTGTCGACACCGCATCCGCGAGGACAGAGCATACATTTTTCAGTTGTCAAAAAATCCGTCCTTTCACTGCGGTATTTATATATTATAAATCAACACTTCAAATAGGTTTAATCGTATTTGATAATAAACTGTAAACTTATTTATTTTTATATCCCTGAAAAGCAAAAAAACTGCTCTTTATATTAATAATAAAGGTTGACATTTTGTGCGGGGTATGGTATCTTATAATAATAGGGATAATAGCATTAAAATAGGCAAGTGTGCTTGTTATAAATACAAATAACAGTGCCGACAGGTACTGTATCCCATAAATATTCCGCACATTTTTGCGGTAAGAACGGAGGACAAAATTATGAAGGTACTTCTTTTGCAGGATGTAAAAGGAAAAGGTAAAAAGGACACAATCGTTGAAGTTTCAGACGGATATGCAAGAAACTTCCTGCTCCCCAAGGGCGTTGCAGTTGAAGCTGACGCTAAGATAATGAACGATTATAAGAACAAGCAGGCAGCTAAGAAATATCACGAAGATATGGAAAAGAAAGCAGCAAAGGAAACTGCCGAAAAGCTTGCGGGACTTGTTGTTAAAATTCTTGCAACTTCAGGTGCAGACGGAAGATTTTACGGTTCCGTTACTTCAAAGGAAATTGCTGAAGAACTTGAAAAGCAGCACAAAATCTCTGTTGACAAGAGAAAAATTGTACTTAATGACCCCATCAAGGCATTCGGTTCATACAGCCTTGACGTTAAGCTTTACCCCGAAATATCAGGTAAAGTTAACGTAGTTGTCACACAGAAGGACTAAAATTACCCATTGTACACTAAAACATTCATTCGTGTACATAGACAGGAGATATTATGAGCGAACTTTTGATATCCGAAGAAAATCTCAGAAAAATGCCGTTTTCTATGGAAGCAGAACAGTCTGTGCTCGGTGCGTTGATTGTCGACCCGGAAAAACTGCGTGAAGTTATCACGGAACTGCGTCCTGACGATTTCTATCTTGAACAGCACACCCGCATATATGAAGCTATGAGGGATATTTTCGTGCGCCCTGATGCGCACCTTGATCCTATCACCCTTCTTGATGAAATCACAAAGAACGGTACGTACGATGAAGCAGGCGGAAAGAGCTATATTATGATGCTTGCACAGTCTGTTCCCTCGGTATCAAATCTTCACGACTATGTAAAGATAATCAAGGAAAAGTCAGTTCTTCGCAAACTCATTGAGGCTTCTTCAAAGATAAGCGAAATGGCATATGCTGCCGAAGGCGAAACAAAGGATATTCTTGACCGCTCGGAACAGCTTATCTTTGACATTGCCGAAAAGAACGAGACAAAAGGCTTTTCACACATCAGAGATGTTATTTTAAACAATTACAAGCATCTTGAAGAACTGCAGAAAAGCGGTGAAGCGGCACTGGGTACTCCTACCTATTTTTCGGGCATTGACAAATTGCTTGTTGGTATGGGTAAGGGCGACCTTATTATTCTCGGTGCACGTCCCGGTGTGGGTAAAACCAGTTTCGCTCTTAACATTGCATCAAATGTTGCTATGCGTACAAAGAAAAAAGTTGCTATTTTCTCACTTGAAATGTCCTGTGAACAGCTTGTATCCAGAATGCTTGCTTCGGAGGGCCTTATTGACAGCTACAAAATGAGAAAAGGTAATCTTGAAAAGGATGACTGGGAAAAGCTGGCAAGGGCAGCAGGGGTTCTTGCCGAAACAGATATCCTTATTGATGATACCTCCGGCATCAGCGTAACGGGTATGAGAGCAAAGCTCAGACGGGTTAAGAATCTCGGTCTTGTTGTTATTGACTATCTCCAGCTTATGCAGTCTGACAAGCGTTCGGACAACAGAGTTCAGGAGGTTTCGGATATATCAAGAAACCTCAAGCTTCTTGCAAAGGAACTTGAAGTTCCCGTTATCACCTGTGCACAGCTGTCCCGTACTTCCGAAAAGGAAAACAAAAAGCCTGTGCTTTCCGACCTTCGTGACTCAGGTGCAATTGAACAGGATGCTGATACCATTATGTTCCTGTCCCGTGACTACTACAAAAACGACCCCGACAAGGAAAATGTTGCTGACTGTATTATTGCAAAGAACCGTCACGGTTCAACCGGCACTGTAACACTTGGCTGGTACGGTCAGTTTACTAAATTCTCAACAATTGACGATCAGCACTGATTATCTGCTGTACAGTATATTTAGAATATGTCGGATATCATTTACAGAAAAATAACCGAGGCAAACAACCGATTTTCCTTGTTCTCGTCAGGCGACAAAGTGCTTGTTGCTCTTTCGGGAGGTGCTGACAGTGTAGCACTGTTGGTTGCACTGAAAGAGTACTTCCCCGCCCTTGAGGTTTATGCCTGTCACGTTAATCATATGCTGAGAGGCGATGAAGCGGACAGGGATTGCGAGTTTACCGTAGAGTTATGCAAAGACAAAAACATTTCCATTGAAGTTCTTAAAACGGATGTGGCGGCATACGCCAAGGAAAGCGGAATGTCAACAGAACTTGCCGCAAGAAAAATCAGATATGATTTTTTTGGGGATGTCTGCACAAAACACGGTATAAACCTTGTTGCAACGGCACACACTTTAAGCGATAATGCAGAGACAGTTCTCTTTAATCTTACAAGAGGTACGGCCCTTGACGGATTGTGCGGTATTCCTCCAAAAAGACCTCTTGCGAAAAACATTACTCTTATAAGACCTCTTATTTGCGTATCGAGAAGCGAAATTGAAGAATATCTTTCCGAAAGAAATCAGGAATATGTTACTGATTCAAGCAATCTGACGGATGATTACACAAGAAACATTTTCAGGCACAGAATTGTACCCGAATTAAAGAAAATCAATCCCTCTCTGGAAGAAAGTATAGGAAATACCTGTGCTTCTTTAAGAGAAACGCAAATATTTATTGACAAAACAGCTAACAATAGTATAACGGATGATGTTTTTGTGCTTGGCGGTTTGGATGACTGCCTGCTGCACAGAACAATAATTATGCTTTATAAGAAAAACACCGGAAAAACCTTGCTTGAAAAAGTGCATATAACAGCTATTTCGGCTCAGATTAAAAAGGCTTGTAAAAACAAGTCGGGCAAAAGAATTGAAATCTGTCTGCCTGATAAAATTTCGGCAATAATAGACGGTGGACGCTTATCATTTTGTCCAACTATAAGAAATGCTCAAAATGAAAAGTGTAATTCATACAGAATTGCTCTTAGTATGGGTGAAAATGTAATTGCCGGAACAGGCTTTTCGGTTTTTGTTTGTAAAAACGAATGTGAGCCGATTGCTCCCGACGGATATACTTTATATGACAGTACTGTTCTTGATGCTTCCCTTTTTGAAGGCGAACTTTATGTCAGAAACAGAGCTTCGGGAGATACCGCCCAAAGCCGTGGTATGACTAAAAAAATCAAAGAATTATTTATCCATAAGAAAATTCCTGCCGGAGAAAGAAATGCTCTGCCCTTTGTCTGCGACAGTTCAGGTATACTCTATGTACCAAAAACAGTAGTTTGCGACAGACACAAAAAAGCAGGTGCTTCGGAAAATAATAAACTCCGGATTTTCATATATTATTCCGGAACCCCATCGTAATTCCAATTTGAACAAGGAGATTATTTAATGAAAAACAGCGGAAAAACTATTGTATTTTACGTAGTTCTTATTTTACTGTTTCTGTCTGCATCCTATTTTCTCATAGGACAGAAACAGCAAGAAGATGCCAAATACAGCGAAATTGTAGATATGTTCAGAAATGAGCAGGTTGAAAGCTTTGAAATCACTGCGTCCAACGTGCTTATCATTCAGACAAAAGATAAAAAGAGCGATGACGGCACAATAACAGAAGAAGGCGATGAAATTTCTTTCAAGCTTCGCGACCTCGGTCTTTTTGAACAGGATCTCAAACCTCTTATTGTAAAACAGCATTCTGAGGGAATCATCTCATCATACGATTATGAGCCGCCCAAGGAAGAATCCTTCTGGATAAGCTGGCTTCCCTTTATCATAATGGCTGTATTCTTCGGAATACTGTGGTTCTTTGCAATGAGCTCAGCTATGGGCGGTAAGGGTGGCAAAATCAACTCATTCGGTAAAGCACGTGCAAAAGTAAATCTTGACGGTAAGAACAAGGTGCTTTTCTCAGATGTTGCAGGTGCCGACGAAGAAAAGGAAGAACTCAAAGAAGTTGTAGACTTTCTCAAGAACCCCAAGAAATTCACCGAACTCGGTGCAAAAATTCCCCGCGGTGTGCTTCTTGTAGGCCCTCCCGGTACAGGTAAGACCTTACTTGCTAAGGCTGTTGCAGGCGAAGCGAATGTTCCCTTTTTCTCAATCTCGGGTTCTGACTTTGTAGAAATGTATGTAGGTGTTGGTGCTTCCCGTGTAAGAGATTTATTTGAAACTGCAAAGAAGACAGCTCCTGCTATTGTATTTATTGACGAAATTGATGCTGTGGGCAGGCACAGAGGTGCAGGTCTTGGCGGCGGTCACGACGAGCGTGAACAGACACTTAACCAGCTTCTTGTTGAGATGGACGGCTTCTCGGGCAATGACGGCATTATAGTTATCGCCGCAACAAACCGTCCCGACATTCTTGACCCGGCGCTTCTTCGTCCCGGACGTTTTGACAGACAGGTAACAGTAAACTACCCCGACATAAAAGGCAGAGAAGAAATACTCAAGGTGCACGCACGCAACAAGCCTCTCGAAAAGGATGTTGACCTTTCAGTTATTGCAAAGACAACAGCAGGCTTTACAGGTGCAGACCTTGCAAACCTTCTCAATGAAGCAGCTCTTCTTGCTGCAAGAAAATCCAAGCGCCTTATCGGTATGAAAGAGCTTGAGGAGGCTATGATAAAGGTTATTGTAGGTCCTCACAAGAAATCAAAGGTTATTTCTGAAAAGAGCAAGAAGCTCACTGCTTATCACGAGGCAGGTCACGCTGTGTCCTCCTACTTTGTAAAGGGACACGATGAGGTTCACCACATCTCCATTATTCCTGCAGGCAGAGCAGGCGGATACACGCTGTATCTCCCCAAGGAAGACAGAGACTATATGTCAAAGGGAGAAATGGAAGGCAGTCTTGTTTCGCTTCTCGGTGGACGCGTTGCCGAAAGTCTTACTCTTGACGACATTTCTACAGGGGCATCCAATGATATCCAGAGAGCTACCGACATTGCAAGAAGCATGGTTACCAAGTACGGTATGAGCGAAAATCTCGGTCCTATTGTTTACGGTGAAAATCAGGAAGAAGTTTTCCTCGGTATGAGTATGACTCATTCAAGAAACTATTCAGAAAAAGTCGCATCCGAAATTGATGCTGAAGTACGCAGAATCATTGATGCAGCTTACAAGCGCACAGAGCAGATACTCAAGGACAATATGGATAAGCTTACATTTATTGCCGAATACCTTATTGTACACGAAATTATGGATGAAGACCAGTTCAAGCACGTTATGACAACTGAAAACCCTACAGTTGAGGAGCTTGAAAAAATTGCTGCTGATAAAGCTGAAAACAGCAAGACTCAGAATGACGACGCACAGATTAAGAAAGAAGCAGAAGAAGCAGCTAAGGCAAATGAAGATGCCAAAGAAAAGACAGATACCTTTACTGCCATAGACCCCAACGCTTCAAGATATAACATCAAGCGCCGTATGGCTGAAGATGAAGCAAACAAACCTCAGCCTGTTGAAGAAGATAAAACTGAGGCGGAAGAAACGGTGTCTGACTCAGAAAGCAGCACAAATTCCACAGAGGAAAAGTGATTCTTATGAATAAGAATATTCCACATTCACAACAAAAAGTTGTACCGCCGCCAAGGGTGGCGGCGGTGCACGATGTTTCCTGCGTAGGCAGATGCGCACAGACAGTTATAATGCCTGTTCTGTCTGCAATGGGTGTTCAGGTATGCCCCTTGCCTACCGCGCTTCTGTCAACGCATACAGGCGGCTATACGGACTTTACGTTCCTCGACCTGACAGATGAAATGACAAAGATTATTGCTCATTTTGAAAAGCTGGGGACTGTATTTGATTCGGTATACTCAGGCTTTCTCGGAAGCGCCGCGCAGATTAACACGGTTTTGGATTTTGCGGTCTGCTGCAAAAATAAAAACCCTGACTGTATTTTTCTTGCCGACCCTGTTATGGGTGATGACGGATGTAAATATGCTACATATACAGACGAAATGTGTATGCTTACACGGAAGCTTATAACAATGGCTGATATAATAACCCCAAACCTTACAGAAGCCTGCATACTGCTTGACAAAACCTATAAAGAGAGCTTCTCAGATGATGAAGTAGGCGATATGCTGAGTGCACTTTGCGGTATGGGAGCTAAGAACGTTATAATTACGGGAATACACAGAGCTGACAAGGTGGGTGCTGTATTTATGGGTGATAACGGCAGTCTTTGCGGAGAATATTTTGCAAAACGCGACCCCAACAATTATCCCGGTGCGGGTGATATCTTCTCATCAATCATTCTCGCCTGCGCACATAAAAAAATGCATCTTTACGATGCAGTCAAGCTTGCCTGTGATTTTGTTTCCGAAGCTTCTTCCCTCACCTCCTCTTTCGGAACTCCCGTAAGAGAGGGCCTTGCATTTGAGGGTCTTCTAAGCGAACTGATACTGAACTAAAACACAATATGATACAAAAAAGCTGTGACAAGTTTGTCACAGCTTTTCTCTTATTTTACACTCATATCAACATATTCAGCGTCAATTTTGGAATAAACTATTTTCTGGCTTTCATACAGCCCGAAGTAACCTGACATCATATAACTTACCGCACAGGCAACAGCAAAGTAAATAAGTCCGCCTATACCAAAAACTTCTATTGAGAGAATCATAGATGCGATAGGACAATTTACAACGCCGCAGAACAGTGCGATAAATCCTATTGCCGCCGCAAAGCCTGCATCAAGCCCGATAAGTGAGCCAACAACACATCCAAAGGTTGATCCTATAAAGAACGCAGGAACTATTTCTCCACCCTTAAAGCCTGCTGAAATTGTGATTGCAGTAAGTATTATTTTGATGATAAAGGCCCCGGGTCTTGCATTACCCGAAAGAGCATTTGATATTACATCCATACCTGCACCGTT
>JAZOLW010000046.1:0-6174 GCA_045653405.1 Eubacteriales bacterium | reverse complement strand
TATATCAATTACTCTGTTCCAGTTCCTTGCACAGATTTTCTTACATAAGAACCTGAAAGTTTTAAGAGCTCCTTCATCTGACCTTTTAGTGTTAAGAGTAATCGACAGTGCAGACGTTATCAAGCAGATAAATGATATTTTCAAAGAAAAAGGTATTGAAATTACTTCAATTAAATACGAGAAAATTGCTGATAAGTATCTTGATGTGGAATGCTTTGTAAGATTCCCCAAGAAATATACTCTTACCGATGCGGTAATTGATCTTAAGGCATACGATTTCATCAAGAGTGTGGAATCTTAAACCATTAAAAAACAGCCTCTTATGAGGCTGTTTTTTATTTGTCATTATTCGTTTTATATCTGTACAGCTCACTTGCATACATAGCGCACACAGATGCTGCAGGAAGTGAATATCTGACATTTTCATTTACATAGGGTATATGAACCTTACTGTCCGATTTTTCCATAAATTCCTTTGAAATGCCGCGTTTTTCTCCGCCTATAAACAGAACAAACGGGTTTTGCGGCTGAAATTCATAAAGGCTGACAGAATCCTGTGCCAAAGCCGAGCAAACAATGCCGACACCGCTGTTATGTATTATATCAGCGGTAACACCGTCATCCTCATCGGCAACTGCCATTCTGCAAAGCTCGCTTGCTCCGGCAGATGCTCTTGCCACCGCACCCGGAACACTCATCATATTATGCTTTGGAAGAATAAATCCGTTTACTCCCATTGCATACAGTGTTCTCACAGAGTATCCGAAGTTATACGGATCTTCCACTCCATCAAGATACACGAAGTAATCGCCTTTTTCAGCACCGTCAAGAAGCTCAGCCACCGTTTCAAACTTTCTTTCTCCGGCAAATGCAATTACTCCGCCGTGAGTGTTTCCCGAGCCTTTGAACTCCGATGCCATTCTGTCTATGTCTTCCCTTGGTAAAAACTCGAAATCAGCACCCGTTTCTTTAAGGTACGACACAAAAGACATAATCTTTCTGTCACGCTGCTTTCTTTTTCCGAGGTCAATATATATTTTTTCGATTTTTCTCTTTTGCCCTTCAATTGCCGCTTTTACGGAGATAATTCCCTCAAGCAGGCAGGGGCATACGTTGTTTTCCATTCTTATGCGGCAGTATCAGTCTGTTCGGATTCAGCAAGCTGTCCGTTAACAAATTTTCCTGTATAAGGCTCTCTGCCGTTACCAAAATCATATGTGCCTGTTCCGTTCATAAGATCTGCGGAAAATTCACCTGTATAGACTTCGCCTGTTGCCCATGTATATTTTCCGTTACCTGTTCTGCGGTCATTGAGAAAATCTCCCACATAAACATCACCGTTGGCAAATTGCATTTTACACTCACCCTTGTAAACCATTCCGTTTTCAAGAGTAAATGTAACTTCTGTTGAACCTGAACGCTTATCGTCTGCAAAAGAACCGTAATAAACAGAACCGTCAGCATAATACTGAACGCCGTTGCCGTTTCTCTTGTCATCCTTGAATTCGCCGTAATACACTGCTCCGTCGGGATATGTATATTTTCCAAGACCGTTCTTCTTGCCGTCAAGCACTTCACCCTCGTATGATGCACCGTCGGGAGATGTGCATACAGCGTATCCGCTGAACTGGTCTTCCACAAAATCACCGGTATAAACTTCGCCTGTGTTTTTGTAGGTTATTGTTCCCTTTCCGTGACGGAGAATTCCTTTAAGTTCGCCTTCGTATATGTTTCCGTTACTGTATACAATTGCACCAACGGGTGAATCCGCTTCCTTGGTAAGCTTTCCTGAGATGCCGTCTGCATACTTTACAGTTCCGTTTACAGGCTGTCCGTCTTTAACAAAACCGCTGTACTTTACACCTGAGGTGCTGATGTATCTGTAGCCTGTTGCAAAAAGAATCATACCTGCAATTGAAATTATAACAAGTGCAACAAGCAAAACAAGCACAAGGGGGGTTGCTCTGTTTGTCTTTTTAACCGTTCTTCTGGTATTTTCCATAATCTATTCCTCCGACACTTATAAAATCACTGATTAAGCTGTGATGCTGTATCTGTACCTGATTCTGCTTCTGTTTCAACCTGTTCCGCTGTATCTGAAGACGCATCAACCGCCTGCTCTGAACCTAGCTCTGAACCTTCGGGAACAGTTTCTTCACTTTCTGTTTCGGGCTGTTCCTGCGCCGAATCCTGCTCTTCTTTGCCCAACTGACTTGTCTGGCTTTCATTGGGGATACCGATAGGTACATTTTCTTCCCTGTCAATAAGTCCGTATGCATAATTTCCGAGGAAGCTTATCACGCCGTTTGCAATATATGCCACAAACAGAAGTATAACAAGTAACGCAACAAGCTTAACAACAGATGTTTTTTCATTTAAATGCTTCTTTACGTTCTTAGTTATATTCTCTTCGGGAAGATAATATTTAACGGGTGCTTTTTCTTTGAAAAGCAGTTCGCTGTCCGCATTTTCATTTTTTTCTCCGCCAATCTTCACAATTGCTCTTGCAACTGTTGTTCCGGTCGACGCAAAATGTGCCGTGAGCATTGCAGAAAAGGGTTTATACCCAAGTTGTTCAAGGGTTTTAGCCTTTTCTTCCGTATCTGTTTCTGTTCGGGTAAGCTTTAACGCAAGTCCCGAGAGGAAATTCTGCATTGCAAAGGCATACACAACCGCTGCAATTATCGCAAAGAAAAACGCCCACACAAGTGTTTCTGTTGTAATCATTTACAATCTACCTTTCAACTAAAACATTAGTCTTCAAATATATCGTTTCCACAGAGAAGCTTGAGCAATGCTTCAAGGTCTTCTGAACTGTAATACTCAATTTCCAGCTTGCCTGCATTCTTTTTTCTGCCGTTTGCAAGGATAAAAGCCTTTCTTCCAAGCTTTGAAGCAATTCTTTCCTGAAGCTTTTCAAGATATATCTTTCTTTCAAGGTCTTTTGCTGTCTTTATTTCGTCATCAAGCTTTTTGCTTCTGCCTGAAATGATATTCTTTACCAGCTTTTCAGTTTCTCTTACGGAAAGCTGTCTTGCAAGCACCACGTCAAGGGCTTCATTGATGTCCTTTTCATTTTCAAGAGGAAGAAGTGTTCTTGCGTGACCGGGAGTTATATCTCCGCTTTCAAGAAAATCAAGAACATTTTCGGGAAGTGCAAGAAGTCTTAATGAGTTTGTGAGATTAGGTCTTGAAATGCCCACGATTTTTGCTGTTTCTTCGTGAGTAAGTCCAAACTCCTCTATAAGTCTTTTAAGTCCCTTTGCAGTTTCAACAGGTGACAAATCCTCTCTCTGGAGGTTTTCCACAAGCATAATTGCGCCGGCTTCCGTATCTGTAAGTTCCTTTACGATAACAGGAATTTCTGTAAGACCTGCCATCTTGGATGCACGCCATCTTCTTTCACCCGATACAATGCGGTATTTTCCTTCAAGAAGCTTTTTTGTGTTTTCGTCATCTTCGGGACGAGCCGCACTTCTTACCACGATAGGCTGAAGCACGCCGTGAGCTGCAATTGAATCAGCAAGTGCCTGGAGAGCCTCCTCATTGAAGTTCTTTCTGGGCTGGCTTCTGTCAGGCTCAACATCTGATACCCTTACCTTATTTACAGCACCTGCATCAGTGCCTGTTACAAGTTCTTCCACACCTGTTTCAATGAAAAGTGCGTCAAGACCTTTACCGAGTCCGCTTGTTTTCTTTGCCATAATATCCTCCGATTTATCTGAATATCTGCATCATACTGCAGTATCCGTATTTACTATGTTTGTTGATTTAAATTACCGTTTTATCAGAACTGGAAATACAGGAACGGACTGTAGCTGTCCCCTGCAAGAAGAATTGTACATACTGCAAATATTGCGGCAAGAGATACGTTTCTCACAACTCCCACACACAAAACTCCCGTTGCCGAGCTTTTTTCAAGCTTCGCCGCAAAGCTTTTAAGCATCTGAGACACCGGCGCACACAGCACCACAGCAAGTACGATAAAGAATATATAATTCATAAAGGTTACATACAAATCGGTGTCGTAAAGAGATTTTCCTCCGCCGAACATTACCTTTACAAAATCAAATGCCTTGCTTATATCCTTGTAATAGAAGAACACAAAACCGATATCCACCACAAGAAGCAGATATATATGTCTTATAAATGCAGGTATCTTTTCAAACACAGGTTTTGTCAATCTCTCAAGCATTATAAACAGACCGTTATACAATCCCCAGAAAATGAAGTTCCAGCTTGCACCGTGCCAGAAGCCTGTAAGAAACCAAACAACAAACAGATTGAAGAAAACTCTCTTTCTGTTTCCGCCGAGAGGTATATACACATAATCTCTGAAGAAGGAACCAAGTGTCATATGCCATCTTCTCCAGAACTCGGACACAGATTTTGATATATATGGATAATTGAAATTTTCAGGGAACTTAAAGCCGAATATCTTTCCAAGACCTATTGCCATATCACTGTAGCCTGAGAAGTCAAAATATAGCTGGATTATATACATAATACTTCCAAGCCACGCGGCAAGTACGGGAAGTGACGATATATCAGCTTCCATATACTTCTTTGCAAGCTCGCCTGCGGTATCGGCAATAACCACTTTCTTTGCAAGACCGCAGATAAATCTCTGCATGCCTGCATGGGAAGCTGTCCAACCAAGTTTTCTCTTTTCAATTTCCTCTGCAACATCTGAATATCTTACAATAGGTCCTGCAACAAGCTGGAAATACATTGAAAGATACAGCAGATATTTTGAGAATTTTGGCTGTGCCGCACTGTCCCCTCTATATACGTCGATTACATAGGTCAGCGTCTGGAATGTGTAGAATGAAATACCTATAGGCAGTTCAATCTGAGGAACAGGAAGCATTGACGAAAACAGAAGATTTATGTTTTCTGCAAGAAATCCCGTATATTTGAATGCTACGAAAACTCCTATATCAAATATCAGCGATGCCGCAAAGGCAAGCTTTGCTTTGAACGTACCTCTGTGTTTTTCAATAACAAGAGCATTGCTGTAATCAAGAAATGCGGTAAATACCAAAAGAAGCATCCAGGCAGGTCTTCCCCAGGCATAGAATACAAGTGAAAAAGTGAGAAGCACTGCATTTTTTACGGCTTTCGACTTTGAAAGGAAATACAGTATTAAATTGAGAGGTAAAAACAGAAATAGAAATATATGGCTTGCAAATATCAACTTACTGTCTCCTTTAAAGATAAATTTGCGTATAAATACCGCACCTTGCGGAAAAATATAATTAAAACTCCAAATAACTAAGGAAAGGAACTGATTTTATGGATAAAAGAAAGTTTAATGAATCGGAAAAAGAAGCTTTCCGAAAATTTGCCGAGGCTCATGCCCCAAAATCCAAACTTCTTAAAGACTGCATTTTCGCTTTTATTGTCGGCGGCATTATCTGCGTTATAGGTCAGGGTATAGGCGATATTGCAAAGAAATTCGGCGTAAACGAAGAAAACGTAAAAAGCGTTGTTCCGGTTGCCCTCATATTCTTATCCTGCCTGCTGACAGGTTTGGGAATCTATGACAAAATCGCAAGCTTTGCCAAAGCAGGGACGCTTGTCCCCATAACAGGTTTTGCAAACGCAGTATGCTCCCCTGCCATCGACTCAAAAAGCGAGGGGTTTGTCCTTGGAGTAGGAGCAAAGATGTTCACTATAGCAGGTCCTGTAATAGTATACGGAACCGTTGTTTCTGTGCTATGGGGAATTATTTACTTTTTTATGAATATTTAGATGTTAAGCTCTTCAAGGTCAATAGCGGCACTTGCGTCGAATTTTGTTCTTGCGGGAAGCACGGTTTCTTTTCCGCAAACCTTGCAGGCAACCCTTACAGAGTCATAGTCTTTAACCGCCTTTACTGCACGGCTTGAGCACTGGGAACACTTGATTTTCTTGTCTTGCATCAGGCCGTCAAGGGCGAACAGCACTTCTCTTACAACATTCGTGTCCGCCACAAGCATATCCGACTGAACTGCCGCATCCTCATCATCCTGTGCATCCGCCATCAAATCCATAATTATAGATTCTGTGCGGTCTATCTCGTTTTCAAGCTTGTCCCCGTCCGTTCCGATAAAACAGATGTCAAGTCCCGAGAAGGAACAGGAAAGCAGAAATATTTCTTTAGAGAAGAATGTTTCTGCCGAAACTGTATAC
>JAZOLW010000045.1:0-8606 GCA_045653405.1 Eubacteriales bacterium | reverse complement strand
GTACTTGGTACTGTTAATCACTTTTTCAGAGCTATGATTTGCTCTTTCTTACTTTTTCCTTGGGTATCCAATTATCTGTTCTCAGATATTGTGTACTTTCTTAGGAATTTAACGAGTTTCTTTGGTTCGTCTTTTCGACGTTCCTTGCTTTGTTTTTTCTCGTCTTTCGTTGTTCAATTTTCAAGGTCCGTTTCGCTCCCGCTCTCGCGACAGCCTAATCAGAATATCACATCATACCACTCTTGTCAATACCTTTTTTAATCTTTTTTAAAAAAGTTTTTCGACATTTTTCCGAAGCTCTCTCTGCAATATACTCTTTTTCTTGCCCCGCTCTTGCGGAGCTTTTTTATATTATCACTTTTGTTTTCATTTGTCAACAGTTTTTTTGCAGTTTTTGATATTTTTTTTGCAGTTTTGTTATATTAAACAACCAAAATCCTCATTCATCACCTCTTTTGTGCATTTTACAACATTACCTGTTGTATTGTTTCGCCCTCAAAATAATTAACCTGCGTATTATTGACAACAAATTCACTATATGATAAAATATATTGTAGAATTTTATCATTTCCGGGAGGATATTTACATATGAACACACAATATCCGCAGAGACCTTCTGTACCTAACGAGAAATCTGTCACTTCAGACGAAATCGATATCATAAGTTTCGACAGAAGACGCAGAGCGGAGCAAATCCGCCAGAACGAAGAAGCAGAGCGTGAAAAGAGAAGAAGACAGCAAATGCTTCGTCGCAGACAGGAAAGAATACGCAGAGCAAAAATTGAAAGAATGAAGCAGCTTTGTATGCTTGGAATTGTTGCTCTCGGAGCGTTGCTTATAGTAATAGGAATAATTACCGCTATTGTTAAAGCCGTATCAGGTCCTGCAAATGACAACACCATTACTCAGCCGGACAATGCCGTATCGGCAGAAGAAACGGAACTTATCACATCCTTTTCAGCAAACAATGGTATATTTTACTCTAATGAAGATAATGCGTTTTTAAACAGTGCCGACAATATGATTACAGATATAGTTCTGTCAATCGAAAATCAGGCAGGCATTCCTGCACTTTCAAACAAAATCAATGAATACGGCGACCTTTCCGAAAGATACTCCCTGTTTTCCAACAGCGACAGCTACAGCGATTTCCGTAACACAGTGAAAAATGCACCCATTTTCTCAAACGGATATGTGTGGTGCGAAACTGAAAGTATGAAATCCACCATCACCGACGGGTATATGTATGATACAAACACTTCATATATTATTGCAGTTGCAAACATCTGCCTTTCCGAAGGAAGTACCGATTTTCTTTCCGAAACAGATACAGATGCACAACCCAGACGCGACAGCTCAAAAGGAATGACAGTTGGCGACAAACTTCAGAAGGCGGTTAACTACTTTTTTGACAATGACACTGTAAACGGCGGCATCAAATTTGACACAATTTCTTCACTTTGTTATATTCATACTGAAGACAATAACGGAACAAAGAGTGGAAAACCGTCCAACAAGTGGTTTAATTTCCGCTTCGGATATCTTGATGCATATTCCAACATCAGTTTCAACAAGGCAATGACAAGTCTTGCAAAGCTGTACACCCTCGCAGGTGTTCCCGAACAGGCAGATAAATATTCATCCATTGCAGAACAGCACAAAGCAGCTTTCAATGAAAAATTCTGGGACAGCGTTAAGCAGAGATATGTGGGATGCTTTGACAAAGACGGAAATGTATACGATTACGGTTTTGTATTTTTAAATCTTGAGGCAATTGAAGCAGGAATTGCCGACAGTGAAAAAGCTTCAGCCATCCTTTCATGGATTGACGGAGAAAGAATAATTGAAGACGACACATCCAAGGGAACTGACATTTATGCATATTCATATGCTCCGAGAAACACAACTGTTGCCGCTGTAGACAAGTGGTGGGACTATCTCGGCGGTACTCTTCCCCTCTCAGCTGAGGGCGGATTCAATAAGTACTGGCAGAACGGCGGTGTTTCACTCTCAACAGCATACTACGATATAATGTCACGCTACACAGCAGGAAATACTGACAAGCTCACTGCAAAACTCACAAATCTTGTAGACGGATACAATTCAAATAAATTTGCAGAGAGCGGTAATGCTGTATACGGAAATGCAGGCAACGCAACAAGCGGTATTGCACCTGTCGCCGTACTTAAAACAGTTTTCAGTCTCTATTCAGACGGACACCATCTGAACATCACGCCAAATCTCGGAATAATCCCCAAAACCGTTGTTGACGGAAAGGTAGCTGAGCTGCCCCAAACCTATGGAATTTCAGGCATCGGATATGCAAAGAACACCTACAACTTCCTGTTTGACGAAGAAAAGGTATTCATTACTGCAGTAAGCCGTAAGCCCGTACGCATAAACATCGGAGGCTTTGAAGCAGGTGCTGAGTATGACCTTGTGTTTGTTGACAGCGGCATTGAAATTTCCCGTATTCCGTCAACAGCAAACTCAAATGGTGTTGTTGCAATATCAGCAGAATTCGGAAGCACTTGTTATGTAAGAATAGAAAAGACAAAAGCTGAAAAGACAGATAAATAACACAACGAGGTCTGCGTAATGCAGACCTCTAATTCTTTATTCAATATTACTTCAAGAAGTTTTCCATTATGCGGTGCCCCTTTGAATAGTTGACTGTGCTGAGATATGATACATCTTCAACGCCGAAGAATTCGTCATATGATTCGGCATCCGATTCAACCTCTCTGTTGCTTGTATACATAATATAAGGAACAGCATCAAGGGTGTGGGTGCGAAGTGCTATTGGTGTGGGATGGTCAGGGAGAATAAGGAAGCTGTAATCCTCACCCATTGCCTTGAGTTCATCCTCAATATATCCTATAACCTTTTCATCAATATATTCTATTGATTTAACCTTATTGGAAATTTCTGCTCTGTGACCGCATTCATCGGGAGCTTCAACGTGAACGTAAACAAGGTCACTTCCGTTCTTGAGTGCGTCAACTGCCGCTTTTGCCTTGCCTTCAAAGTTGGTATTGATATTTCCTGTAGCACCCTCAACATCAATAACATCCATTCCTGCACAAAGACCGATACCCTTTATAAGGTCAACTGCCGAAATAACTGTTGCCTTTTTGCCGAAGCGTTCTTCAAAAGATGCAAGCTGCGGCTTTTTGCCGGGGCCCCATATCCAAAGGCTGTTTGCGGGAAGAAGACCTCTTTTCTTTCTTTCAATATTTACAGGATGATTCTTGAGTATTTCGTAGCTTTTTTTCATTATATCAAGGTAGGGTTTTCCCACTTCCCCTTTGGGAATATAATCTTCAATCACACATCCGAGAATATCGTGAGGGCGTGTGAAGTTGCAAAGCTCCGGAGCATCCTTCCATATAATGCAATGTCTGTAGCTGATACCGGGATAGTAGGTTCTTATCTCGTCACCAAGTTCTTTCTGGATTGTTTCAATAAGCTGTCTTGATTCCTCTGTGGGGATTTCATCGGCACTGTGGTCGAGTATTCTCTGCTTTTCAAACACTTCGCCTTCTGTGAGGGACACTGTGTTTATTCTGAAAGCCGTTTCGTCGGGTTTCATATCAATACCCATACTTACAGCTTCAAGGGGTGAACGTCCCTTTGAATATTTCTTGGGGTCATATCCCATAACTGCAAGGTTTGCAGTGTCGCTTTCGGGAACCATATCACGGGGAACATTGTGTGAATATCCGATAGTTCCGTGTTTTGCCATATAGTCCATTCTCGGCTTGTTTGCAACCTGAAGCGGAGTTTTTCCGCCAAGCGCATCAACTTTATAATCGCTCATGCCGTCGCCGATTATTATTACATATTTCATTTGTGGTTTACTTCCTTTCAAAGCAGGAAACTGAAGTTTCCCTTTAGGATAAGATAATAAAGAAGTTTGGTGTAAAAATCAATGGATTATTTGTTAAAATTCAGGGAAAATGAGTGATTTTTCCGCTTTTATATTGATTTTGCGGTTGTTTTATGATATCATTTCACATTATACATTGACTTGCGAAAGGAACGGTACATAAATTGACAAACTCACAAAAAGGAATGCTTGCCGCGTTTACAGGCAATTTTATTTTCGGTTTAAGCTTCCTGTTTTCCACAACTGCATTTACTACGGCACAAAAGGCTCTTGAGGGTTCTCAAGCATTGTCGGGGGCAGACGTTCCCATAGTTCTTGCCATAAGATTCACCTTTGCGTTTTTACTTATGACAGCTCTTATTCCCTTGCTTAAAATCAAAATAAATTTCAAGGGCAAACCCGTATGGAAGCTCATACTTCTCGGCGTTTTCCAGCCGGTAATTTATTTTATCGGAGAGAGCTTCGGACTTAAAATGACAGGCATTGTAATTTCCTCGGTAATGATTGCCCTTGTACCTATTGTATGCCAGATTCTGTCAACTGTTTTTCTTAAAGATATGCCAAATTTCCTTCAGGTTATTTTCAGTATAATTTCTGTGTGCGGTGTGGTTTTTGCAACCATAATTTCATCAGGCGACAACGGTGCAAAAACTTACATCGGAGGCATACTTTGTCTTGCTGTTGCGGTGCTCTCTGCGGCGGCATTCAACGTATTGGGAAGAAGCATTTCACAGGTATTTACACCTTATGAAAGAACATATTTTATGTTCATCGTTTCAGCGGTATTTTTCTCTGCATATGCACTGTTTGCCGTGAATTTTGATGCGTCACTTATCGTAAAACCCCTTGCTTCTCCCGGCTTTATCGTTTCAATTCTTTATCTCGGCGGACTTTCAAGTGTTGTAGCATATTTTATGATAAATTATGCAAACACATATCTTCCGATTGCAAGAGCAACCATTTTTTCAAATGTAATCACAGTTGTTTCCACTGCCGCAGGTTTTCTTGCAGGTGAACCTTTCCGTATAAGCACTGTTATATGTTGCATTGTGATTGTTGTAGGTGTATGGGGTGTACAGCATTTTGCATCAAGCCACGAATAACCGTTTTGATATAAAAATATATAAATTATAATTAATATTAATGTAAATTTATCACATTTGTCAGTTGACAAAAAGCGACAGCAATGATATAATATCATCTGTAATTATAATTCTCTGCAACTGACGGAAATGTGGAGCACCACAAGGAAACAGAGAAAATATCAGCCGACCGTCTGGGCACACTTACTTCGTCAGAGTAAGTGTGCCTTTTTGTTGTTTTTTAGAAAGGATTGGGTAACTATGAAAAAAGTAGCCGTTATCATGGGCAGCGACAGCGACCTTCCGGTTGTTGAAAAAGCTATCGACACATTAAAGGAATTCGGAGTTCCCTACGAAGTACACGTTTACTCCGCACACAGAACACCCGAAGAATCAAGAGAATTTTCCGCAAATGCAAGAAAGAACGGTTTTGGTGCAATTATTGCTGCTGCCGGTATGGCTGCACATCTTGCAGGTGCTATTGCAGCAAACACAACTCTGCCTGTTGTGGGAATTCCCGTTAAATCCACTACCCTTGACGGTATTGACGCACTCCTTTCAACAGTACAGATGCCTTCCGGCATTCCCGTAGCAACTGTTGCCATCAACGGTGCTGCCAATGCCGCTTTGCTTTGCATACAGATGCTTGCCATTGAAGACAAGGAGCTTGCTGACAAGCTTGATGCAAAGAGAAAAGAAGGTCACGACAAGGTTATAGCAAAGAACAAGGCTATCGAAGAAAGCTACAAAATCTAAGTTAAAAATAAAAAAATATATACATACAAAGAAACGGAGAATCACTATGAAGAGTTTCAGCGAAAGCTACAAAGAAGCAGGCGTTGACATTACTGCCGGCTACAAGGCTGTTGAGCTTATGAAGGCTCACATTGCAAAGACATTGACAAGCGGAGTTTGCTCCGACATCGGAGGCTTCGGCGGTCTTTTTGAACTTGACATCACAAACATTGAAAAGCCCGTACTCGTAAGCGGTACTGACGGTGTTGGTACAAAACTCAAGCTCGCATTCATTATGGACAAGCACGACACTGTAGGTATTGACTGTGTTGCTATGTGCGTTAACGACATTATCTGCAGCGGCGCAAAGCCTCTGTTCTTCCCCGACTACATTGCTTGCGGAAAGAACGTTCCCGAAAGAATTGCAGACATCGTTAAGGGTGTTGCTGAAGGCTGTGTACAGTCAGGTGCTGCTCTTATCGGCGGTGAAACTGCAGAAATGCCCGGTTTCTACCCTGTTGACGAATACGACCTTGCAGGTTTCTCTGTAGGTGTTGTTGACAAGAAGAAGATTCTTGACAACAAGACTATGTGCGAAGGCGACGTTATTATCGCTCTTCCTTCAAGCGGTGTTCACTCAAACGGCTTCTCTCTCGTAAGAAAAGTATTTGATGTTGAAAACGCTGACATCAAGACTCCCGTTGCTGAACTCGGCGGAAAGTCAGTTGGTGAAACTCTCCTTACTCCTACAAGAATTTACGTTAAGCCTTTACTTGCTCCCATGGATGCAGTTAAGATAAGAGCCGTATCTCACATCACAGGCGGCGGCTTCTATGAAAACATTCCGAGAAGCATTCCCGACGGATTCTGTGCAAAGGTTGACAGAAAGGCTATAAGAATTCTTCCTATATTTGACCTCATTGCAAAGACAGGCAACATCCCCGAAAGAGATATGTTCAACACATTCAATATGGGTGTTGGTATGAGCATCGTTGTTGCAAAGGAAGACGCTGACAAGGCTCTTGAAGTTCTTAAGGCTAACGGCGAAGATGCTTATGTTATCGGCGAAATCATCAAGTCCGATGACAAGATTGTGATTGAATAATGAGCACAAAGACAAAAATTGCCGTTCTTGTTTCAGGCGGCGGAACAAATCTTCAGGCACTTATTGATGCCGAGAACAGCGGTATCATTACAGACGGTGAGATTTCACTTGTAATCTCAAACAAAGAGGGTGCTTATGCCCTCACCCGTGCTGAAAATGCAGGTATCGCAACAGCAACCGTTCTCAAGAAAGATTGCGGTTCTCAGGAAGCGTTTGAGCAGAAGATTATGTCACTCCTTAATGAAAACGGCATACAGATAATTGTTCTTGCAGGATTTATGAGCATACTCAGTGAAAACTTCACTTCAGCTTATCCCAAGAGAATTATAAATGTTCATCCCTCTCTTATCCCTTCTTTCTGCGGCAAGGGCTTCTACGGACTTCACGTTCACGAAGCGGCTCTCGGATACGGAGTTAAGGTTACGGGTGCTACGGTGCATTTTGTAAATGAAATTCCCGACGGCGGTGAAATTATCGCACAGAAGGCTGTTGAAATTCTTGACGGCGACACTCCCGAAATTCTCCAGAAAAGAGTTATGGAACAGGCTGAATGGATAATTCTTCCTCAGGCTGTACAGAAAGTTTCAAAGCTATACCGTGACGCAGAATAATCAGATTTTATAAGGAGAAAAACAATGAAAGCAATCAATATATATGACGAGCTTAAAAATAATCCTTATCCCGGACGCGGAATTGTTATAGGCAAGAGCACCTGCGGAAAGTATGCCGTTACTGCATACTTCATTATGGGCAGAAGCTCCAACAGCCGTAACCGTGTGTTTGTTGAAGACGGCGACGGAATAAGAACTCAGGCTTTTGACCCTTCAAAGCTTGAAGACCCCCATCTCATAATCTATGCACCTGTCCGTGTGCTCGGCAACAAGACCATTGTTACAAACGGTGACCAGACAGATACAATTTATGAGCTTATGAATCAGCAAATGACATTTGAGCAGAGCCTCCGTACAAGAGAGTTCGAAGACGACGCTCCCAACTACACTCCCAGAATTTCCGGTATTATGAAGACTGAAAAGGGCGACTACAACTATGCTCTTTCCATTCTCAAGAGTGCAGACGGCGACCCGTCATCCTGCCAGAGATACACATTCTCTTACAACAATCCTGTAAACGGTGTGGGACACTTCATTCACACATACAAGTGTGATGCAAATCCCCTGCCTTCATTCGAAGGAGAACCCAAAAAGGTTGAAATCAATGACAACATTGACGAGTTCACTGCAAAACTTTGGGAAAACCTCAACGAAGACAACAAGGTATCCCTTTTTGTAAGATACATTGACCTTGAAACAGGCAAGACCGATACAAGAATTGTAAACAAGAACGTTTAATATTAAGGAAAGGCTACGGGTAAACATATAATGAAAGAATTTGAACTCAAATACGGTTGTAACCCTAATCAGAAGCCCTCAAGAATATATATGCACGACGGAAGCGAGCTTCCTATAGAAATTCTCAACGGCAGACCCGGTTACATTAACTTTCTCGATGCTTTCAACTCCTGGCAGCTTGTAAAGGAATTAAAGGAAGCTACAGGTCTTCCTTGTGCAGCATCCTTCAAGCATGTAAGTCCCACATCAGCAGCCTGTGGCACAATCCTTCCCGAAAAGCTCAAGAAGGCTTGCTTTGTAGACGATATTGAAGGTCTTGACGAATCTCCTCTCGCTTGTGCTTTTGCAAGAGCAAGAGGTACAGACAGAATGTGCTCATTCGGTGACTGGATTGCACTTTCAGATGAATGTGATGCTACAACTGCAAAGCTCATCAAGAGAGAAGT
>JAZOLW010000044.1:0-14100 GCA_045653405.1 Eubacteriales bacterium | reverse complement strand
CTTCTGGGTTCGAGGTTTTCTTCTGACTTTGCTTCTTCTTCTGCAAAGAGCTTTTCTTCGATAGTAACAACTACTTCTTTTTCTGCAACAATACCCATTTCATCTGCGAGGAGATATGCTGTATCAAAGTCTACTATCTTGTTTGCGCCAACCTGGTCCATACCAAGTCCCATTGCAAGAAGCTTCTTTATTACTTCACCTGTTGTAATCTTAAGAGCTGCTGCAAGGTCGCTTATCATAATATCATCAGGCAATGTAATAGGACCTGTAAATTTCTTTGCAGGTTCAACGGGAGCCGCAGGCATTCCCTTCTTGCCCTTCTTGCCTTTCTTACCCTTGTCGCCGCTGAACACAACATCACGTGCTGCCGCTTCGTTTCTGTTGATTCTGCCACCGACACCTTTCTGAATTCCTCCGGCGCTTGCCTTCTTCTTACCGGACTTCATTCCGCTTCCGCCGTCAACCATATCTGCAAGGTTATCAAGCTTTTCATCGTACTTGGAGAGGTCAACCTCGCTTGTACGCATATCAATTCTTACTCTTCCGTCATCATCCGCTTCGGGAGCTATGCCCTCCTTACGTTCGCCTGCATAACGGCTCTTGATTCTGCCGTCCTTATCGAATACAGGCTTAAGGCTTGGCTGACGTACTGACTGATTTTCGTCATCCTTATCGCGTCCGAACTGTCCACCCTGATTGTTCTTCTTGAATGCGGGCTTCTGGAACTTGGGCTGCTGACTCTGGGGAGCTTCGCTTACAAAACCGTCCTTTGTGAACTTAACATTTGAATACTTATCAAATCTTTCGTTCTTGTCAAACTTGGGATACTGCTCCATTCTTTCGGGCTTGATGCCTTCCTGCTTGAGAAGCTGTGCGCCTTCGCGCTGAATCTTGCTAATCTGCTTTTCTATCTGTCTGTCTGTAAGCTGACCGCCTGTCTGCTGTCTCTGACCAAACTGTCCCTGACCGAAAGGCTTCTTCTGTCCGTCAAAAGGACGCTTTTCAAAAGGCTTTCTGTCGCCGTTCTGAGGTCTCTGACCCTGTCTGTCACCCATATGCTGACGGGGAGCGCCCTGCTGAGTGTTTGCAGGCCTGTTTGCAGGCTCAGCCTTTACAGGTTCTCTCTTCTGTTCAGGTTTTACAGCTTCAGGTTTTGCTGCCTCGGACTGCTTTTCAACCTTTGCAGGCTTTTCTTCCTTTACAGGAGCTTCAACCTTAGCTTCAGCCTTGGGTTCTTCCTTAGGTTCTGCTTTAACTTCAACCCTAGGCTCTTCCTTCACTTCTTCAACCTTCTTTTCTGCAGGCTTTGAAGATGAAAGATATTTTGCAAGGTCCTCAACTGTACTTTCTGATGAGTAGTGGCTGAGAATTATGTTGATTTCGTGGTTTTCAAGAACTGAAGAGGAAGTCTTTCCGTCAAAGCCTTTATCCTTGAGAAGCTCTACGATGTCCTTTGACTTCTTATCCAAGTCCTTTGCCATATTTGTTACTTTATATTTCGAATTAGCTGCCATATTATTCAAGCACCTCCGTATCGGTTGTGTGTATTTCTATACCGAGTTTTTCAATTATTTTCACAAAGCCTTTATCTGTAAGAAGAATTGCCGCTGTGTCGGATTTCTTTCCGGCAAACTTTGTAAGCTCTTCTTTTGTTACTCCGGGAATTGTATATGGTATTTTATGGAATCTTGCTGTTTTGGTGAGTCTTGCTCTTGTGTTTTCGGACACGTCTGATGCACATATGAGAAGCTCGCCCTTGTCCCCTCTCATTGTTTCAACGCACAGTGTTGTTCCAAACACGCACTTTCTTGCTTTTGCCGCAAGGCCCACTGCGCCTAACAGCTTCTGCTTTATAACTGCATTTTCCACTGTATCGTTATTCATTCCTGCCGTCCCTCCGAATCTCTGCTCTGCTCGGCAAGGTCTGCAAGCTTTGTTTCGAGTTCTGTATATATTGTCTCAGGAATTTCCACCTCAAGACTTCTCTCAAAACGTTTCGCCTTCTTTGCTTTGTCAAAGCATTTTTTGTCGGGACATATATACACGCCTCTGCCTGATATTTTTCCTTTATCGTCAAGCTGTATTTCTCCGTCCGGTGTGCGGACGATTCTTATAAGCTCTTTTTTAGGTCTTATTTCATTGCATCCCGTGCATTTTCTTTCCGGTATCTTTTTATTTTTTTGTGGCATTTATGATTTACAAAGCCGCTGCTTTGTTTTTCCTCCTGTCAGAAATACACTCTGTTGTCGTATTTTCCTTATTCTTCTTCAGCTGCCATAGCTGACTTGAGAGCCTGTGCCAGGTTTTCGCCGAAGGAGCCGGATGCCTGAGCCTTACCTTCAATGATGTCATTGAAAGCTGCTGCTCTTGCCGCCGATACGCTCTTTATGTCTATCTTATTATAGCCTGTAAGTCTTGCTGCAAGTCTTGCATTCTGACCTTCCTTACCGATGGCAAGTGAAAGCTGGTCATCCTCTACAAGCACGCTGCATGAACGTTCGCCTGTTTCTGTAACTGATGCAACTGTTGCAGGAGCAAGGGCTGCTCTGATGAATTCCTCGGGAACTTCACTGTACTTGATAATATCAATCTTTTCTCCGCGGATTTCATTTGTTATGTTATTCTTTCTGATTCCCTTTGCACCGATGCATGAGCCGATGGGATCAACATTGGGGTCTCTTGAGTAAACAGCAATCTTTGTTCTCGAGCCTGCTTCTCTTGCAACAGACTTGATAATTACTGTTCCGTCCTGAATTTCGGGAACTTCAAGTTCAAACAGTCTCTTTACAAGGCCGGGATGCTTTCTTGAAAGAACAATGGACGGACCCTTTGTTTCCTTCTTAACAACAGTAACATAAACCTTTATCTTATCGCCTTCTGTGAATCTTTCACCGGGAATCTGTTCGTTCTTGAAGAGTGTCACTTCGTTCTTGCCAAGTTCAAGAACTACATTTCCTGAAACGGGGTCAATTCTTGATACGATAGCAGTTACGATTTCTTCCTTCTTGCCTTCATATTCCTTAACCATTCTGTCGCGTTCAGCTTCGCGGATACCCTGAATAATAACCTGCTTTGCTGTCTGTGCAGAAATTCTTCCGAAGTTCTTTGGCTTGATTTCAACCTCTACGACATCACCGATATTATATTTCTTGTTGATGTTACGAGCCGCTTCAAGTGTGATTTCTGTTCTTTCGTTGAAGCGGTGCTTTCTTCTGATGATTGCAGGCTTTGCTCCGCTGTCATCGTCATCGAATACATCGCCGTAAGGTGTTGTATCTTCGATTTCAATGAGTTTGTCTGTCTTTTCATCGAAATCGTCGAAGTTGTATTCTGCTGTAAGAGGAATATCCTCTTCGAGGTCGGGGTCTACAACTGTAAGCTGCTTAAATACTCTTACATTTTTCTTAACGGGGTCGAGTTCGATTCTTACATTTGAGAAGCCGTTGTCTTTTTTGAAGCCGCTGAGAAGTGCTGCTTCAACCTTTTCAAGCATATATTCCTTGGAAATGCCCTTTTCTGTTTCAAGCAAGTC
The DNA here is from genome assembly GCA_045653405.1 of Eubacteriales bacterium. GTDB lineage: Bacteria > Bacillota > Clostridia > Oscillospirales > CAG-382 > UMGS882. The sequence continues at coordinate 10,568 of JAZOLW010000044.1, read as the reverse complement.
AAGTGCTTTGAAAAATTCTGCGTTCATGCTTTTTAATCCTCCAAATAAATGTATATATTTTTATTATTTTTATCAGAATTCATATACCGTTTTGATGCTTGAACACTGTTTTCTTTCAAGTATCACGGCATTCCCGCCGCATTCAACGGTAAGTGTGTCATTTTCTTCGTTATATTCGGAAATCGTGCCGGAATAAGCTTTTTTGCCTTCATGTGCAGTAAACAGCTTTATATTTACCTCTGTTCCCACAAAAGCCTTGATGTGTTCGGGAGTTTTAAGTTCCCTTTCAAGTCCGGGGGATGAAATTTCAAGGTAATAGCTTCCGTCAATAGGGTCTGCTTCGTCGATTACAGGCTCCACTGCATCATTTACCATTTCGCAGTCTGTAAGTGAAATTCCGTCGGGCTTATCAATGTAAATGATAAGGTTGTGGTCGGGACCTTCCTTTACAAATTCAACGTCCCACAGTGTGCATCCGCACTCCTCAACAACATCTTTTACAAGCTCTGCAACTCTGCTTGCAACATTGCCTTTTTTCTTTTCAGCCATATTCTTCCTCCTGCCACTCATGCTCAAAATTAAACACTGAGGAGCGGTCTTGTCAACCGCTCCCCAACATCAATATTCCTTATGTGCTTATTATATCACGCATTTTCAGAAAAATCAATAGTTTTTTCAACTTTTTTCAAAACTATCTTACCGAATACAAAACAAACAGAACAAATGCAGTCTGAATCACGATAATCAGCGGTATTCCCGCCATAAATTTAACGTGCTTTGTTTTATGTCGGATAAGGTGCATTGTAACAAGCATAGCTACAGAGCCTCCAAGAGCTGATGCACAAAGAAGTGCATTTTCAGATATACGCCTCGCCCCTCTTTTTGCACATATTTTATCTGCAACTGTCATTATTACGCTGACAACCGATATAAACACAAGCCAATAAAGCAGAATCTGATAAAACATATTCCCCTCCGCATAAACATTCAGACACCGCATAAACGGTGTCTGAACAAAATCACTGTTATTATCACAAATAAACTTCTGCGGTGATTACTTCCCAAGTATTGCCGTTTTTCGCAAGCTGCAGAACAATCTGCTCATCACTTGCTGTCAGATAAATTGCACACGCTGTATTGTCGTCTTCATAAGTCAGACTTTCAAATCTGCCGTATTCAAGTCCGCAGGTTATGCACACATCTTTTGCGTATTCTTCCGAATAAGTGTATATGTCTGACGAGTCTGCTTTGTAATCCGCGATAGCTGAATTCTGTGTTTCAGGCATCTGTGCGGATTCAGTTGCACCGGTTGCACCGTCAAAAGCATCATACAAAAGGTCTTTTGCTTTCTCTTCCGATTCGGTTACTGCTTCATAATTATCTGCATCATTGTATGATTTTGCAGCCATAAGCTTGGTTTCTCCTGCATCTTCTTCGGGCAAACTTTCTTCATCGGCAACATCATAAAGAGCAGCGCTGTTTTGCATATGCTCATACTCATACGCAGCGTCTTCCGACTTTGCTCCGTACATTCCCTTTATTACGGGGATTGCCATCACAACAAGTACAAGACAAGCCGCGATAAGACCTGCGTGGCGGACAAATGCCGCTTTTTTAACCGATTTTCCCATTGTAAACACCGCCTGTTTTTTTATTTCCGACATTACGCTGTCTGCAACCGACATTCCGTTTTTGGTGAGGGATGCCACATTCATTGCTGAAAGCTCTGCTGCCATTTTTTCTGTTTGCTCAAAGTATGCACGGCACTCTTCGCAATTTTCCATATGTTCACGCATTTCTTCTGTCATTTCTTCTCCGAAAGACACAGCATAGCGAACTTTGTCACACATTGAATTGAATTCTGTTTCTCCCATCGGCCGCACACCTCCTTCTGTATTTTAAGGTTGTTGTATTTTTCTTTGCATCTTTATGACGGGAAGTACATTTAAAATGTTCCGTCTAAAAATAATTTTTTTCCAAAAGTTTCACTCTCAGGGCATCTCTTGCTCTGAAAAGCCTTGATTTGACAGTTCCCTGTTCAAGAGAAAGCATTTTTGCTATTTCCTCATAGGTATACCCGTTTATATCTCTCAGCACTATCATTTCCTTGTGCTGTTCCGAAATCTCATCAAGCGCCTCATAAATCACACCGTTCTTTTCTTTGTTCAAGGTGCTCTGCTCAGGGTCTGACTTTGCAGAGGTATCGGGGATTTCAAGCTCTGTTTCTTCCCCGTCTGAGTTTTCAACGCTGAGGCTCATATTCTGTCTGTTGTTTTTTTCTTTTCTAAGAAAATCAAGTGCCGTATTTTTTGCTATTCTGTACAGCCAGCTTGAAAAACTGCTTTCGCCCTTGAATGTATCAAGATTATGGTACAGTTTGAGGAACACTTCCTGCGCAACGTCAAAGCTGTCATCATAATTTTTCACGACTGCATACACCACAGAGCATACATATTTTTCATATTTACGAACAAGTCTTTCAAAAGCTGCCGTATCGCCCTTTGCCGCTCTGTAAGCATCGGCAGTATCTTCGGGAACGTTTTCAAACTGCAAATCCTTGTTCTTTTTACCGGAAAGCTCCACTCTCAGCACCTCCCTTTCTCTTATTACCTGCATATTATACCACGCGTCTTCTTCAATTTCAATAGTAATTCTCTATTTTTAATAATATTTATTGTACATTTCCTCTTTTTTTACAAAAATAATTAAATAACTGTTGAAATTGGATTGCTTTTGTGATATGATATATTAGTAATTTTATGTGCATCTGTATGATGCGTGTATTATCATCATAAACAGTAAGGAAAAGTGATATTTATGTCTATAAAATGTGCATTTGTATCTCTCGGTTGTCCAAAGAACCAGGTTGACAGTGAAGTTATGCTTGCCAAGCTCAATGCGGCAGGTATAGAAATCGTTGCCGAGGACATTGATGCGGATGTTGTTGTTATCAACACCTGCGCTTTTATCGAGAGTGCAAAAAAAGAAGCTATCGAAACAATTCTTGATGTTGACTGGCTCAGACAGAACAGAAATCTTAAAGGTATTGTTGTAACGGGATGTCTTGTTCAGAGATACAAGGATGAACTTTTTGAGGAACTTCCGGAAATTGACGCGGCTGTTGGTGTCGGCGACCTTGACAGCATTGTTGATGCGGTAAAGGCGGCTTATGAAAACGGCGGCAAGAAGGATGCTCCCAAATACTGCTGTATTACAAGTCCGGAAAACCAGACACTCGGCGGTGACAGAGTTGTTACTCCCCCTGAGCACACTGTATATCTTAAAATTTCAGAAGGTTGCGACAACCACTGTACATACTGTATTATTCCCAAACTCAGAGGCAAATTCAGAAGCCGTACTGTCGAAGACCTTGTAAAAGAAGCAACAGAGCTTGCAGAACTCGGTGCAAGAGAACTGGTTGTTGTTTCACAGGACACCACAAGCTACGGTAAGGATTTATACGGCAAGCCTTCCCTTGAAGTTCTGCTGAAAGAGCTCTGCAAGATTGAAAAGCTTAAGTGGATAAGAGTGCTTTACTGCTACCCCGAGGATATTACAGAATCTCTTGCAAAGACTATTGCAGAAGAAAAGAAGATTGTTAAATACATTGATATGCCCATTCAGCACATTTCAGACAAGGTGCTGAAGTTAATGGGAAGACGCGGTGATTCTGCTCTTATCAAAGAAAAAATAAAGCTTCTTCGTGATACAATTCCCGGACTGACACTGCGTTCAACAGTTATTGTAGGCTTCCACGGTGAGGGCAAGGCTGAATATGCTGAACTTGCAGAATTCCTCAAGGAAATTAAATTTGAGCGTCTTGGCGTATTTGCTTTCTCCTGCGAGGAAGGAACTCCTGCTGAAAAAATTACAGAAGGCATTGTTCCCGAAAAGACAAAGGAAAAGCGCCTTGACACTCTTATGAGAAATCAGTTTGAAATTCACGAGGCGAACAACAAGAAGCAGGTAGGCAAGACAATTGAAGTGCTTTGCGAGGGCTATGACAGACCTTCGGGCGTATACTACGGAAGAAGCGCGGCAGACGCTCCCGAAATAGACGGAAAAGTTTATTTCAGAAGCTCGCGTAAGATTGCCGACGGCGATTTTGTAAATGTAAAAATAACCGAAGTAATTGATTACGATTTACTCGGCGATGCAGTAATATAATTTAACATCTGACATTACTTTATAAGGACGGTTTTTATGAGCAACACAACACAAAAGCAGATTGACAAGAATCTGCCCAACAAACTCACAATACTCAGAATAATTCTTGTTCCCATATTTATAATTGTACTGTGGCTTCCTATGATGACACAGGGTGCGGTAAGCGACCTTACTGCCAAAATCATATCCGCTGTTATTTTTATTGTTTCTGCGGTTACGGATTTTGTTGACGGAAAGCTTGCAAGAAAGTACAATCTTGTTTCAAATTTCGGAAAGTTTATGGACCCTCTTGCTGACAAATTCCTTGTTATTGGTGCTTTGCTTGCAATGGCACTTATATATGAGGGCGCTATGCGCGCAGGACTTATTATCAGCCTTATGGTTATAATATTCAGAGAGCTTGCCGTTTCCTCCATGCGTCTTATTGCAAAGAATGCAGACGGTGTGGTTATTGCGGCGGCTATGCCCGGAAAGATAAAGACATTTTCACAGTGCATTTTCGTTCCCCTTGCACTTCTTGAAAACTACATTTTTGTGGCAGTTCCCTCTCTTGCAAATGGAATGTATCTCTCCTGGATCTGTATGGCTGTTATGGTGTTCTTTACTATCTATTCAGGAATACAGTATCTTAACACATATAAGGATTACATAAAATAATCCCCGGAGGCAAAGAATTGTTTAAAAATCTCAGATATGATTTAAAATCGATAAAAGAACGTGATCCTGCGGCAAGAAACTGCGTTGAAATATTCTTGCTGTATTCCGGCTTTCACGCTGTTCTCTATTACAGGGTTGCCAACTTCTTTTACAGGCATAAAATGAAGTTCATTGCAAGATGGGTTTCGCAGACCGGCAGATTTTTCACCGGTGTTGAAATTCATCCCGGTGCTACAATCGGCAGAGGGCTTCTTATCGACCACGGCTCAGGTGTTGTTATCGGCGAAACGGCTGTTGTGGGCGACAACTGTACCATTTATCAGGGAGTTACTCTCGGCGGTACGGGTAAGGATATCGGCAAAAGACATCCCACCATCGGCAACAATGTTATGATTGGATCGGGTGCAAAGGTGCTTGGTCCTTTTACTGTCGGTGACAATGCAAAAATTGCCGCAGGTGCGGTTGTGCTTAATGCAGTACCCGAAAACGCAACGGCGGTGGGTGTTCCTGCAAAGATTATTTATCCCGGCAAGACCAAAACAGAAAAATGCAAGAACGACCTTGACCAGATTCATATTCCCGACCCTGTTTCAACAGAGCTGTGCAAGATGCGTCATCAGCTTGAACTGATGGAAGAAAAAATCAAGCAGCTCGAACAACGTGACGGTGAAAACAACTAACAGACATTTAAGGATGTGTAACATATGAAATTATACAACTCACTCACAAGAACAAAAGACGAATTCGTACCGATTGAACCGGGCAAGGTATCTATGTACACTTGCGGTCCTACGGTTTATCACTTTGCTCATATAGGAAACCTTCGCACATACATTATGGAAGACGTGCTTGAAAAGTATCTGCGTTACAGCGGTTATGACGTAAAGCGTGTTATGAACATCACTGATGTTGGACATCTTTCAAGCGATGCTGACACAGGCGAAGACAAGATGCTCAAAGGTGCAAAGCGTGAAAAGAAGACTGTTATGGAAATTGCAAAGTTCTACACAGATGCTTTCTTTGAAGACTGCAAGAAGCTCAATATAAAAATTCCCGATGTAGTTGAGCCTGCGACAGGATGTATTGATGAATTTATAAAGGTTATAACTTCCCTGCTCGAAAAGGGTTACGCATATGAAGCAGGCGGAAACATTTACTTTGACACATCAAAGCTCAAGCAGTATTATCTCTTCAACAACTTTGAGGAAGAAGACCTGCAGGACGGTGTGCGCGAGGGCGTTGAAAAGGATGACAACAAACGCAACAAGGCAGACTTCGTTCTCTGGTTTACAAAATCAAAGTTTGACGACCAGGAACTCAAGTGGGATTCTCCCTGGGGTATAGGTTATCCCGGCTGGCACATTGAATGCTCCTGCATTTCAATGAAGCATCTTGGCGAATACCTTGACATTCACTGCGGCGGCATTGACAACGCATTCCCCCATCATACAAACGAAATTGCACAAAGTGAGGCTTATGTAGGACACAAGTGGTGCAACTACTGGTTCCACGTTCTTCACCTCAATACAAATTCTGGCAAGATGAGTAAGTCAAAGGGAGAATTCTTAACCGTTTCTCTCCTTGAAAGCAAGGGCTACAATCCCCTTGTTTACAGATTCTTCTGCTTGCAGTCACACTACAGAAAATCTCTCGTATTCAGCTATGAAAATCTCGACAATGCTGTGCTTGCGTGGGATAAACTTCTTTCAAGAATTTCAAAGCTGCCCTCAGACGGAGTAGTTGACGGTGCAGCATTTGAAAATCTCAAAAAGGATTTCGCAGATGCTATGGACAACGACGTCAACACATCACTTGCGGTAACTTCACTTTACAATGTTCTCAAGGCTGACACAAATGATGCAACAAAGCTTGCCCTTATTGCTGATTTTGACAAGGTGCTTTCACTTAATCTCATTGAAGAAGCAAAGAAGTTGAACGATGCACCTGCCACTGATGGCGAAGACGGCGAATTTGTTGCAAAGGTTGAAGAACTTATTGCAGCAAGAACTGCGGCAAAGAAAGAAAAGAACTTTGCAGAAGCTGACAGAATCAGAGCAGAACTTCTTGATATGGGTGTCGAAGTTAAGGACACAAGAGAAGGCGTTGTATGGCAGAGAATATAAGCAGTATGCTTTTATACGACCACAACACAGGTGAATATCCCGTTCTCACCCTTGCATACATGGGAGATGCGGTACTCGAGATGTTATCCCGTGAATTTGTGCTGAAAAACAGCGGTGCTGTAAAACCGGGACAACTGGTTAAAGCTTCAAAGGCATTTATCACCTGCGAGGCCCAGAGCGATGCTGTTGAGAAAATTCTTCCCCTTCTCACTGAGGAGGAAGAAGGAGTTTTCAAGCGCGGAAGAAACGCCAAGACCCACTTTGCCCCCAAGCACGGCGAGCTTATACAGTACAGACGTGCAACAGGTTTTGAGGCTCTTATGGGTTATCTGTATCTAAACGGCAGAAATGACAGAGCAAAAGAGCTGTTTTTCAAGGCATACGAAAAGTAAAGAACAAAATTTCGGGCTTTGCCCGTAAAGTATCAGGAAAAATTTAAGATGGATAAACTATTTGCGCTATTTAAGCAGATTGAAACACAAAAAACACCATCTGAGCCTGTCAGCTTTATAATTGTCGGGCTTGGCAACTACGGTGACAAATACGTAAACACACGCCACAATGCAGGTTTTCTCGCTCTTTCATATATGGCTCAGAAATTGAACGTTGATATCACAAAATCAAAATTCAAGGCACTGTACACAGAATGTACTATCGGCGGAAAACGTGCGCTTCTTATGCTTCCCCAGACTTATATGAACAATTCGGGAGAAGCTGTAAGGGCGGCTATGGATTTCTATAAAATTCCCATAGAAAACGTGCTTGTGATATATGATGACATTTCCCTTGCCTGCGGAAAGCTCCGTATCAGAAAGAACGGAAGTGCAGGCGGTCACAACGGTATAAAATCAATTATTGAGCATACGTCAAGCGATGCTTTTCCCAGAATCAAAATCGGTGTGGGTGAAAAGCCCCACCCCGAAATGGACCTTGCAGACTGGGTACTCAGCAATTTTACAAAGGAAGAACAAAAGGTTCTTTCCGACAAGTTTGAGAATGTATTTCAGGCGTCCGCCCTCATAGCCGGCGGTGACATTACACAGGCAATGAACAAATACAACGGATAGTTTTTTGAAAGGGTGTGAAAAATGCCGTCAATATCATACTTTAAAAAGCAGGCGAAAAAACTGCTGTATGACAACTGGATACAATGTATCGGCGCGTTTTTCACAGTCGCTGTCAGCTTAACTGCAATTTCCCTTGCGGCATCTGCTTTTGTAACAATTGCCGCCATATGTACAAATGAAATTGTTTCAGCAGTGGTTATTACCCTTTCGGCAATACTCCTTGCAACCTTTACAATTCCGTTTATGTACGGAGTATTTGTTTTTGCATACAACACAGTAGGTACAGGTAAATCGGATATTTTTGATTTATTCTATGCTTTCAGCAGTTTAAAGCGATATTTAAGAAGCTACTCGCTGTTTTATTCAGTGATATGGCGCGGTCTTATCGTTTTCTTTGTTCCCCTTGCTGTATCGGAGGAACTTTATCTTTACACAACAGGAAAAAGTCTTATTCTTGACCCTGTTTCCTTTCTGGGTACAGACATAACCTACACTGCTATCTGCATTGTTCTTGTTTTAGCGGCTATGTATTCCCTTGCTTACTACACAAGATATTTTACGGCAATATATCTTGTAATTGACCGTGAGGATGCACCCGTTTCACAGTGCTTTTTTGCAGCAAATGCATACAATTACCATATGAAAAGCCAGATGTTTGTTGCTATGATGGCATATCTGCCTCTGGTAGCTATATCAATTCTCACATTCGGTTTGCTTTTTATCATTTATACAGTGCCCGTTATTGTTTTCACATTCTTTCTATTTGCATCCTACAGAGTTTCCGACAAAAATCACGAAATATCTGTCTGCAAAGAAATTTTCGGGCAACAATCTACTACAGAAGAATAATTAATTTTCCATACAAGAAAGAAGGACATCACAATGAAAGAAAAGTATTATCTGACTACGGCTATTCCCTACACTTCAAGAAAGCCGCACATCGGAAACACCTACGAGCTTATTCTCACAGACTGTATCGCACGTTATAAGAGAATGTGCGGATATGATGTATTTATGCTCACAGGTACAGACGAACACGGTCAGAAAATTGAGGATGCGGCAAAGGAAGCAGGCATTTCTCCTCAGAAATATGTTGACAATATAACTGAAGAACTCAAGGGCATATGGAAAAGAATGAACATCAGCTATGACAAGTTCATCCGTACAACAGACGACTATCACGTTAAAGCTGTACAGAAGATTTTCAAGAAGCTGTATGACCAGGGTGATATTTACAAGGGTGAATACGAAGGCTGGTACTGTACTCCCTGTGAATCCTTCTGGACTGAAACACAGGCCTCTGACGGCAAGTGTCCCGACTGCGGAAGAGAAGTAAAGAAGGCAAAGGAAGCAGCATACTTCCTCAAGCTTTCAAAGTATCAGAAGCAGCTTGAAGACTATATTGAAACACATCCCGACTTTATCGTTCCCGAAGCACGCAAGAAGGAAATGATTAACAATTTCATCAAGCCCGGTGTTCAGGACCTTTGCGTTTCCCGTTCAACATTCACCTGGGGTGTTCCTGTTGAATTCGACCCCGGTCACGTTATATATGTATGGATTGACGCACTTTCAAACTACATCACAGCTCTCGGCTATGACGTAGACGAAAAGGGCGAACTTTATCAGAAGAATTGGCCCGCAGACCTGCAGATTATCGGAAAGGATATTCTCAGATTCCACACAATTTACTGGCCTGTAATTCTTATGGCTTTAGGTGAACCCCTCCCCAAACAGATTCTCGGTCATCCCTGGCTTCTTTCCGGTATGGACAAGATGTCAAAATCAAGAGGCAATGTTATGTATGCCGACTACCTTGCAGATCTTCTCGGTACAGACGCAGTAAGATACTACGTTCTTGCTGAAATGCCTTTCCTCAACGACGGAAGCATCACTTACGAAATGCTTGTTACAAAGATTAACTCCGACCTTGTAAACACACTCGGAAATCTTGTAAACAGAACAGTTGCAATGGTTAACAAGTATTTTGACGGAGTTATTCCCGCCCCCGTTGCAAGTGAAGAACTTGACAATGACCTTATAAGTGTAATCAAGGAGGGCTTTGCAAAGACAACAGAAAAACTCGAAACTCTCCACATTGCGGATGCAACAGACGAAATTATGACTGTTCTTCGCAGACTTAACAAATATATTGACGAAACAATGCCCTGGGCTCTTGCAAAGGAAGAAGACAAGAAAGCAAGACTCGGAACTGTTCTTTACAACCTTATTGAAGGTATCAGAATCTGTGCGAATATGCTCTTCCCCTTTATTCCCGAATCCGCTGAAAAAATTATGGAACAGCTTACACATCCCGAAAATGCTGAAAAACTCGCAATCGGCGACTGGACAACTGCAGCTGAATTTGGTTACAAATATGCAGATGGTGCAAAGGTAAATCCCGCGCCTACTCCTTTGTTTATGAGAATAGACGAAAAGGAATTTATGGCTCGTCTTAAAGCTGACAGAAAAGCTGCCGAAAAGGAAGAAAAGAAGGCTGAACCTGCTAAAAAGAATGAAGCAAAGACCGAAGATGCATCTGCTGAAGAAATCA
>JAZOLW010000043.1:0-9557 GCA_045653405.1 Eubacteriales bacterium | reverse complement strand
AAATTTGTTGCCTGTTTATTGTTAGATGTATACATATTCGATTGAATATTTTTTACATTAATAACAAATGATTTACTCTTGAATTATTTTGCTTTTAGTGGTATAATCAATGATAAATATTAGGATAATCCTGTGTAACTGATTGTTCTAACAAGAAAGGAAGAACAGACAATGATGAGAAAATCTAAACTTCTTGCAGCAATTCTCAGTTTACTTTTGGTTGCAGCTCTACTTTGTGCTAACTGTGCAGTATTTGCGATAAGCGACGATGGCAATGTTTATGTTGATCTCGGAGACCTGTTGGATGATACGACAGAAGATACCGAAGGCGAAGGCGGTACAACTCCTCCTCCCGCAGATGGCGAAGACCAGGGCGGCACAACACCTCCACCCGCAGGCGACGAAGACCAGGGTGGCACAACACCTCCCGGCAGCAGTGGATCAAGTGGCAAGAATGATACATCAGACAAGGAAGAAACCGGCGAACAGGCAGGAACAACAGAGCCTGTATACAAGGATTTCTCCGATGTTAAGGAAACCGACTGGTACTATGAAGATGTACGCACCCTTGCAGGCCTTGGTGTTATTGACGGATATACAGACGGAACATATCTTCCTGCAGAAAACGTAACAAGAGCTGAATTTGTAAAGATGCTTGTTGAAGTTGTAAGCGGCGGTCAGAGCTTTACAAGTTATGAAAAGCAGTTTGAAGACGTTGAGCTTGACGCGTGGTACAATAAGTACGTTGTCAATGCAATTCTTTTCGGCATCATTGATAAAAAGGATTATGGCGGAAAGTTTGAACCCGATAAGCCTATTACAAGACGTGAAGCGTCAAAAATGATTGTAAACGCCCTCGGACTTACTACCGGAGGATTTAAATCACCCTTTGTTGATACAGCAGAAGATAACATAGTTGCACTTTACGGTGCATGCATTATGCAGGGTTCGGTGATTAACGGAGAAAGACTTTTCTATCCCGATACAAACATCACAAGAGCAGAAACAGCGGCGGTAGTTCTCAGAACAGTAAAATATGCTATTGATGATGAAAGCCACAAAAAGGAATTCAAGGAAAAGTATTCAGTACCCGAACTTGAAGTTCTTTATAACGCACCTGAAACCACAGAGAAATTTTATAACGAATTTGCAAATGCTTGGGGTAACTCCCAAGCATTTCTGATGTTTGACTATAATTACGGCGCAAATAGTGACGATATGCGCCGTGTGACTGAAGCTTGTATGGAGGCTTTTCAAAAGACTTATGAATATCAACCCCAGCTTGGCACATATCTGTCCATAAGAACTGAAACCAAAGGGACAACAAGCAAATGCACGCTGAAAGTGAATTTTGTATCGGATGAGGAAACTTTATCTGTTGAAACACTTTTTGAAAATGCGTCTGTTGCCAAAGCAAAAGCCCAAGAGCTTGCGGCGACTGTAACCGCAGGATGTACGACAGACCTTGAAAAAGCAGATGCAATTCACGATTATCTTGCAGATAATGTGGAATACGACCACAGCTTTGCACCTGTTTCATACACAGCATACGGTGCATTGGGATACGGCAAGGCGGTATGTCAGGGCTATAGCGGCGCATTCAATCTGATGTGTCACGCAGCCGGAGTAAAAACTGTTGCGGTTTCGACGGATGAACATATGTGGAATATTGTTCTTGCAGACGGAAAAATGTATCATTATGACGTAACTTTTGATGACGCAGGCAACAAAATGGTTGACACATACAAAGGAATAGTGCATAATAAATTTGTGCCGGACGAAGACCATAAGAATTTTGTGCTTCCGGCGCAAGAATACTTCAGATAAAGGTAAATTAAGCAAAAATCAAGGAGAATTATTAACCTGATATGAACAAAACTGCCTTTGATACAGAAAAAATAATATATCTCGACAACGCCGCAACAACCCGTACAGATAACGAAGCGGCTGAACTTATGGCATATATGTCCTGCGAAATGTATGCCAATCCCTCCTCTGCACATTCTTTCGGTTTTGAGGTTGAAAAGTGTGTAAAAGCGGCAAAGGATAAAATAATATCTGCTCTCGGATACCGTCCTAATGAGGGAACACTTATATTTACGGCAGGGGGGACTGAAGCCGACAATATGGCAATACGGGGCGCGGTGAAAACCCTGCAGCGAAAGGGAAAACATATAGTTATAACCGATTCTGAGCATCCTGCTGTTGAAAGCACTGTTGCTGAACTTGAAAAGACGGGGTATACTGTGTCAAGAATCCCCACAAAAGGCGGAAGGCTCGATATGGATTTCGCCCGTACTGCACTGACTGCCGACACTGTGCTTGTTTCCTGTATGACAGTGAACAATGAAACGGGTGCTGTGTATGATGTGGCGGCACTTCGCAGACTTGCGTCACAGCTTTGCCCTGATGCATACTTCCACACAGATGCTGTTCAGGCATTTACAAAGGTGAGAAATCTTGCAACGCTCGGCGCTGATATGATAAGCATCAGCGGTCATAAAATTCACGCTCCAAAGGGCGTGGGTGCGCTGTTTATCAAGAAAGGAGTGCGTATTCCCGCAATGATTACGGGAGGCGGTCAGGAGGGCGGTCTTCGTTCGGGAACGGAAGCTGTTCCTGCAATATGTGCTTTCGGACTTGCTGCTGAAAAGGCAATGAAGGAATTTGACTCAGAAAAACAGCATATTGAAGAACTTAATTCTTATTTAAGAAACCGTCTTGCAGACAACCCCGATGTAATTATAAATAATGGCACAAGTGGAGTTTTACCGCATATACTGAGTATAGCAGTTCCGGGAATAAGAAGCGAAATAATGCTGCGTTTTCTGTCGGAGAGGGGAATATTTGTGTCGGCAGGCTCAGCGTGCTCCTCCAAAAGTTCAGATAATAAAATCCTTGCGGCATACGGACTTGAAAGAAGTGTTGCAGACAGCACTTTGCGTGTAAGTTTTTCAAAATACAACACAGTGGAACAGCTTGATAAATTTGTCTTAAGTTTGAACGAAGGAATAAGTTCGTTAATATCTGTGAAACGTATAAAACATAATTAGAAAAAAGTTCTGCAAAGGAGCTTTAACGGCATATTTTTTGTTTTTTATGCTCAAAATACGACGGCGATTGCCTTGACAAAAAGGACGCAAAGAGGTATAATTTTATATAATAGATGTAGTGTTTCGATTTTTGCCCGCTGACTATATACAGTGCCGGCAGACAGCCCGAAACAATAGATGTTGTATATTTAAAAAATGAGCCGTAAACACAGGCGGCGGAACGGAGCGTAATATGATTGACAAGAACAGAAACGGAAAATTCTCACTTGAAGCAAAAATCGTGCACGGCTATGACGGATGCGACCCCCTTACAGGTGCTGTAAGTTTTCCCATATATCAGACCTCTACATATCTTAACCCCAAACTCGGCTCGGACATAAAATATTCATATACCCGCTGCTCAAACCCCACAAGAAACGAGCTTGAATGTACAATAGCTCTCCTTGAAAACGGAAATGCAGGTTTTGCTTTTTCAACAGGCCTTGCAGCGGTACTTTCTGTATTCTCTCTTCTCAAGAAGGGCGATCATATGATTATTTCCGATGACATCTACGGCGGTACATACAGACTTATCGAAGAACTGTGGAAGGATTACGGCGTAGAGTTTGACTATGTTGATATCGGAGATACAGCAAAGGTAAAATCTCTTGTTAAACCCAACACAAAGATGATTTATGCCGAAACACCTACCAACCCTATGATGAAGGTTGCGGATATTGCAGCTCTTGCTGAAATTGCAAAGGAAGCAGGCGCACTTCTCACAGTTGATAACACATTCCTCACACCTTACTTCCAGAGGCCTCTTGAACTGGGTGCTGATATTGTAATCCACAGCGGAACAAAGTATCTTGCAGGCCACCACGATACAATGGCAGGTATGGTTGTTGTAAACGACGAAAAGATTGCCGACAGAATCGGTCTTATCCAGAGAACAGAGGGAACAGGTCTTGCGCCCTTTGACTGCTGGCTGGTACTCAGAGGTATAAAGACTCTGGAACTCAGAATGAAGCGTCACGAAGAAAACGCAATCAAGGTTGCTCAGTGGCTCAAGAACAACAAGAATATTGATGAAGTGTTCTACGTTGGTCTTCCCGAGCATCCCTCGTATGAAGTTACAAAGCGTCAGTGCCATGGCTTCGGCGGTATGATTTCCTTCACACTCAAGGATGTGAATATGGTCGAGAAGGCACTTTGCGGATATGATATGATTATGTTTGCCGAAAGCCTTGGCGGTGCAATGACTCTCATTACATATCCTATGACACAGACACACGCATCAATTCCCGAAGAAATCAGAAACAGAATCGGAATTACCGATAAGCTCATAAGACTTTCTGTCGGTATTGAGCCTGCAGATGATATTATCAAGGACCTTGAGCAGGTATTCGGCAAAAACGACTAAAATATACACAGAAACTTAAAGAAAGGTTTGCTTAACAATGACCTTTGACCTTAATTTTACAAAAATGCAGGCGTACGGCAACGACTATGTTTACGTTGAAACCATTACGCAGTCGATAAAAAATCTCAATGAACTGTCGAGAAAGCTGTCAGACAGACATTTCGGTATCGGCGGAGACGGAATGATTCTTATTTGCCCGTCAAACATTGCAGACTTCAGAATGAGAGTGTTCAATCCCGACGGAACTGAAGCTGAAATGTGCGGAAATGGCGTAAGAAGTGTAGGTAAATTTGTTTATGATAAGGGATTTACCTCAAAAACCGAGTTCACCGTTGAAACACTCGGCGGAATAAAGAGAATATACCTTGATGTGGAAAACGGCAAGGCAAAGAATATAACAGCAGTTATAGGCGCGCCTATACTTGATGCAAAGAAGGTTCCCGTGCTTTGCGGAACTGAAAAGTGCATCGATCATCCCGTTCAGCTTGATGACAGACTTTTCCACACAACCGCAATTTCTCTGGGTAATCCCCACTGCGTAAGCTTTATTGATGACGTTGACAACTTCAACCTTGCAAAGTACGGTCCTCTTATGGAGCATCACGAGATATTCCCGAGACGCGTAAATGCAGAGTTCTGCGAAGTTGTTGACAGAAAAACTCTTAAGCTCCGTACCTGGGAAAGAGGAACAGGTGAGACTCTCGCCTGTGCCACAGGTTGTTCAACATGCGTTGTAGGCGGAGTACTTACAGGCAGATGTGACAGAAGAGTGGACGTTCATCAGATAGGCGGAGTTACCATTATCGAATGGGACGAAAAGACAGACAATATTCTTATGACAGCGCCGTCTCAGATGGTGTTTGACGGAACTATAACTCTTGACAGTGAGGTGTTCAAAGGTTGAATTTATCAGACCTTAAACAGTATTTAGCAGATGAGATTGTATCTTCGGCTTTTTGCGAAGATTTTGAAATAAAGGGAGTCGCTTATGACTCAAGAAAAGTTAAAGACGGATATGTGTTTGTTGCAGCAGTAGGTGCAGTTACAGACGGACACACATATATTCCCAAAGCAGTAGAAAACGGCGCAAAGACCATAGTGTGTGAGCTGAAAGATGCTTACGATATGTACAGCGCAAAGTACCCAGAAGTAACCTTTGTGTTGGTTAAGAACTCAAGACTTGCTCTTGCAGTGGTTTCTGCAGAGTTTTTCGGCAGACCTGCCGATAAGCTTAAGCTTATAGGTCTTACAGGAACAAAAGGCAAGACAAGTACCTCATTTATGATTGCAGGTATTCTTGAAGAAGCGGGACACTCCTGTGCGATTATAGGTACAACAGGTATCTATTATGCAGGCAAGTACGAGTATATAGACAACTCCACTCCCGAAAGTTATGAACTTCACAGACTTTTTGCAGATATGGTTGAATGCGGTGTGAAATATTGCGTAATGGAAGTTTCCTCTCAGGCTCTTATGATGTACAGAGTATACGGAATGAGATTTGAGACTGCAGTGTTCACAAACATCTCTCCCGACCACATAGGCGACGGCGAGCATAAGAGTTTTGAAGAATATCTCGGATATAAAGGCAAGCTGTTCACTATGTGCGATAAGGCAGTAATCAATGCCGACAGCGACAGAATAGATTTCATTCTTGATATCATAAAGAGCGAAAACGTACCCTGTGCAAAGTATTCGCGTATTGACGAAAATGCAGATTTCTACGGTTGCGACGAAAAGTTCTACATTGATGTGGATATGAAGACGGAATACACTCTCAAAACATCAACAGGTGTTTCAAAGAGACTTAATATAATGGTTCCCGGTAAATTCTCGGTTTACAACTCACTGTGTGCAGTGGGTGTAACGATGGGAATGGGAATTGATGCAGACACAGTTGCAAGAGCTCTTGCCAAGGTAAAGGTTATAGGAAGAACAGAGCCTGTACATCACGAAAAGAGCGTAAACCCCGTTATTATCGACTATGCTCACAATGCACTCAGTTTAGAGAGTCTTTTTGAAGCAATAAATGCGTATAATCCCAAGCGTATAATATGCGTATTCGGATGCGGCGGAAACCGTTCAAGATTAAGACGGTACGATATGGGTGAAATATCAGGTAAATATGCTGATTTGTCGGTAATTACTTCAGATAACCCCAGAGATGAAGAACTTGACGATATTATGTCGGATATTCTTGTGGGAATTGCAAAGACAGACGGTAAATATACCGTTATCAAGGACAGAAGAAAGGCTATACACTATGCCCTTGAACACGCAGAGCCGGGAGATATAGTAGTACTTGCCGGAAAAGGACAGCAGGACTATGAAGAAATCAAAGGTGTTAAGTACCACTTTGACGAGAGGGAAGTAGTTAAGGAATATTACGATACAATATGATTTTAAAACAGTCTGCCTAAGCAGGCTGTTTTTTGTTGTGCAGAAAAAAGGGAGTTTAAATTTAAAAAATACACTTAATTTTATTTAACTCTAGATATTGACACTCGACATAATATTATGTATAATATAGGAGCAGATTGAAATCTGCAAACCAATCTATGGAGGTAATGACAATGAAAGTATTTAATATTAAGCTTTCAACAATAGAGGAAGTAAGACAGTTTGTAAATAACGTTTCAAAATACGATTATGAAATCGACCTTAAGAGCGGAAGATACGTAGTAGATGCAAAGAGCATTATGGGTATTTTCAGTCTTGACCTTATGAACAAGATTGAAGTTACCGTTCATTCAGATAACTGCGATGAACTGCTTGCAGCTCTTGCTTCAGTAATAGTTGACTAACAAAGCCTTAAACGGGATGTCCTCTGCGGCATCCCGTTTTTTGTAAAATGAAAACCACGCGATAGTTGAAGTAGTAAAATAAAAGTAGATACATGGAAAACCACCATGTATCTACTTTTATTTTACGGGGGGATCTTTATTCAGTATTAAGTTATTCTTTTCCGTTCATAAGTTCTGTATAGTAAACTGTAACGGCTTTTTCTGCAGAAAATGAAATTTCACCGCTGAGGCTGTCCTTTACTGCGTCACTCGGAACGCGGTATGCAAGAATGGGGTAGTTTCTCTTATCTGCAAGGCATGAGTTAAGGTTCTCTCCCTCGCACGCAAGGGAAACACCGTTGTATTTGACTTCGGGCTTGTTTTCTGCACTGTCAACATCGATGTAAATGACGGTGCTGTCTTGGCACTTGAGAATCCCGTGTTTCAGTTCCAGCGACTTTGTTTCACCAGCTTCAAGTTTCATAGGAAGGGGAATATAACGCTTAACACCCATAGGTGCGCAGTTCTGTGGACATACAATATATCTTCTTGTGGGGTGGGCAAGAGCCGCTTCAAGAGATGCACATACACTCCACATATAGGGAACATTGAAAAGATTGTATGTGTAAATCTTGTCAGTACCTTCTGAGGTATTTTGTTCCCCGGTAGTTGTCAAAATCGCAGGGGATTGCATCTGTTACACAGTAAAGAATGTCGCTGAGTCCTTTGTCCACATAATTGTTGAAATTATCTTTGGCATTGGCTTCAATGTTGTCATAGTCGTGATTGTATTTTATCATAAAATAGGCAAGGGCATCACTGTCTATGTTCATTGCTGTCCCAACCTTGTTTTTTGTGTTTTTGTCCGACATATTTTTTCTCCTGATTATCCGTTTAAGAAATAATTGTCTTCTAAGGGAAGTATAACATATATCAAACGGAAAAGTAAAGTTCGAAACAGGACATTTTGGGGAAATTATGTCCCTTTTGGATATAATTTTGCATACGATTTGTACATTTCTACGAAAAAGACTTCTGAAGGCAAAATGTGTTCCAAAATCCTTGACAAAAAATGACACCGGTTATATAATATAAGTGAACTTTTACATAACTGACGGGTTTTGCGGGTTTACCGCAGGGGAGTGTAAAAGATAATTGCCGACCGTCTGGGTAATTCAGTTTTTCAAACAGCTGAGTTGCCCTTTTATTGTTTATCGGCAAATCAGCCGGACAAGGAGGATAAAAACTATGGAACACAAGAATTGGAACGGTTTTAATAAAGGCGTATGGCAGGATGAAATCAATGTACGCGATTTCATTCAGAAGAACTATAAAGAATACACAGGAGATGAAAGCTTCCTTGCAGGCGCAACACAGCGCACAAAAAATCTTATGAAGAAGCTTGAAGGACTTTTTGCTCTTGAAAGACAGTTCGGCGGCGTACTTGATATAGACACTGCCACTGTAACATCTCTCACAAGCTATTCTCCCGGATATCTTGATAAAGACAATGAAATAATAGTAGGTCTTCAGACTAACCGACCGCTTAAAAGAGGAGTTAATCCTTTCGGCGGAATGAGAATGGTGCGTCAGGCGTGTGAAGCGTACGGATATAAGCTCAGCCGCAAGGTTGAAGAAGAATTTCGCTTCCGTACAACACATAATGACGGTGTTTTCCGTGCATACACAGATGAAATGAGAGCGGCAAGAAAGTGCCACGTAATCACAGGTCTTCCCGATGCATACGGCAGAGGAAGAATTATTGGTGACTACAGACGCGTTGCTCTTTATGGTGTTGACAGACTTATTGCAGAAAAGAAAAAGGACAAGGCTGAACTTGCAAAGGGCGTGTTTGATTCCCCTGCAATCAGACTTGACGAAGAAGTTCAGAAGCAGATTGAATTTCTCGGATATATGAAAGAAATGGCTGCAATGTACGGCTTTGATATCAGTGAGCCTGCAGCTAATGCAAAGGAAGCTATCCAGTGGACTTACTTTGCATATCTCGGAGCAATCAAGGAACAGAACGGTGCAGCTATGTCACTTGGCAGAGTAAGCTCATTCTTTGATATCTACATTGAAAGAGATATTGAAGCAGGAGTGCTTACCGAAGAAGGTGCACAGGAACTTATGGATGACTTCGTAATGAAGCTCCGTATGGCAAGACATTTGCGCACGCCCGAATACAACGAGCTTTTCGGCGGAGACCCCATGTGGATAACAGAAGCTGTGGGCGGTATGGGCGAAGACGGCAGAACTCTTGTAACAAAGAGCAGCTTCCGTGTGCTTAATACTCTTTACACTCTTGGTTCTTCTCCC
>JAZOLW010000042.1:0-9098 GCA_045653405.1 Eubacteriales bacterium | reverse complement strand
AAGCGCAGCTTTGGAGAGCTTGCTCCTACGGACGGCAGATTGATGTAAGGCTTTTTGTTCGCCTATGCGGCGTGACAGATTATGGCATCTTTTGCATCTGCTTTTGTCAGCACTGTAGGCTCGTTTGTCGCTCCCGACCTGTTTTCCCAGGGCGGTTCGTCGGCAGACTTTTCGGCAAACAATCCCTTTGAGCTGGTTGTTGTCTTTCTGTCACTATGTATTCTTACTCCCTTTGTTGAGGAGTTTATATTCAGAGGGGTTATTTACGGCTCTCTCAGAAAATTCGGACTGAGCTTTGCTGTGGTTACAAGTTCGCTTATTTTCGGACTTGCTCACGGTTCCATAGAGCAGATGGCATATGCTTTTGCTTTCGGTGTGGCGCTGGCACTTGTGTTTGAAAAGACAGGCAATCTCAAAACGTCTATACTGTTTCATTTCATAAACAATACGCTGAATTATGTACTCTTTGTGTTTATTCCATATTTTACTGCCGACAATGCGGCAGCAAATATGACGGCAGTGATATACAATGCAGTTTGCGGTGTTATTGCAGTTATCGGACTTGTGCTTATATTCTCAAAGAAGAAAAACGGCGCGGATTCGCAGGAGTTCGGTGAAAAGGCTGAAACAGACGGAAATGTGGGAATAAGCAGTATGATAACTTTCGGTATGATATGTCTTGTGGCATATTTTGCGTGGAATGTGGCATCAGTGCTGTAAACAATCTGTAGGAGTACCTTATGGATGAGAGAATAAAATTTATGAAACGAGCTTTGGCAAGAGCCAAAACTGCGGCTGAACACGGGGAAACACCTGTGGGTGCAGTAATTGTCAGGGACGGAAAGATTATTTCAGGCGGAAGAAACAGGCGTGAGCAGAGCAAAAACGCACTGTGCCACGCTGAAATATCCGCAATAAACTCTGCATGCAAGAAGCTTGGCGGATGGCGGCTTATAGGTTGCGACCTGTATGTTACCCTTGAGCCGTGTCCTATGTGCGCAGGGGCGATAATAAATTCCCGTATAGAAAATGTCTATTTCGGTGCATACGACAAAAAGGCAGGATCTTTCGGAAGCATTGCCGATTTCAACGCGGTGGGATACAATCACAAGCCGAATGTTGAAGGTGGAATAATGGAAGAAGAATGTTCACAGATATTGAGTGAATTTTTCAAAGAATTAAGACATAATAAAAAAAGTCAGAAGTGACAAAAACACAGACAAGCGACACTTGCCGTTTTCTGCGAAAACAGGAGAGCATCATTATGAAAAAAATAGCAATAATTGGTCTTGGCGGAATATCTGCGGTACATATCGCAGCCATACTCAACAGAAATCTGGGAATTATAACGGCGGTTTGTGACATTAACGAAAGCAAGATAAGCAAGGCGTGCGAGGATATTCCGTATGCTGTGGAAACATATACAGATTACAAAAAGATGCTTGAGGTAACAAAGCCTGATGTTGTTCATATCTGTACACCCCATTATCTCCACAAGGCAATGGCAATTGACAGTATGGAGGCAGGAGCAGATGTATATCTTGAAAAGCCTGCAGCTATGAACTATGAAGAAGGTCTTGAAATACTTGCTGTTCAGAAGAAAACTGGCAGAAAAGTGTGCGTTTCTTTCCAGAACAGAGTTATTCCCACCAACCTTGCGGTGAAAAAGATAATTGAATCGGGAGAAATGGGAGAGTTTCTCGGCGCAAGAGGATTTATGACCTGGAAGCGCGAAGGCGCTTACTATACAGAAAGCGGCTGGCGCGGCAAGTGGGCAACCGAGGGAGGAGGAGTTCTTATGAACCAGTCAATCCATACTCTTGATTTGCTCTACTACTTCGGAGGAAAGATTGCAAGAACCGAAGGCTCTGCATCTCTCAGAAAGAACGGGGACGTTATCGAGGTTGAAGACACTGCTGAAGCAACACTTTTCTACGAAAACGGCAAAACAAGTATCTTTTATGCAACAAACTGCAATGTTACCGACTCATCTGTTCAGATTGAAGTGTTCCTTGAAAAAGGCAAGCTGATGCTTCAGGAAAACAAGCTGTATAAGAATGTTGGAAACGGATATGAACTGCTTATTGATGACACAAAGGACCTGATGCTTGGCAAAAAGGTTTGGGGCAACGGACACGCTATGATGATGGACCGCTTTTACGCAAGTATTGACGGCAAGGACGAATATTATTGCACACTTGAAGACGGAATACAGATTCTCAAGGTTATCGGCGACATATATGCAACAAATCCCGGAAGCATCAGACCGGTAAAATAAATTATTCGGAGTTTTGGAATGAAAGAATGTAAATGGATAAATAAGCTCTTCGCGGTACTGCTTTTGCTGTCTGCGGCAGCGGGTGTATTCAGAGGCTTTGTGCTTTTTAAATATATAAACCCCACAAACGGGCTTTACACAAACGATACAACAGGTGCGGTTTTCTTTGCAGTGTTGTTGGTAATTCTTGCGGTAACGGCAGTGCTGTATTTCCCCTTGAAGAAGTGGGAACTTGCAGTACCAAAGAAGAATGGCGTGTTTGCAAAATCGGTATCAGGACTGTGCGCTGTAATACTTGTTGTTGTGGGGATTATGACAATAATCTCTTTCAGCTCTGCAGGTTTCTCGGTGCTCAGACTTGTTGAAGCAATTTTTTGTCTTTTGTCTGCAGTGTTTTTCGTAATCAACACAACAGGAGCGAAAGCATTTACAAAGGGTATCTTTGAAATGTTTCCTGCTTTGTATATAGCAATACACACCATAATTATTTTTATTGATACAACAACCCAGATAAATGCGTCACAGAGATCGTTCAATTTGCTTTTCCTTGTTTGTCTGATGATGTATTTTGTAACCGAAGCAGGACTTTATATTCCTGCGAAGGAAGAAGAATCGGCGATTGAAAACAGCAAATCTGCGGCACAAAGCAAGATTTGGGCGCTTCTCTCTGCAGAACTCGCCCTTATGATTGCACTTTCGGGTGTTGTGTTTGATGTTGCGACTGGGGATATGACTGCGGTAGTTTACGGAATTGCTCATATTTGTCTTGCGGCATATGCGTTGACTAAATAAATATAAAAGGACGGTTATTCCGTCCTTTTTTCGTCACAAAACCCCTTGACACAGCTTTTAAAATACTGTATAATACTAAAGTGTTGAATATTGGGGCGTCGCCAAGCGGTAAGGCACCGGACTTTGACTCCGGCATTCGCTGGTTCGAATCCAGCCGTCCCAGCCAAAAACCTCCTCGGACGAATTTCGGGGAGATTTTTACTTTTTCACTATTCACTATTCACTCTTCACTAAATCCGTCCGAGGCGGTTTTTGGCAAGGTTAGAAGTAAAAGTGAACAGTGAAGAAGTAAGGTTGATTTTGCATCGCAAAAACCTTATTTAAGTTGAAAAACAATAGATTTTATTATATAATGAGGCGGTAAAAAGTCAATATCCTTATACAAAACTGCATTTTTCGATAATATTTGGTGCTTGATATTTTTTTATATATGTGATATAATAGTACGAAAATAAAATTTGTCGATTATTTTCAAACAGAGAACTTGTTAAAACAGATATGCAGCCTCATTCCATTGCATCATTTATATTTGAAGAATAAAATAAGAAATAAAATAAATAAACAAACAAAACAAAGGAGATTTTCATTATGAAAAAAATCATTTGCAAGGTCGAATACGACACAGAAACAGCACAGGTTGTTGCTAAGAACACAGTAGGCGCTTTTGGCGACAAGGACGGTTACGAAGAAACACTTTATGTGACAGAAGGCGGCAAGTTCTTCCTTTACACATTTGGCGGCGAAGAATCCAAGTACCCTGTAGAAAACATCACAAGAATGTCTGCAGCTAAGGCTGACGAATGGCGCAAGGCTAACAACCTTTAATCTTACACAGACAGTTAAGGGTAATCTTATGAGATATAAGTTTTTGAGATACCCCGGCGGTAAGGCTAAGGCAGTAACGCTGAGCTATGACGACGGTTGTCCTGAAGATGTGAGATTTTCCGACACCATAACGGCGGCGGGGCTTAAATGCACCTTCAATCTTAACGGAGAAAAACTCCGTTGGGGAAACCTGTCAAAGGAAACTGTTATAGAAAAGTTCCTTGACAGAGGACACGAGATAGCCGTTCACGGGTTAAATCATAAAGCACCCGGAAATTGCACACCTATTGAGGGCATACGCGACGTTCTTGATTGCAGACTTGAGCTTGAAGAGCGTTACGGAATGATAATCAGAGGAATGGCGTATCCCGACAGCGGAATAACCCGTTTTGCCAACAACGCTACATACGGCAGTATTAAAAACTATCTCACAGACCTCGGCATTGTGTATTCCCGTACACTCGGCGGAGATAACAACCGTTTTGAACTGCCTGCTGACTGGCATGCGTGGATGCCCTCTGCTCACCACAGCAACCCCAAGGTGCTTGAGCTTATTGACGAGTTTCTGAAGATTGATTTATCCCCAAGGACACACGGAGCGCATCGCACACCCAGACTTTTCTATCTCTGGGGACACTCCTATGAGTTTGAAAGAAACGGAAACTGGGAACTGCTTGACGAAATATGTTCAAAACTTGGCGGCAGAGATGATATCTGGTATGCAACAAACATAGAAGTTTACGACTATGTAAATGCATATAACTCTCTTGTTTGCAGTGCAGACGGAACAATTATCTATAACCCCACACTTATTGATGTGTGGTTTGATGTTGACGGCAAGGAATATAAGGTTGCTTCGGGAGAAACCCTGAAAATTGCACAGTAAATGAATATGAAAAGACCGCAGGCTTACTGCGGTCTTTTTGTGTGTAGAAAAGTGCCCCCGAAATCGGGGGCGGGGAGTAATCAGTGATACTTTAAGATTACACACTTAGTGTGAATCATAATATTCAGCTAAATTTATGCTGTAAGAAACACCATTGTGCAGAACATTATAATTTTCGGGCTTCTTTCCCAAAAGCACACCGTCGGTGTTGAAATAGTAAGTGTAGCCGTTCTTATAAAGCTCAATCACACCGCATCCGTAAGACGGAACGGGATAGGAGTGGCTTGCGCCTGAATCAAATCTGTCATAATACTCTAATGGTATAACAGTTTCGCCTTTGGTATTCATAAATCCTCTGAGAGCCGTACCTCCAAAAGAATTGTCAGGTGCATTTTCGCTATGGGGACCTTTATCATATGAGAAAACCATTGCAAGACCGCAATCCATAAATGTTCTTGCCCATCTGAACTTGCAAGGAATAACAACTTCTCCGTCGGTATTTGCATATCCCTGAGAGCCGTCTTCGCCAAAAACGGGGATTAGTCCGTTGCTGTGCATACCTGTTCCGTTTTGGATATTCAGCTTTGTTCCTGTTTTGTCTATGTAATAATTCTCAACTTTTGCAATTCCCTCTGAAAAATTACAAGTAGGCTCGCCCGGGAACATTGTGAACATAGCTGAATAGGCTTCCGCTTCCGTTTCAACAACCATGTTTCCGTCTGTATCAATATAAGCAAGCTTTCCGCTTTCTGTTTCCACAGCCGCAAGACCGTCTGAAAAACTGTTAGCATTTTTATAAACAGGTTGAATTATGATTTCACCTTTTTCATTAAGATAGCCGTATTTTTCAGCTTTTTCAGAATAGAAAAGGAGACGGTTTGAGGAAAATACACCACAAGCAACAGTATCACTGTCAAGCTTGGAAATGACTGTTCCGTTGTTGTCGATTATGTAGTTTTCAAACTTGCTGTCCGACACAACAGCGAGATTTTCGCTGAATGTGCCTGCTTTAGTGTATATACCAACACATTCTTCACCGTTATCATTTATGTAGGTATAAGCATTTTCAATTTGTTCACCGAATGGATCTGTGTGAATGCCGTCAAGCCCTGCAACAGCATATCCGCTTGATGATGCATAGGCAACCGGATACTTAGGCTCTACTACAAGCTTACCGTTTGAATTGATGAAGCCGTACAGATTGCGTTCCTGTTCGGAAGACCATACGCATATTGGGTAAAGTCCGTTTGTTAAATTGTCGCTGTCAGGTGACAGGCGGATATACCCGTAATCATCCTTTTCAGGCTCAATTACTGATTCTCCGTATAAATCTATCAGTTCGTCAGGAACTGTTGTATCTGTTACAGTTGTTTCTTGCTGTTCACTAACGGGAGGAGGCAAAACGTCCTTTTCAGGCTCTTGAATCGGTGTGGTATTGTGGTGGCAACTTGCAAGAACAAGTGTTATGCAAACCATAAGACTTAACAGTGTTTTCATAGTGTTCCTTTCTTTGAAATTAAAACTTCAAGGGCAATGGTCTTCTTTGACTTATATGTGTAATAAACTTTAGTGATAATCGTGGTTTTCTGTATTAAAATTGTATTGAACATCAAAGTCAAACAATTCAAACGGGTCGATAAATTGTTTTGATGCTTCATTGGTGAAATCTCTATTTGTCTCGTCCTTAAATTGATATACTCTAAAATCCAAATGAACATCATAATCGTTGGCTGAGTTTTTACCCCATCCACCAACAGTTCCAATCTGAGCTCCCATATTTACAGTTGTGTCAATGTTAGTATTAATTTCGTTTAAATGCAAGTATTCTATATAGTATGTTTCACCTTTGATATCTGTCTCTAAGGTTACTCTGTGATAATCCGGATTTTCATCACTGGGAACATAAACAATGGTTCCTGGCAGAACTGCGTATACTGGATCACCACGATTTGCCTGAAAATCAATTGCTCCTAAGAATCCTGTATCATAGATTGCTTTTCCGTTTTTATAACCATTTTTACCGGCATGGGATGTCTTTCCATAAAATGCCTGATTGATTCGACTACTTTTTACGGGGAGAAAATAGCTTCCTGTATATCTTACAGTTGCACCTTTTTGTTTATACCAGTTAATTAAATTATAATCAACTTCAGGTGACCAGTGTGATGTTTCGGACATCCATTCGGGGACTTTTTCGTTCAAATATTCAGTTCTTTTTATGACGTCAGTTTCTTGCCGTTCAACCAATAAATCTTTGGGGGCATTCTCGTCAACTTGTAATGATTTTTTCGGAATATTTTCTTTATATACCAAGCTGTTGGACATATCTGGTTCAATATAATTTCGCCAGTGCCAAAGTGGTTGAGGCTTTGTCATATTATCAAAATCTTTGGATAACACCGAATTGGCATTATTTATGTTTTGGTTATAGTTGAAAGCGTATTTTTGAGTTTGAGGTTTTATTGTGTTTTGGTTATTTATATATGTTGCTTCACTAAATTTTGTAGTGTCGGCTGGATTGCTTTTACTCAAATTATCATTCCAATAAGCCACATCATGCGACTTTTTCGCCGCCTTTGGCTTATTCTTGTCCCCTGATGCAAGATACATTGTCATACCGTCCAGCATATAGGGGTATGTCTTGTCGGGGTTGCTGCCGAGATAGCCTGTTTTCTTGTTCTTTTCAACAAGCTCCTTGGCAAGGGGAATGTTCTTTTCAATGGTATCGTCGTCAATATCATCAAAAAGGTGAGAAGCATTAGTGTCTTTCCAGGTGTCCGTGATAACACTTGTAACTCTGTTTCTTATTCTGCTGCCCTCACGTTCAGGGGTTGTGTTTTGGGGCTTGGGGTTCTGGCTGGGAAGCAGATGGTTATACGCTGAAGTATCAACAAGCTGTCCCGAATTGTTTGTGCTTTTTGTTTGGGTGTTTGCACCTGCACCTGTCAGATTATCGTGTGTGATTTTTCCTACATCACTGCCGACTTTTCCGCCGGTTGTTCCTGTCCCTGTTATTGTTGCAGAGGAATTAGACGGCTGATTTTCATACTCGTATTTCACCTTTCCGGTTGCACTGTCTACTCCTACCGCCCGTCTGCCTGCGGTGTCGTAAATCTGTAAGCCTTGAGCCTCCGCCTGTTCGTACATTTCCTTGTTTATAGGTCTTTGTAAAGTGTATTTAGTTATGTCTTTAAAAGATGAACTCATATCATCTTTCTCCTTTCTTTATTATAATTATTTTTCCGCTTGCTGTCAAGCGGTGACTACATTATACCAAACAAACGTTCTAAAATATACACAAAGGAAACGAATGTTCTGTAAATTATTTATTAAAACGGAAATAAAAAATGACTGTAACAGGGAAGTTACAGTCATTGATATAATATTTAGCAAAGAGGAGTTTACCTCGTCACAATATCCTCTCCAACACGGGTATCAACGGGAAGATTTATTGTAACGGTAGTGCCCTCGCCCTGAGTACTTTCAACGGAGATTGTGCCGTTGTGGGCATCAATAATTTCCTTGGCGATTGAAAGACCAAGCCCCGTACCGCCTGCTGTAGCAGAGGAACGGGATTTGTCAACTCTGTAGAAACGCTCAAACAGATGCTCAATATCCTCTGCAGGAATACCAACACCTGTGTCAGACACCAGTATGCTGTACGCCTTTTTGCCGTTTGCCTTGAGAGTTACGCTGATATTTCCGCCGTCGGGAGTGTATTTGATAGCATTTCCAATAATATTTGCAACAACCTGCTCGATTCTTTCCTTATCGCCGTAAAGAGGCATCTTTTCCTCTGACTTGCAGGTGTATTCAAGGGTATGTGAATGAAGTCCTGCTTCTGTCTGCAGTGCAGAGCACATTCTGTCAAGAGTTTCGTTGATGTCAAAGGTTGCAGGGCTCCAGGTCATTCTTCTGTTGTCAAGTCGGGACAGCACAAGAAGGTCTTTTACGATTCTTGTCATTCTGTCCGATTCATTTATAACGATTCCTAAGAACTTCTGTCTGAAGCTGGGGGGCATTTCGTCGTCCGAAAGCACTGTTTCGGTTGCACCCTTGATACTTGTAAGAGGCGTTCTCAGCTCGTGGGATACGTTTGCGATAAACTCACGGCGGCTCTTTTCAAGAACGGCACCGTCGGTAATATCCTGAAGAACTACTATATAACCTGTCTTTGTTCCGTTTTCGTAGCTGAATGCGGAGAATTCAACGCTTACTATAAGCTCTCTTGTCTTTATTTCGCTGATTGTAAGCTCGGGTATCTGAAGCTGTTTTTCCTTTTTCAGCTTTTTCATTGTTATATCTGCAAGACCCATA
>JAZOLW010000041.1:0-29178 GCA_045653405.1 Eubacteriales bacterium | reverse complement strand
AAAACGGCGGTGATTTTGTCACCGCCGTCAAATATTAATCTTCAGAATTCTTTTCTCTGATAATAAGCTTTATGGGAGTTCCCTCAAAGCCGAACACTTCACGAAGCTTGTTTTCAATATATCTCTGATAAGAGAAATGGAACAGCTCTGCACTGTTGCAGAAAATAACAAAGGTAGGAGCCTTGATTCCTGTCTGTGTCATATAGTAAATCTTGAGTCTCTTGCCCTTGTCCGTAGGAGGCTGAACACGGGTGGTGGCATCGTTGAGAACATCATTGAGCATACCTGTTGAAATTCTTGTGGATGCCTGATTGTTTACATAGTTTACAAGCTCAAATATTCTGTCAATACGCTGACCTGTCTTTGCAGAGATAAACAGAATGGGAGCGTAAGTCATATAGGAAAGAGCCTGATATACATCTTTTCTGAACTCATCCATTGTCTTTGAGTCCTTTTCAATAAGGTCCCACTTGTTTATGACAATGATGCACGCCTTACCGCTTTCGTGGGCGATACCTGCAACTCTTTCGTCCTGTGCAGTAACACCCTCTGTTGCATCAATCATAATAAGACAGACGTCGCTTCGCTCAACTGCCATTTCAGCACGAAGGATGCTGTATTTTTCAATGCTGTCGTTGATTTTACCTGTTTTTCTTATACCTGCTGTATCAATGAATATATATTTTCCGTATTCGTTTTCAAGACTTGAGTCAATGGCATCTCTTGTTGTACCTGCAATGTTTGATACAATCATTCTTTCACTGCCGATAATTTTGTTTACAAGTGAGCTCTTTCCTGCGTTAGGTCTGCCGATTACTGCAACCTTGATTGTGTCCTCGTCTTCCTCTTCAACGGGCATTTCGGGGAGAAGCTCGCATACTCTTTCAAGGATATCTCCCGTACCTGAACCGTGCACCGAACTTACGGGATACGGCTCGTCAAGACCAAGTTCCCAGAACTCGTAAAGCTCAGCAGGCGGAGCACCGACAGAGTCTACCTTGTTTACGCAGAGAACAACAGGTTTTCCGCACTTTCTCAGCATTGATGCAATTTCTCTGTCATCCGCAGTAACTCCTGCATGTATATCTGTGAGAAACAGTATTACATCTGCGTGGTCAATGGCAATCTGTGCCTGATTTTTTATATGAGTCATAATCATATCGTTGGTATCGGGTTCAATACCGCCGGTATCAATCATCATCATTTTTGTTCCGCACCACTCTACTTCAAAATAAAGTCTGTCACGGGTAACGCCGGGAGTGTCTTCAACAATAGCTATTCTTTTGCCTACAACCTTGTTGAAAAATGTACTTTTTCCAACATTGGGACGTCCGACAATTGCTACAACTGGCTTTGGCATTTATATCAACTCCTTATCCGTATTATTCTGCACCAATAAGCTTGCGTACAAATTCGCATCCGTCATTGGTAATTGTTTCTATTTCTATATTCAGCATACCTGCAAGCTGTTCCTTGCTCATATCGTCAAGGAACAAATCACCCTCGTGGCGCAGAGTAACGGCAGGGATGTAGAGCTTCTCGCCGAGAGGCTTGTCTTTCAGGCACTCATACATATCCGAGCCGGTGAGCAGTCCTGCCACCGTGATAGTTTCACCGAAAAAGTGATTTATTGCACAGTATACATTTATTTCAAGGTTGTCAAAGGTTTTGCACAGCATTTCTGCAGATTCTTTTATAAAAGGATAAGCAGCCTTGCCTGTTACTATGCTGACAGTTCGTTTTTCTGATATTTCGAAGCCGTCATCCGCATAGTAATTTGCTTCATCAATTATTTCATTCTTTTGGTTGGTTATACTTCCAACACCGTTGTCAAGCTGAGGATATCCGTCGTAATAATCTTCTTCGGGTAAGGGAAGACCTGCATTAAGATACCATTCATCCGATGCCTGAACAAGTCTTTCGCCGTACTTTTCCTCGTTTTCAGCACGTTTGCGGTCAATAAGTTCGATTACCGCTTTTGCGTCATCGGAAGTAAACATTTCAAGAGGGTACAAACCTTCTCTGTGAGCAGTAAGGCCCGAAGGAACAACCGCAATGCTTCCGATATTGGGGAAATAGGCAGACAGGTCGGAAATTGTTTTCTCAAGCTCCTTGCCGTCATTTACACCTTTGCAGAGAACAATCTGCGCATTTATAGTAATATTGCCCTCGTTGAGCATATCGAGATATTTCAGACATTCGCCTGCATTCTTGTTGTTCATCATCTTGACACGAAGTTCGGGATTTGTTGTGTGAACGGAAATATTCACAGGAGAAATCCTCATTTTTATAATACGTTCTATATCGTTCTCTGAGAGGTTTGTGAGGGTGATATAATTTCCAAAGAAGAATGACAGTCTGCTGTCATCATCCTTGAAATATATATCCTTTCTCATCCCCTTGGGGTTCTGGTCTATAAAACAGAAAATACACTTGTTTCTGCAGGAATGTTTCTTATCCATAAGATAAGTTTCAAACTCAAGACCTATGTCATCGTATTGCGGCTTTTTTACCGTAACTGAAAGCTGTTCTCCGTTACGGCACAGTGAAATATCAAGCTTTTTTTCGGTGATATAGAAGCGGTAGTCGAGAACATCGGTAATATCATTGCCATTTATTGATATAAGCTTATCACCGGCAATAACGCCTGCCTTGTCAGCATAGGAATGCTTTTCCACACCTGTTATTTCTACCACTTTTATCACCTCTTTTTAAAAAATCTTATGTTGTGCCTTCCGTTGACCTGCGAGTCAAAACCTGCGAGTAGGTCAACAAATATGCAGTCGGGCTTCCCGACCCGGATATGAAATAGGGAAGGAGTGCGCACGGCAATCCTTCCCTTGATTTCGGTTTTTTGATTCAAGCCATTGCGCCTTTTGAGTGCAATTACGCTTCCTTTGTTGCACTTTCTGTGGAAATATATTCCTTGCCGGCGTATGTTCCGCAGTTCTTGCAAACTCTGTGTGAAAGAATTACGCTTCCGCACTTAGGGCACTTTGTGATGCCGGGAAGTGAGAGCTTCCATACATTGCTGCGTCTCTTGTCGCGTCTTGCCTTTGAAACTTTTCTCTTCGGTACTGCCATTTATATGACCTCCTTTATAACAACATATATTATTTCTTATTAACACAAAGAGTATTATAGCACGCAAATTCTCACTTGTCAAGTAATTTTTTCAATTCTTCCAAAGTATTTGCGCCAATATTTTTCTTGCAGGAGCAGCTTTTTTTGTTCAAATCGCACCCACAAACGGGACAAAGCCCCTTGCAGTCTTCACTGCACAGCACTTTTGACGGAAGTTCGAGGTAAAACACTGATTCAGCAAGCTCATATACATCAAGTACACCCTTGGGCACTTCAATAAACTTGTCGCTGTCTGTCATCAGCTTTTTTGATATACCGTAAACTCTGTCAACGTGGAAATCTTCGGTAATATCGCAGGCGCATCTTGCACAGTGGGTGTCAAACTTGCCGTTTATTTCAAACACAAGCTCAACATAGCTTTCTGCTCTGTTCTTGCCGTGTGCCTTTTCGTAAACCTTTCCCGTTACCTTTACAGGCTCTGTAAACACAAGGTCAAGATTTTCTGTGTCCTCCGGAATAAGCTCGAAAGAAAAGGGAATTTCCGATACTTCACCGTTATATATTTTTGATACGTCTATATTCTGTATTGCGTTCTGTGGCATTTACTGTACAAACCTCCGTTAATGGCAAACATACTCATATAATAACGCAGAGCTATTATATAGTCATATTATCCTCTTGTCAAGACGGTTTAATAATTTTTCTTAAATTAACTGTTCTGACTTTTAAATATCAAGATTTGTTACATATTTTGCATTCTGCTGGATAAATGCACGTCTTGGCTCAACCTTTTCACCCATAAGCAGAGAGAATGTTTCGTCCGCTTCAAGAGCATCTTCTATTGTTACCTTGAGAAGTGTGCGGTTGTCGGGATCCATAGTGGTTTCCCAGAGCTGTTCGGCGTCCATTTCACCAAGACCTTTGTAACGCTCAGCTTCAACATTGTTTCCGCCGAGTTCTTCGATATACATATCTCTTTCTTCATCGGAGAACGCGTATCTTATCTGCTTGCCCTTGAATACCTTGTAAAGGGGAGGCTGTGCACAGTAGATGTGTCCCTGTTCAATGAGGGGACGCATATGTCTGAAGAAGAATGTGAGAAGAAGTGTTTTGATGTGAGCACCGTCAACGTCGGCATCGGCCATTATAATAACTTTGCCGTAACGGAGCTTTTCAATGTTAAATTCATCACCAACACCGCATCCGAGAGCGATAATGATAGGTGTAATCTGCACACTGGAGAGGATTCTGTCAAGTCTTGACTTTTCAACGTTGAGAATTTTACCTCTCATAGGAAGAATAGCCTGGAACTTACTGTCACGTCCGTCCTTTGCAGTACCGCCCGCAGAATCTCCCTCTACGAGGAACAGTTCTGTGTTTTCCATGTTTCTGTCCTGACAGTCTGCAAGCTTACCGGGAAGGGTTGTGCCTTCAAGAGCAGTCTTTCTTCTTGTAAGTTCTCTTGCTTTCTTTGCCGCTTCTCTTGCACGTGCAGCAGAAAGAGCCTTTTCTATTACAATCTTACCGACTGAAGGATTTTCTTCAAGGTATGATGTCAGTCTTTCAATCATGAGAGCTTCAACGAAAGGACGGATGTCTGCGTTGCCAAGCTTACTCTTGGTCTGACCTTCAAACTGAGCTTCGGGCAGCTTTACGTTGATAACAGCGCAAAGACCGTCTCTTGCATCTTCACCCATAAGGTTCTTGTCATCAGCTTTTATGTGACCGAACTTTCTTCCGTAATCGTTGAGAATCTTTGTAAGAGCATTTTTGAAGCCTGTTTCGTGCATGCCACCTTCAATGGTTCTTACGTTGTTTGCAAATGAGAAAATTGTTTCGTCGTACTTGTCATTGTACTGAAGTGCGATTTCGCAGGAGGTATCGTCCTTCTTGCCTGACACATAAATGATATCATCGTGAAGCATATTTGCGTGCTTCTTTGAATTGAGATGCTCAACAAAGCTTCTGATGCCGCCTTCATAGCAAAGAACAACCTTCTTTTCCTTTTCGGGAAGCTCTGCAGGTGCTTCGGACATTTCTTCGTCCATTTCGCTTTCAAAACCGTCGTCATCGTCGCTGTATTCTGCAATTTCGGGAACGGTCTGTGCCGCTTCGGGACGGAGGTCAACAAGTTCTATTGCAAGACCTGCGTTAAGGAATGCCTGTTCGCGGAGCATTGAAAGAACTGTGTTATATTTAACAACAATTTCATCGAAAATCTGGTCATCGGGCTTGAAACGCACATAAAGACCGTGAGTATCTGTAGGACCTTCTTCTTTCATTGCTCTTGCAACCTTGCCGCGCTCAAATCTTTCTGTATATTTTACACCGTCGTGGCAGTTGACAATTTCTGTCCATTCGGAAAGCGCGTTAACAACAGACGCACCAACACCGTGAAGACCGCCGGAAATCTTATAACCGTCACCGCCGAACTTACCGCCTGCGTGAAGTACGGTAAATACAACTTCAACAGTGGGAATGCCCATCTTGGGATGAATACCTGAGGGAATACCGCGTCCGTTATCCTGAACGGAGATACTGTTGTCTTCGTGGAGAGTTACGGTGATTCTGTCACATATGCCGGCAAGTGCCTCGTCGATAGAGTTTGTAACAATCTCATATATGAGATGATGCAAACCTTTTTCGGAGGTAGAGCCTATGTACATACCCGGTCTCTTTCTTACAGCTTCAAGGCCTTCAAGTACCTGAATCTGATTTTCATCATACTTGTGTGCCGATGTATCAACGGCAGTGTCCTTGGCGCTTACTTCTTCGGTGAACTGCTGTGTTTCGTAGTTTGTGTTTTCCTGCATTGCTTTGACCGTACCTTTCTGTGCAGAAAAATCTGCACTAAGTGTTTATCGTTATTTTATTATTACCGTGTAGTTATTAAAGGTATTTGGACTGCCGTTTCCATCTGCCGTAAAGGGAAGATGCAGAGAGGGTTGTCATATATACCTTTTCTTTTCTGCCGCTTGAAACAACCACAAAGGACTTAGGAATATCATTACCCACAAGCTCAAGCCTTTTTGCGTGTTCCATTGATGCAAGATATCTCTTTGTATCTGTTTTTGTGTTTGCAGTGTCAAGGTCAAACACACCGAGTATATCGTACTTTGGCAAAACCGAGATGCCGCCGACGTTTATATACGGATGATTTTTAATTTTTGCCTGTTTTTTCTGTTTGTTATCCGACACGGCGCACCTCCTTGTTTTTATCTTATATATCTGCCACCGACAACCTGTACTGCCGATATGTTTTTCATATCCGGCATAGCATCCTTGTCACAGCAGGTAATTATTGCCTGTTTGTCCTTTATAAGATCCGCAAACATTTTTCGTCTGTCGGAATCAAGCTCGCCCAGTAAATCGTCAAGGAGAAATACAGGATATTCTCCCGTGATGCTGTTGAAGATTTCTCCTTCTGCAAGTTTTATTGAAAGAACCGCGCTTCTCTGCTGTCCCTGTGAGCCGAAAGTTCTTGCCGCAAGCTCGGAAACGCTGTTTCCATCTGCCAAATCAATTTCGCTGTCGGGAATCCGGTTTGAAATGTATATCATCAGGTCATCCCTGTGGGGACCGTAGAATGTGCGTCCGTTTTTAAGCTCTGTTTCTCTTTCTGCTCTGTAAATATCAAAAAGACGCTTTTCCGTAGCCTCCGCATCCGAAAAATCACGCTTTGTCGATGATACATACTTTACGTTAAGACCTTCTTTTTCACCCGAGATTCTGCTGTAAATTTCAGAAGCATAAGTTTTGAGCAAATCCGCAAATCCGCTTCGCTGTTTTATAAGCACTGCCGCAGATTTTGCAAGCTGAAGGTTCAGTACATCAAGATAGTCAATATCTGCCTTTCCGCTTATCATAGCCTCTTTGAGATATGCGTTTTTCTGTGAAAGAATCTTTAAATACGAGTTCATACAGTAAACATATCTCGGCTGAAGCTGGGAGAGGGCAATGTCCATAAATCTGCGCCGCTCATCTGGACTTCCTTTTATAAGGGAAAGATGGTCGGGGGTGAAAAGCACTGCTCTGAAAACTCCCAAAAACTCCGAGAGTTTCGGAACTTCATAGCCTCTGTAAAGCAACCGCTTGACAAAGCCAAGGTCCTTGCTGTTGTGCCAGATAACTGACATATCCTCAGTGGAAAGCGAGCCGGTAACGGTTTTTCTTTCCAGCCTTATGTCCGCCCTTGCCGTCTGTTCGCCTTTTTTTATCAGTTCCGACTCCTGCTTCGCGCGAAAGCTCTTGCCCGATGCGAAAATATAAGCACATTCAAGAGTGTTTGTCTTTCCTGCGGCATTCTTGCCGTAGAGAAGATTTATTCC
Organism: Eubacteriales bacterium; assembly: GCA_045653405.1. GTDB lineage: Bacteria > Bacillota > Clostridia > Oscillospirales > CAG-382 > UMGS882. The sequence goes on along the minus strand of JAZOLW010000041.1, from coordinate 21,766 downwards.
GTCGGAAAGCTCCAGCTTTTCTCCTGCAAGATTGCGGTAAGCGCTTGTCTGAATACTTAAAAGCCGCATATTATTTCTTTACTTCTTTGTTCTTGTGGATGATTGTTCCTGCAAGGAACTTGGGAAGCTTCATCATTCTTCCTGCGCGTGAAGGATTCTTGGTAAGTCTGTAGAACCATTCAAGGTTGTTCTTTATATAGAATTCGGGAGCACGCTGTGCAGTACCTGCGAACACGTCAAGACTTCCGCCAAGACCTGCCGCAAATGTGATGTTTGTCAGCTTATCCCTGTTCTTGTATATCCATTTTTCCTGCTTGGGTGCGCCAAGGCAGACAAACAGAATTTTTGCACCGCTTGCATTTATGTCTGCAATGATGTCCTCGGTTTCTTCTTCGCTGAAATAACCGTCTCTTCCTACAGCCTCAAAACCGGGATACTTTTCTGCAAGAGCCTTCGCCGCAAGTGTATGAACTGCTTCTCTCTCGGCAGTCTTCTTTCCGCCGCCGAAGAAGTAAATCTTTTCGCCGTTCTGCGCCGCATACTCGATAACCTTTTCGGCAATCTCAACACCGGCAACCTTTTCTTTCAGGGGAGTGCCGAGAATCTTTGAAGCATACACAACACCGATGCCGTCGGGAATGATAAGGTCAGCGGAGTTAATAACATTAAACAGTTTCGGATTTTCGATACAAGCCTGAACTATTTCAGAATTGGGAGTGACCATATATGAAAAGCCGTCTGTGTTAATAAGACTTACAGCTTTTTCAAAAGCTTCATCCATAGTTACGTTGTCAAAATATACGCCTCTGACGTTGATTTTTTCCATAGTATTTTCTGACATATCAAACCTCCGAAAAACATATTATATATATTATATACATTATTATATATATAATAACACACAAACCTTTTTTTGTAAAGGGTTTTTTGTTATTTCCAGGGTGAAAAAATCAAATATTTTCCGATAATACAAGGCTTTTTTTGAACATGGAGGACATTTTTCAAAAAATTCATAAAATTCCTTGAAAAATGTATTTAATTGTGATACAATACTATGAACTGCTTTACTCAAAATTCAGAATGGGTGTTTGTATACAAAAATGAAAGTGAGGGGAGAAAGCATTTTCGGATTTTTCAGAAAAGCAGACAAAAAGGCAGGCAAACTGAACGCTGCAGTTTTTATAGACTATGAGCACTGGTATATAGCCCTTGACAAAAACTATCACGTAAAGCCGGATATTCAGGCATTTACAGATAATTTAAAGAAAAAATACCACATTTCGTCATACACTTTTTTCGGGGATTTTTCAAACCCGTCTTTACAGAACGAGATGCACAAAATCAGAAGCTATACCAATGACATAGTTGAAACAAAAAACGGCGGAGGATATTTCAAAAAAGATTTCACTGATTTTATAATGCTTGACAGAATATACCAGACCGCCTACAGCAACAAGGATGTTGACGTTTATATTATTTTTACAGGTGACGGTCATTTTACTTCGGCAGTTTTGTTTTTGAAGAATGTATGCCGCAAGCAAGTAGGGGTGTACGGTGTCAAGAATGCCTTTTCAGGTCAGCTTAAAACGGCGGCAGACTGGGCTTTTGAAATTGAGCCTGACGAGCTTGCACCGCTGTGCAGGCTTCTTGTTGAAAGCATTTATGCCCTGGAAACAGAGAATAAAAACGCAAGACCAACCTTTATGAAAACCATTGATGCCGTAGCCTCAAAAACAGGTACGGAAAAAGCGCTTCTCAAGCGTGCTATGGAACAGTTAATGGACAAAAAATGTGTTTCGCAGTATGTAAAGAAAATAGGTGCAAACGAGGTTAAGCTTCTAAAGGTTGACTATAAATTATGCGAAAAAATTGGTTACTTTAACTGATGTATAAAATTTAATTATTTGATTTAAGCAGTTGCAAATATCTGTGTACAGACACCTTATTTATGTTGTTATAAAAATTTTTAAGTATAAAAGGAATGAATTTAAAATGAAAAAGCTTATGCTTGGTAACGGAGCAATAGCAAGAGGTCTTTATGAGGCATCCTGCTCATTTGTATCCAGCTATCCGGGTACTCCCAGCACCGAGATTACAGAGTGCGCTGCAGACTATCCCGAAATATACGCAGAATGGGCACCCAACGAAAAGGTTGCCCTCGAAGCAGCCCTCGGTGCTGCTATCAGCGGCGTGCGTTCTTTCTGTGCAATGAAGCACGTAGGACTCAATGTTGCGGCAGACCCGCTGTTTATCACATCCTATACAGGAATTAACGCAGGTATGGTAATCGCAGTTGCAGACGACCCCGGAATGCACTCATCACAGAATGAGCAGGATTCTCGTCATTTTGCAATGGCGGCAAAGCTTCCGATGCTTGAACCCTCTGATTCAACAGACTGCCTTGAATTCACAAGAGATGCATACGAACTTTCTGAAAAGTTTGATACTCCATTTATCGTGAGAACTTCCACAAGAGTTGCTCACTCACAGTCTATCGTTGAACTTGGCGACCGCAAGGAAGTTGAAGTAAAGCCTTACGAAAAGAACCCTGCAAAGTATGTTATGGCACCTGCAAACGCAATTAAGCGCCATGTGGTAGTTGAAGACAGACTTGACGAAATTGAAGAATGGGCTTGCAACTGTAAGTATAACCGTGCAGAATATAACACAGAAAAGCTGGGCATTATCTGTGCAGGTTCTACCTATACATATTCAAAGGAAGTGTTCGGCGACGAAGCATCCTACCTCAAGCTTGGTCTTGTTAATCCTCTGCCCGCAAAGCTCATTAAAGAGTTCTGCTCAAAGGTTGACAGAGTTGTTGTAATTGAAGAGCTTGACCCTGTTATCGAAACATATGTAAGAGCAATGGGAATTGAGTGCGACGGAAAGAACATTCTTCCCGAACTTTCTGAATTTTCACAGGAAGTAATCGCAAAGTGTGTTCTGGGAGAAACAAAGGACTTCGTTACATTTGACGAGGAGCTTCCCGTAAGACCTCCCGTGCTTTGTCCCGGCTGTCCACATAGAGGATTGTTCTACACACTCAAGAAAATGAAGGTTACAGTTAGCGGAGATATCGGATGCTATACTCTCGGCTCTGCACCTCCTCTTTCTGCAGTTGATTCAACACTCTGTATGGGTGCGTCAATTTCAGGACTCCACGGCATGAATAAATCAGGAGGAATTTCTCCTGAAAACTCCGTTGCGGTAATCGGTGACTCAACCTTTGCACATTCAGGTGTAACAGGTCTTATGAACATTGTTTACAACAAGGGTGTTTCCACCGTTATTATTGCCGACAACAGCATTACAGGTATGACAGGACATCAGCAGAACCCCACAACAGGCAAAACGCTCAAGGGAGAACCTACTCACGCGCTCAACCTCGAAAAGCTCTGTGAGGCTCTCGGAATTGCAGATGTTAAGGTTATAGACCCCAACGATATAAAGGCTCTTGAAGCGGGAATCAAAGATTCTCTTTCCAGAAAAGAACCTTCAGTTATCATTTCCCGCCGTCCCTGCGTACTTCTCAAGGAAGTTAAGAAGGACAAGTACTTTGTGATTGACTCTGAAAAGTGCCGTTCATGTAAGGCTTGTATGCAGATAGGCTGTCCCGCAATCAGTATGGTTGACGGAAAGGCAAAGATAGACACAACACTCTGCACAGGCTGCGGACTTTGTGAAAAGATGTGCCGTTTTGACAGCATTTGCATAAAGGACAGATAAGGAGGAACGGATCATGACAACAAATATTATGATAACAGGTGTTGGCGGACAGGGTTCACTTCTTGCCAGCAGAATTCTCGGTAACACATTTATGTCTCTCGGATATGATGTAAAGGTTTCCGAGGTACACGGTATGAGCCAGCGCGGCGGCTCGGTTGTAACTTATGTAAAATACGGCGACAAGGTAGCTTCTCCCGTAATATGCAAGGGTGAAGCAGACTTCCTTATCTCCTTTGAAATGCTCGAAGCTGCAAGATGGCTTCCTTATCTTAAAAAGGACGGCGTTGTGGTTACTTCTACACAGCAGATTAATCCTATGCCCGTAATTATGGGTGTTAAGGAATATCCCGAAGATATTTCAGGCAAGATCAAGGCTAAGGGCATAAAGCTTATGGAAGCAGACGCACTGTCCATTGCAGAAGAATGCGGTTCATCCAAGGCATCAAACGTAGTTCTTATCGGTATGTTTGCAAAGCACTCCGATATTCCCAAGGAAGTGTTCCTCAAGGCGGTTGAAGAATCCGTTCCTGAAAAATTCCGTGCACTCAATGTTGAAGCATTCAACAGAGGATACGAACTCGACTAACAGAAAGTGTGACAGAAATGGCAAAGTATTTCAACGAAAAAATAGAAACAGCAAGCAGGGAAGAACTGGAGAAAATCCAGTCTGAAAGACTTGTTAATACCGTCAAGCGTGTATATGACAATGTTCCTGCATACAGAAATAAGATGGACGAAGCAGGCATAAAGCCTGAAGACATCAAAACTGTTGCAGATCTTGAAAAACTTCCCTTTACATACAAGCAGGACTTGCGTGACAATTACCCCTACGGTCTTTTCGCTTGCCCTATGAAGGATGTTGTGAGAATACACGCGTCTTCAGGAACAACAGGTAAGCAGACAGTTGTCGGATACACAAAGAACGACCTTGATATGTGGTCTGAATGTGTTGCAAGAGCAATAGTTGCCGCAGGCGGAAGTAAGGACGATATTATCCACGTTGCTTACGGCTACGGTCTGTTTACCGGCGGTATCGGTATACACGACGGAGCTACAAAACTCGGTGCATCTGTTATTCCTGCATCAACAGGAAACACAGCACGTCAGCTTATGATGTTCAAGGATTTCGGTTCAACAATTCTTTGCTGTACACCTTCTTACGCAATGTATCTTGCGGACAGCCTTGAACAGCATGGAATGACAAAGGACGATATAAGCCTTAAAATAGGTATTTTCGGTGCAGAGCCCTGGACACCGGGTATGCGTCAGCAGATTGAAGAAAAGTTGGGCATTGAAGCACACGATATATACGGGCTTTCCGAAGTTGCAGGCCCCGGCGTATCCTTTGACTGTGAATGTCAGAACGGACTTCACATCAACGAAGATAATTTCATTGCAGAAATCATCGACCCCGAAACCGGCAAGGTGCTTCCTTACGGCGAGCAGGGCGAGCTTGTGTTTACCTGCATAACCAAAGAGGCGCTTCCTCTTATCAGATACCGCACAAGAGATATAACCTCTCTCAACATTGAAAAGTGTGGATGCGGAAGAACACTTGTAAGAATGAACAAGGTTACCGGCAGAAGCGATGATATGCTGATTATCAGAGGCGTAAACGTATTTCCGTCACAGGTTGAAACCGTGCTTCTTACAATCAAGGAGGTTGCTCCTTACTATCAGCTTGTTGTTGACAGAAAGAACAATCTTGATACCCTTGAAGTAAGAGTTGAAATGAACGAAAATATATTCTCCGACAGTGTTAAGGCAATAGTGGGAATCGAAAACGAAATTCGCAAGAAGCTGGACAGCATACTTGGAATTTCGGCAAAGGTAACACTTGTTGAACCTCATACAATTGAGAGAAGCGAAGGCAAGGCGAAAAGAGTAATAGATAACCGTGAAATGAAGTAAGGGAGGAAAGATTATGTTTATAAAGCAGATATCGGCATTCGTTGAAAACAAACCCGGAAGATTGGCGCAGATTACAGGAATACTTGCAGAAAACAGCATAGATTTACGTGCATTGTCTGTGGCAGATTCAGCGGATTTCGGAATAATCAGAATGATAGTTGACCGTCCCGATGAAGTTGCAGCTGTACTTAAAGAAAACAAAGTTACAGTAACTCTCACAGATGTAATTGCAGTAAGACTTCCCGACAAACCCGGTGCACTCAACCATCTTCTGGATTTACTTGCGGAAAACAGAGTTTCCGTTGAGTATCTCTACGCATTTGTAACTCCTTCCGAAAGCGGCGCTGCCTGTGTTGTTGTCAGAGCAGATGATCCCGAAAAGGCAGGGGAGGTTCTCCGTGTGAACGGTTACAGAGGCATTGCTAATCTTTAATAATTTCAAACACAAAAAGCGTTGCGGTTTTCCGCAACGCTTTTTTATGTTCTGTCTTCTGTTTACTCTTCGTCTTCTTTCCCTCTTACAAGCACAAGGTCGCACTCTTCACAGTTTTCCGAGAGATTTTCAACCCTTATGCGCTTGCCTTTTATAAGCTCAAGCACTGCCATAAAGGTAGCAACAATTTCATTGCGGCTTTCAGCGTGTTCAAAAAGACCTGCAAATTTGCAGTTGCCGGTTTTGGCAAGCCTCTTCATTACGTGAAGTATCTTCTCGCTTACGCTTACGTGCCTTGTGGTGCGGATTAGGTTATCCAGCTTGCCAACATTTCTCTGCGCCTCCATAAGCTCGATATTCCTCTCGTATACACGTCTGTAAGCAGCGGTGAGTATATCAAGGTCGTGAGTGAGCTTGTAATCGTTGTCAGGCTCTTCTTCGAGAACTGACGGAGGCTTTTCAAATCTGCCTGAATATGTAAATTCAAGCTCATGGAGAATTTCTGCCGCCTGCTTTGCACGTTTGTATTCAAGAAGCAGGTCAACCAGCTCCTGTCGGGGATCTTCTTCGTTTTCACCGATTTTCGGCAGCAGAAGTCTTGATTTTATAACCATAAGCTGTGCCGCCATAACGATAAATTCAGATGCTATTTCAAGGTTGAAAAGCTCCATCTGATTGATATATTCCATATACTGGTCAAGAATGAGAGCGATGGGAATATCATAGATGTTTACCTTGTTTTTGGCAATAAGACCGAGAAGCAGGTCAAGAGGACCTTCAAAAATTTCAAGTCTGAAGGTCAGGTCATCCGATTGAATTGTAATGTATTCCGGTGCAGAAGCGGTATCGTGAGCAGAAACTGTTTCCGGCACTTCTATTGGAAGTCTGTTCTGATTATTGTCCATAATATATTCCTAAAATAATTTAAATATAGGTTTAAGAATGAAAAGAGCAACGGATGAAATACCGTTAATGAGATGGGAAACAAGCCAGGTGAGTGCTCCGTCAAGTACGCCTACATAAAGAAGCACAAATACCGCAATCATAATGTACTGCTCGTATTTCAGATAGTAATACGCATATTTACCGGGCAGAATTGCTGATAAAATTCTTGAACCGTCAAGCGGGGGAATGGGAAGCATATTAAATACCGCAAGACTTGCATTTGCCGTTACAAAATAAGAGCAGAACAGTATCCAGTATTCACCGGGAACACTGTCAGGAACAAGAACGGCAGAAACAAAAAATACGATAGCGCCTATAAATGAGAGTATCATATTTGAAACAGGCCCCGCAAGTGATACAAAGCATAAATCTCTCTTGAAATGGTTGAAGTTTCTTGTGTTTACAGGCACAGCCTTTGCATATCCGAAGCCAAATACAAGCATCATTATAGTACCGATTGGGTCAAGATGGGCAAGGGGATTGAGGGTGAGCCTTCCCATATTTCTCGCCGTTGCATCGCCGCAGCGGTAAGCAACATATCCGTGACAAAGCTCGTGAACGCTTAAGGATATTAAGATTACGATTACATATAAGCCGAGGCTGATTACAGATTCCGCTGTAAAACCCTCTCTGAATAAATCAAGAAGCATTGAAATTTCCTTTCGTCAATTGTCGTATAAAAGACTTAAAAAGCCTTCGGATTCAAGGTTTGCAAAATCGTTCTGGCGTAATACCTCATAAACCGCAATGGCGGCAGAATTTGAAAGATTGAGACTGCGCAGATTCTCACGCATAGGGATTCTCACACAACTGTCAAGATTTTGCTTGAGTATGTCCTCGGGAATACCTGCCGACTCTTTACCGAAAATCAGATAACAGTTTTCGGGGTATTTTATCTCGGTATAAGCACGGGGAGCTTTAGTGGAGAAGTAAAAGTATTCTCCGCCTGCAGTCCGTGTATAAAAATCTTCAATATTTTTGTAATAGGTTATGTCAAGCTGATGCCAGTAGTCAAGTCCTGCACGCTTGAGTTTTGCATCTGTCACCGTAAATCCCATAGGCTCGATAAGATGCAGGGAAGCTCCCGTTGCAGCACAGGTACGGGCAATGTTTCCCGTGTTTTGCGGTATTTCGGGTTCAAGAAGAACTATTCCTATCTTGCTCATTGATTAATAGCCAAGCTCCTCTCCAACGAGGATAACCTTAATTCTGTCTTTTATGCGCTGACGGCCCATAATTACGGTATCTGCACAGATTTTGTTGTCACTGTGGCAGTTACAGCACTTTCCTGTCTGTGTGCAGGGTGTACCCATATTAAGTCTTACCGCATTTGCGGGTGCGGCGGTTTCTTCAAGACGGAGCTTTGCCGCATCAATATCCTTTACAATCTTGTTGTATCCTGCAACCACAATGACGCTTTTAGGTCCGTAAATCATTGCAGCAACACGGTTACCCATTCCGTCAACATTGTAAAGCTCGCCCTTTTCGGTGATGGCGTTCGTGCTTGTAAGATACACATCGGCAGAAAAGCTGTTTATAAATACTTCTCTTGTCTGCTCGGGGGTAAGACCTTGCTCATATCTGTCAAGGAAATTATAATCTCCGTTTCTTAACATATCTATAACCCTTGTTTCAAACAGAGTCATAGAACCGCCTACAGCAACTGTATCACCGGGTTCAATCAGTTCATTTATTATGTCCTGAACTTCTTCTGCGCAGTCAGCACATTCGCAGTAAAAGTTATTGCGGCGCAGTGCCTCTGCAGTACGTTCCATACGAAGTCTTATAATTTCAAACTTATTCTTATCCATATAAAGTACCACCTCTCAATAGATAGCTTATTATATCATTATTTTAGGTATTTTTCAATAGTTTTTCCATATTTCACATAGATATCAAGTTTTACACAAAGAAACAGACTGCGGGAAAACTTCGCGCAGTCTGAATGTAGTTTAGATGATATTTCTTATTATTCCGAACAGAACAAGTATGATTATCTCAATTATTATAAGTATTCGCACAAAAGGCCTTACTGTGCGTTTTCCTATTCTTATATAGTCAATTTCTACAAAAATGACAGCAAAAAGAATTAACGGCCATGTCAGGAAAAGAGCCTTGTTATATCCGTAAGCACTTATAAAGTCAAATTCAAGCATTGACATTATCATACGTGAAACTCCGCATCCGGGGCAGAGAAGTCCCGTAAACTTGTTAAAGAGGCAGGGAATACCTGTTTTGAAGTGTAAAACAACAAGGTAGTAGGCAAACCCAACGGCAAGGATTATAATTAATTTTTTCAGCTCGGAAACAGCACGTTTTTTCAAAGCTTTTATACGTTTCTGTTAAGAGTGTCCTGCATAAGAGCATAGGAAACAATTCCGAGCCCGAGAAAGTGGAGAACGAGATAAAGGATGCCTCTGTATTGAGCGCTTCTTCCTCTACTTACTTCATGGTCATCAAGCTTTACACCTGTTTTGTACATCCAGAAATAACTGTAAATACCGCAGGTTATAACAGTAAAGAGAAAGACAAGAGCCCCCGAAGTGTCATTTGTATTTCCCGTGACAGTATTTATTTCGTCGTTAAGAACAATAAGCCAGTAAATTCCGTAAATTCCGCAGGTAACTATTGTAAGAACAATAGCAAGAGCCACGCTTCTTTGTTGTACCATAATATTTTCTCCTTTCGGTACTTGGTATATTTAGGATACCACAGTAATGTGAACTTGTCAATAAACAACCCGTCTAATCCGATAGAAAATCAACCGAAACAACTGTTAAAACTCCGTCTGAAACTTTAAAATGAACATCATAATTTCCATAATTTAAACCGTATATTCTGTCGGGTTCATCCTGATAAGATGGTCTTGGGTCGTGAGAAAGTATCTGCGTTAAGGCAGACAGTTCTTCTGCATCAAACTGCTCAGAAATACTGTCAGGTATGACAACCTCAACAGCATATTCCTTTGTTTGTTCCGCAAATCCGCCGCATGCATCAGTGTGGCTGTCTGTAAATGGCAGATATGGCTTGATGTCAAGTATTGGTGTGCCGTCCATAAGGTCAGCTCCCGAAACTTTAAGCACAGTTCCTCTGTCCTTTGTTTTTTCAACGGATAGCAGTCTTACCGATGAAAGCCCGATTGGATTGGGTCTGAAAGGGGAGCGTGTTGCGAATACTCCCATTCTCTTGTTACCGCCAAGGCGGGGCGGACGTACCGTCGGCGACCATTCGTCTCTATCCGACTCCGAGAAATGCCATATAAGCCAGAGGTGTGAAAAGTCCTCAATACCACGAAGTGCATTTTCGTCCCTGTATTCTTTTTCAAAAACAATTTCCGAAACCGAGCTGTCTGCAATTCCGCTCTGACGGGGAATTCCAAACTTGGTTTTGAAATCATTGTGTATTGTCGCAATTATGTGTGTTTTAATTGTTTCACTCATAAAGTTCTCCCGATATTACTGACTTTTTGCAGCTTTTTTCCAGCTTCCCGAAAAATAGAAGAATATGCCTATAACAAAAGGTGTAAAGCCTGCAAGTGCATCTCCAAACCAAAAACCGACATATCCCATACCAAGAGCAATGCCGAAAAGAAGTGACAGACCGATACGAAGCACTATTCCGTCGAGAATTGCAGTTGCAAAATTGACTTTTAAGTTTCCGCTTCCGTTTATCAGAGCATTCATACCTGCTCTGCAGGCACTTCCGAAGAAAATGAGAACGGCAACGGGTATATATTTGTATCCGATTTCAAGAACAGACATATCATCAGCAAATATTCCGTATACCTGCATAGGGAACAGAATGATGATAACCGACAGCAAAACTGCAACAGTAAGAGTAATCGAAAACAGCTTGCGGATGATTTGCTTTACACGTCCGAATTCCCTTGCGGCAAGGTTCTGTCCTACCATACTTGAGCCTGCTGAGTTGAGTGCGTTTGATATAAGATTGCTGATGCTTCCTATTTTGTTTGCAATTCCTGCAAAGCCTGAAACTTCAACGCCATAGGAGTTAACCCAGCTGTTTACAAACAGCTTTGAGAACTGAACAGAGGCAAATTTGATTGCCATAGGTGTTCCGAGACCGATAAGGTCGGAAAGCATATCCTTGTCGATGTGGAAAAAGTCTGAGATTTTTACATTCAGCTCAAATTTTTCCTTGTTTTTCAAAAGGAAAACAGAACAGCTTATAAAGCTTACACCCTGGCTTATAACTGTAGCAAGAGCAGCACCTGCCGCACCCATTCTGAAAACCACAACAAATAACAGGTCGAGAATTACATTGAGTATTGCTGCAATTCCTATAAAGATAAAGGGATGCTTTGAATCGCCCATTCCGCGCATAACAGCACTGACAATATTGTAACCGTATATAAATATAAGTCCTGCAACGCAGACAGTAGAGTAGGCAAGTGCCTCGGCAAAAGCCTTTTCAGGTGCGTTCATAAGATGAAGCAGGGTTTCACGCAAAAATACGCAGGCTATGCTGATAACAACGGCAATTGACATAAGAAAAGAAAACATTGTGCTGACAAATTTTCCTATCTTATCACGTTTCCCTAAACCTATGTATCTTGAAATGATTATCTGTCCTGCGTTTGAAAATCCCATTGAAATAAACGTCATAAGAGCACTGATGTCACCGCCCACAGAAACAGCAGACAGACCAACATCCCCTATAACGTGTCCCACAACTGCCATATCCACCATATTATATACAACCTGCAGCAGATTTGACAGAAACAGAGGAAGTGCGAACACCGTCAATTGTTTTGATATATTACCTTTTGTAAAATCGGTTATGTTTGTTGATTTGTTCATTGCGTAATCTCCGTAGTTTTATCTGTAAGTGTCATAAAATTCGCATATTCCGTCTCCGAAAAAGACTTCGAGATACCGTCCGAAATTTCCCGGAAGATTCATAGACGGAAGCTCCTCTTTTTTTACCCAGAAAACTCTGCCTTCATCTGTTTTATCGGTGAGAGTTCCCGAATAATCTTTTGTTTTATATGCGTAAACAATGTATTTTGTGCGTTTTTGGGGGTTGTCCCAGTGAATTATACCGCATAGTTTGAGGTTGTTTACTGTAAGGCCTGTTTCTTCAAGAATCTCTCTTTTTGCGGATGCCTCAAAGGTTTCACCGGGTTCAACGTGTCCGCCGGGAAAGGCAATGCCTTTCCAGTATTTTATACGCTCCTGAACAAGCACGTTTCCGCACCCGTCCTCTACCATAACCATATTTGTAAATTCAACACTGTAATTTTCTGACATAATATAACAACTCCAAACAAAATAATTATATTATCTGCAAATTAAACAGTTATACAAAATTTGTAAATTTTCCATTATTAAAAACGCAATAACAACCTGAACAAAATAAAAACTGGTTCTATAATTGAGAAACACAAAAAGTTCATTTTTTATGATAAGACACTCTTTTATGCCTGTTCCATGACTATTTAAAAAGAATTGCTCAAGGGATTTCAGACTGGATTTCACAATAAAGAAAGCAGGGGCTCACCCTGCTTCTTATATTATTTGTAAACTCTCGGCACTCTGCCTGATACTGCACAGATTATCTCATATGAGATTGTTCCGGCATTTTTTGCAACCTCGTCTGCCGACAGATATGCGTCTTTGCTTTTCCCGAAAATAACAATGTCATCGCCGACAGCTGCATCGGGAACATCCGAAATGTCAACCATTGACATATTCATACAAACTCTGCCGATTACAGGAGCCTTTTTGCCGTTACAGAGGACATAGCCCTTTCCGCAGGACAGACACCTCATAAATCCGTCAGCATAGCCTGCGCCGATTACGGCAATTTTCATATCTCTGTCTGCTGTGAATTTCAGACCGTAGCTTACGCTTTCACCCTTTTTCATTTCGTGTATGTTTACAATCTTTGTGATAAATTCCATACAAGGCTCAAGACCGAGTTCTTCACCCATATATCCGTAAAGAGCAAGACCGCATCTTACGGCATCCATCTTCATCTCTTTGCCGTAAACAGTAAACCCTGCACTGTTGCAGATGTGCTTGATTTCCGGCCTTATCCCAATGCTTTCAAGCTGTTTTGCTGTTTCAGTATAGCGACTATACTGAAGTGCTGTGAATTCTTCTCCGTCAGGCTCGTCTGATACTGCAAAGTGAGAGAAAAGACCTTCAACAATAATATTTTCCTTGTTTTTTATAATTTCTGCCGCTTTTTTCAGTTCAGCCGAAAGTGCCTCAGTCTTTACCTCAAAGCCTGTTCTGTTCATTCCCGTATCGAGCTTTATGTGAACCTTTGCCTTTTTACCGCCTGCAGATTTGATAATGCTTTCCAGCTTGTCGCAGGAGTCAACAGCAAGGGAAATATCATTTTCCACAGCAAGACCGATAAACTCGTCGAGCACATATCCCAGAATGAGTATGGTGCCCGTAATATCGTTTTCTCTCAGTTCAAGCGCCTCATCTATTGTTGCAACAGCGAAAAAGTCGCATCCTTCGGCGTTTAGCCTCTTTGATACGGGGACTGCGCCGTGTCCGTATGCATCAGCTTTTACAACTGCCGCAATACGCGTGTCTCCGTGGAGCTTTTTCAGTGTAGCATAGTTGTGGGCGAGAGCATCGAGATTGATTGCTGCCCTTGTTTTTTTGAAATCGTTAAAATTCATTTTTATCTCCTGAATAACGGTTGTTTACTGTTGTAACTTAAACTTCTTAATCTTTATCTGTGCCGAGGCATTATCTGTTTTTGCGTACATATCAAGAGGTGTTCCCGATATGCTGTCATATATGTAGATAAAATCGGTATTGCCTGCAGAAAAACGGGCTTCATAGGGAGAAACTTTCGGTATTGCATCGGAGGAATATGCTTCCTCATATAAGAGAAATGCTCCTTTTGGTGCACAGTCAACTGCACTTGCCGCTGTATCCGAAAACATCGACAGTACAAGACTTATCTTATCAAGAACATTCTTGTTGATATCCGCCTTTATTCCCGAATAGGAAATGCTGATGATTCCTGCATTGTCTGCGGCATCTGATTCAACGCTTATACCCGAATACGGGTCAGGGGAAAGTATGTCAATACGCACATTTTCGCCTCTTGTAACTCGTGCAGTCCCCGAAACAGAGCTTTCGCCGTATTCAAACAGAAAATCAACTTCTGCAGTATACTCGGAAAACATCATATCCGCAAGTTCTTTTCTTCCGCTTTTGTCTGTCGAGCAGGATGCAAGCATAAATGCAAGAAAAACTGCAAGTATCGCCGCCCATAATAATTTTGTTTTTTTCACAAAGATACCCCCGTTATAAAATCAGGGAAGCATCTTTGCAAACTCCTTTGCAAGGTCAGACGGTAAAAGTCCGTATTCCGAAAACTTTTCTTTCAGCACGTCAGCCGCCCTCCCGTGAAGATATACTCCGCACACAGCCGCTTCGAATGCTGCTACATTCGGGTTTGCCGCAAGACCGGAGATTAGTCCTGCAAGAACATCTCCGCTTCCACCTTTTGCAAGGCCTGCGTTGCCCGAAATGTTTACGGCATATCTTCTGTCAGGCGAGGCGATTATTGTACCTGCACCCTTGAGTACCGTGATGCACCTGTGCTTTTCGGAAAATTCTTTTGCACATTTGATGCGGTTGTCGTTTATGTAGACTGTGTCAAGACCACTGATTTTTGAAAATTCGCCGGGATGCGGCGTTATTATCGGAATCTTGTGTGCTTCCCTCAATATATTTATATTATCCGAAAGCATATTTATTCCGTCTGCATCAATTATAAGCTGACCGCGGTAATTTCTTATGACATATTCAAGAAAATCCTTTTTTGTTTCGCTTTTACCGAGACCGCATCCGACAAGCAAAGTGTTATAGCCAGAAAGCTTTTCTTTAAGTCTGTCAAGGCTGTTTTCGTCATCCCAGCTGATGGGGGAGTATATTGGTTCACAAAGTCTGAACTTTGCACAGTCGGTTACACTCTTTTCGGATGCAAGGGTAACAAGTCCCGTCCCTGCTCTGAGGGCTGCTTCCAGAGAAAGAATTGCAGCTCCTGTCATATTTTCGCTTCCGCATATGCAAAGCAGTTTGCCGAAATCTCCTTTGTTGGAGATTTCTCTGCGTGCAGGCAGAACCTTCTTGATATACGCATCATCTGCAACAATGTGATTACATTCATAAGAGTTCATAAGGTCTTCGGGAATACCGATGTCAACAACACTCACATATCCGCAGAAAGCTCTGCCGGGATAGGAAAGCATACCGATTTTGTGTGCAGTAACTGTCAGTGTTTCGTCTGCCATAAATGCAATTCCGCCCACACTTCCGTCGTCACTCCTCAGTCCGCTGGGTACGTCAAGGGCGATTCGAAGTGCCCTTGCTCTGTTTGCCGTATCTATCAGTTTGTATGCAAGACTACTTTCTTCTATGACACCCTTAAAACCGATACCGAAAATTGCATCAATCACTATGTCGGAAACTGCAATGGCTTTTGTTGCCGAGGCAGGGTCAGTGATAACGCTTCCGCCGCCGCTTACATATTCCTCAAAACAGTGCAAAGCAATGTCTGTGGCAGGGGGCGCACCGAAAATGCTTATACAGGTAACATTGTGCCCCTTTTTTCTCAGAAGTCTTGCAAGTTCATATCCGTCACCTGCATTGTTTCCTTTTCCGCAAAGAACAGTTATAGCATCAAAAGCGTCAATTCTGTGGATAATACATTCAAGCATTCCACTAGCGGCACTTTTCATAAGCGCAAGAGGTGATACACCTTTTCTGTCAAACAGATAGTTTTCCGCATCCTGAAAAGTTTTTGGCAAATACGCTTTCATACCGACAGTCCTTTCACGAAAAATCATACATAATATATTATATACCTCTTTTAAGATATTTTCAACAGAAATCTGTCGATATTTGTTACTTTTTTAAAATTCTTTCAGATAAACAGCAGTAATGTAATTCTGTATACGATTGGAAGATGCGGCAAATAATACAGAAAACACTGTACACCGAAAGGATAGCGGAAAAATGCAGGATAAGTCCCTATACAAAATCTATAAGACGCAGGCTAAAGAAACACTGTCAAAACACAACATAAAAGGGAAAGTAAGCCTTTCTGTTCTTGCAAATATAATCAAAATAGACGCAAAACAGATAAGAAAAGTGTTCAAGCAGGCAAGAGATACTGAAAAGAAAGGTCAAAAACTTTCGGAAACATATCAGTGGATTTACGACAACTACTATATGACGGAAGACAGGGCAAAGGCGTGCATTTATGCGGCAAAGCAGGGCGGCAAGGTTAATTCCTGCACTGCAAAAGAGGGGAAATATGCACATCTTGCAATGCCTGCGTATTATCTTGCTTTCCGTGAGTATATTGATAAGTGCAGAGATGTGCTTGATGATGTCAGCCTTGAAGCCTTTATACACGCCTGCAACAAAACAGACGGAATAAAACCTGACTTTGCCGACTGTTACAGTTTTGAACTGTTTTTCTCAGCCGCATTGATTTCAAATCTTGCCGACATATGCCGCAGAATATCAGGTGACGGTGACGAAAAAACAACGGAGCAGGTATCAAACTGCATAATGTCACTGCATTTTCTTTCATCATACAGCTTTGAAAAAAGCCTTGAGGGGTGCGAAGCAGAAGAAATTCTTCACCTTGACCCGTCGGGACATTACTGCGGTATGACTGATGAAACGAAACATATATACAGACAGCAAGTGTCACTTCTTTCACGGAAAAAAGGGGTTTCTGAGGGAGAATTTGCCAAAGAAATACTTCAAAAAGCAAGAAGTGCCGATACAGAAAAAATGCGGCATATCGGCTCATACCTCTATCCTGAAAGGGGAAAAGGTATGGGAACTTTATATTTTTGTACACTTATTGTCACAACACTTATTGTTATCCTGCCGCTGTCGGTATTAACTCCCTTTGCACTGATTACTGTATTTCCTGTTTGGGAAGCAGTAAAGCAGATGCTTGACAGACTGTTTGCTGTATTTGTAAGAACATATCCGCTTCCGAGACTGAAGCTTGATGAAATTCCCGATACAGCAGGAGTGCTTGTTGTCATTACAACGCTTCTTTTTGGGGAAAGGGAAGATGACAGCGTTTTTTCAAGACTTGAAAAAATGTATCTTTCTGGCGGTATGAAAAATGTCTATTTTGCAGTGCTTGGTGATTTATCCGACAGTGCATATTCCTCATCTCCTGATGACAATAAAATTATTGAAAACGCAGAGAACAGAATATCCGCACTTAATTCCCGTTATCCCGATACCTTTTTCTTATTTCTGCGTAAGAGAAGATACAGTAAAACCCAAAGAAGATTTATGGGATATGAGCGTAAAAGGGGAGCTGTTGCTGAGCTTGTCCGATATCTTTGCGGAAGCGACAGTGAGGATTTTATAAGAGGAAAATCCTTTATGAGCAGAGAAATATGTGACAATATTAGATATGTCATTACTCTTGACGTAGATACAAATCTTCCCCGTGAGGCAGTAAGAGAGCTGACTGGTCTTATGCTTCACCCGCTTAACTGTGTCAAAACCGACAAGAAAACACATACTGTTGTTTCGGGTTACGGAATAATGCAGCCGTCGGTTTCCGCTCAGCTCTCGGCTGTCAGAAAAACACCTTTTGCGGGACTTATGTGCGGTGCAGGGGGAATAGATGTTTATTCTTACGCAAGATTTGATTTGTATCAATCGGTCTTTTCGGAGTCTATATTCTGCGGTAAGGGGATATTTGATAAGTTTGCCTACAATGAGGTTATAAACCACCCCGATACAGAGTTTCCCGAAGATACTGTTCTCAGCCACGATATCCTTGAAGGAGCAAGGCTAAGATGTGCCCTTATCAGTGACCTTCAGCTTACCGACGGTTTCCCTAAAAACGAAATGTCATATTTCAAACGTCATCACCGCTGGGTAAGGGGGGATTTACAAAACCTTACTTTCTTGAAAAACAGCTTTGTAAACGGAAAAGGTGAGGTTGCAGAAAATCGCATATCGGCACTTTCAAAATTTAAGCTGTTTGATAATTTCAGACGTGCATCAGTACCCGTTTTTGCCTTTTTGGGTATAGTTACAGCGAATTTTCTCGGCGCCGATGCCGCCGCATATATTACACTGTTTTCTGTGCTTTATCTTCTGTTTCCGTTTTTATCCGAACTTGCGGAAAATATATCAAAGCTCAGTATTCAGTGCGCGGCAAGGCGGTATTTTTCAAAAGGTGTAATGAGCAGTATATGGCAGAATTTTCTGCGTATGCTCTTTGAAATATCGATGCTCCCGAGAAATGCACTTGTAACGGCTGATGCATTCCTCAGAAGCTTCTGGAGAATAAATTTTTCAAAAAGGAATATGCTTGAATGGGTGACAGCCGCCCAGAGCGATGCTGAAAACGACGGGGGACTGCTGTACTATATTCAAAAAAATCTCGTAGGTGCAGCAGCAGGAGTTGTACAGTTCATTATTTCGCCCTACGGGATACTGAAGCTTATAGGACTTATGTGGTTTTTCTTTCCCGCTGTGTCCTATATGATGTCAAAAGAACGAAAAAAAGAAGAATACAAAATAAGCACCGCACAAAAAACGGTAATTGCTGAATATGTGCGGGATATGTGGAAGTATTTTGAAAAGACCGTGACAGCGGAAGATAATTTTATCTCCGTCGACAATCTGCAGCTTTATCCCGAAGAAAAAACAGCACACAGAACATCTCCTACAAACATAGGACTTTATCTTCTCTGTGTCCTGTGTGCAAGGGATTTTGAAATAATAGACACGCAGGAAATGTACAAAAGACTGGACAAAACACTTGCAGCTATTGAGAAACTGCCCAAATGGTGTGGACATCTGTATAACTGGTACGATACGCAGACACTTGATATAATGAACCCTTCATATATATCAAGCGTGGACAGCGGAAATTTTCTTGCCTGCCTTATTGCGCTCAAAGAGGGATTGAAAGAATATGTGTCCGAAAAAACTGAACTGTTGGATTTGATTTTGCGAATAGAAAAGCTTTTTGACGGAACAAAAACCGAAAAGTTATACAACCAACAAAGAAACCTGTTTTATCTCGGTGTTACCGTGGAAGACGGAAAAGCAGATATGAGCCGTAACTGCTTTGATATGATTATGAGCGAAGCAAGAACGCTGAGCTTTATTGCCCTTGCCCTAAGAGCTGTGCCGAAAATACACGGAGAAAAGCTGTCAAGACCTCTGATAAAGCAGGGGGACAGAATTGGTGTTGCTTCCTGGACCGGAACTGCTTTTGAGTATTTTATGCCGGCAATGTTTCTGCCTGCGCCCAAAGGCTCTCTTATGTATGAAGCACTGAGATTTTCATTTTTCTGCCAGAGAAAAAGAACCGCAAAAATAAAAGGCAGGGAAGTATGGGGAATATCCGAAAGCGGATACAATGAATTTGACAGCGAAAACAACTACAAATATAAAGCCTTCGGCATACCGGAGTTAGGCTGTAAGTCGGGGCTTGAAAAAGATTTGGTTATCTCTCCGTACTCCTCTTTTCTTACAATGTGCCTCAATTCTTCACTGCCTCTTTATAACCTTGATAAATTGAAAAAATCGGGTATATACGGAAAGTACGGTTTCTATGAGGCAGTTGATTTTACAAAGGGAAGATGCGGAAAGTACGGCGGAGTTGTCAAAAGCTATATGTCCCACCATATCGGCATGAGTATCATATCCTGCACCAATGCCTGCTTCGATAATATAATTGTAAAACGGTTTATGAGCGACAAGCGGATGGCAAGTGCGGTTGAGCTGCTGGAAGAAAAGATACCCGTAAGCGGTGATGTTAAAAGAATGAAGAAAATAACAGGAGCATATGCGCTTTCCCGCAATACGGAAAATAAACTTTTAGGACGTTGAAAAAAATTTATTTTTTTGAAAAACCTATTGACAAATACAAAAAAATGATTATAATAAAATTGTAATGATTACAAAGTTGAAATCGTTACAAAACAAAACAGGTGGTGAGAGTAATGACTGCGAGCGAAATAATGAGCGCAAAAGGAGTCAAACCTTCGGCACTGAGATTACAGATATATGAATATCTGGACAGTCACAGAACCCACCCGACTGTAGATGAAATTTATGTAGACCTTGCGGAGCATTTCCCCACACTGTCCAAAACAACAGTGTACAACACGGTGAAACTTCTGGTACAGACAGGTATAATAAAAGGAATATCCATAGAAGGCTTCAGAACAAGGTATGATGCAAATGCAGGATTTCACGGTCATTTTTTGTGCAGAGATTGCGGAATGGTTTACGACGTGTGGCTGAAAGGATGTCCGGAGTTTCCGGAAAGCGGATTTCAGGTAGACGCTGAAGATGTTTATTATACAGGCAGTTGTAAAGACTGTCTGAAAAATAAAAAGTAAAAAAAGTATTTATTTTAAAGGAGATTATTATTATGAAAAAGTTTGTATGTTCAGTATGCGGTTATGTTCACGAAGGCGACAGCGCTCCCGAAAAGTGCCCCCAGTGCAAGGCACCTGCTTCCAAGTTCACAGAACAGGGCGGAGATAAGACATGGGCAGCAGAACACGTTGTAGGAGTAGCCGAGGGTGCTCCCGAAGATATTATGATGGACCTCAGAATGAACTTCACAGGTGAATGCACAGAAGTTGGCATGTACCTTGCAATGGCAAGAGTAGCTCACAGAGAAGGCTATCCCGAAATCGGTCTTTACTGGGAAAAGGCAGCTTACGAAGAAGCAGAACACGCTGCAAAGTTTGCTGAACTTCTCGGCGAAGTTGTAACAAATTCCACAAAGAAGAACCTCGAAATGAGAGTTGAAGCTGAAAACGGCGCAACTGCAGGTAAGACTGACCTCGCTAAGCGTGCAAAGGAACTCGGCCTTGATGCTATTCACGATACAGTTCACGAAATGGCAAGAGACGAAGCTCGTCACGGAAAGGCATTTGAAGGACTTCTTCAGAGATACTTCGGCTAATAAAAACAAGAATTTTACCATAAGAAGCAGAGCAATCTGCTTCTTATTTTTTCCATATAACGAAAAAAGAGAGATGCCATTATTTGGTAATCTCTCTTTTAATCTTTAAATTCGAATAACTTTTTAAGCGGTATATTCAACGCTTCGGCAATGTCAATCAGCGTATCAAGTGTGCAGGAACAAGCAGCAGTTTCAATTCTTTGCATGTGATTTTTACTTATGTTTGCTTTTTCTGCAAGCTGCATTTGTGTCATACCTTGTTCTTTTCTGTAGTGCAAGATATTTAACCCTATACCCATCCAAATATCAAAGTTTTTATTCTTCACACCGCTCACCTCTTTATGTATATTATATCCTTGTTTTAAAATTATATCGACAACTGTATGTGTTGTTAAAACAACATAATTGATTGACTTTAGCGTCAAAAAATGGTATTATACACTCAAAATGATTGTTTTTACAATGCATCATATTGCTTTTGAGCGAAAGCAATATAAGAGGTGATATTCTGTGAGAAAAATTTGCACTTTTGCAGGACATTCAGAGTTGTACGGTATAAACGAACTTTCCGACAAGCTTATTTGTGTAATCGAAGATTTAATAACAACCGAAAATGTCAATGAATTTTGGGTAGGGAATTACGGCGATTTTGACAAACTTTCCGCCGCAGCCGTGAGAGTGTTAAAGCAAAAGTATCCTGAGGTACAGTTGAATCTGGTCATCCCGTATCTGACGGTTGAGATAAATGAATATAAAGAAATGTATTAT
>JAZOLW010000040.1:0-4869 GCA_045653405.1 Eubacteriales bacterium | reverse complement strand
CTGCACTGCCACAAAGATGTTTTAGAGAAATATCAGATTATATCAATAATTTATTAGTGGCACATCGCTTAAAATTGCACAACCGATACTATTGCAACGTGCAACTGATAAAGGTGTACATCAGAAAGGCAATAAGAATTGCACCAAACAGCTACGCTTGATGTAAACAGCAAAGATTTGCCCGTCAGCGGTGAAGTTCTACGAATTTCACTGCTGACAAAAAGAGAGGCGTAGCCTCCGACGGTCAATCTTAGAAATTACTCAATTTATTAAAAATTCAGATACAGTTGGCAGTAATTCCTTTTGACCGTCGTGGGGGTCAAGGGTGCTCCCTTGTGGCTTTTGGGTTCTTTTGTCCACACAAAAGAACCTCGCCTCCGCAGAGGCGAAACACTCCTTCGGGCGATTCGTGAGTCGCCCCTACAATATCACAAGGACAAAACTATGAGAATTATTCTTGCTTCAAAATCGCCTCGCCGTGTGGAAATCCTCCGTAACGTGGGCGCTGAATTTGATATAATGCCTGCTGACACGGACGAATCTGTTCCAGAAGGCTCTTCTCCCGAAAAGGCAGTCTGTGAAATATCCCGCAGAAAAGCTGTATGCATACTTGAAAAGCTGGAATCCGAGGGGAATACTGATGACACATTTATCATTTCTGCTGACACGGTAGTTGTCACAGACGGAGAGATCATCGGAAAGCCAACCGACGACAGCCACGCTTACCGTATTCTCAAAAATCTTTCCGGAAGAACGCATTATGTCCTCACGGGATTCACTCTCTGTACAAAAGACGACATTTATTCGGGTTTTGTAAAAACAGATGTTGATTTCAGAGAGCTTTCAGACGATGAAATATACGCATATATTGCAAGCGGAGAGCCAAGTGACAAAGCAGGAGCTTACGGAATCCAGGAAAAAGGCTCTGTCTTTGTAACAGGTATTCACGGCGACTATTTCAATGTAATGGGACTTCCCATTTGTGAAATTAACAGTATAGCAAAGCAAAAATTCAATATACAGCTGGCAAATTTCTAAAATTGCCGGCTACTCTACAACAAAGGAGAAAAACACAATGTACAAGAATCTGAAAAAGAACTACCCCTACAATGAAGTTTCTTTTGTAAGAGACTTCAAGCAGATGCTGGATGAATCACTTACGGTTTGCCAAGGCAGACCCGCCTTTATGTATAAGAAAGGCACAGACGTTGTCGAAGTAACCTACGAGCAGTTCTACAAGGAAACAAAGGCTCTCGGCTCTGCCATTACTAATCTCGGTTTCGGAAGCAAGCACGTTGCAATGATTGGCCCCAACAGCTACAAGTATGCGACCATTTATCTCACAATGCTCAACTCCGACGAAGGTGTATTCGTGCCTATTGACAGAGAACTTCCCTTTGAAGAAATTATGTACATAATCAACGACAGCGACACGGAAGTGTTCTTCTACGCAGATTTCTACGCTGAAAATGTTAAGAAGTACCGCGACCAGATGCCCAAAGTAAAATACTTTGTAAACATCGAAGCAAAGGAAGATGAAAGCGATGAATTCCTTTCATACGACAAGCTTCTTGAAAAGGGTATGCAGCTTCTCGACGAAGGTTACACCGCATACACAGATATGGTGCCCGTACTTGAAAATATGAAGATGATTGTTTACACATCAGGTACTACAGGCAGAGCAAAGGGCGTTATGCTCAGTCTTTCCAATATGGTAAATATGGTTTGCTACGGTCTTCAGGTTGCCGATGTATACGAAAAATGTCTTTCTGTTCTTCCCTACCATCACACATACGAACTCGTTTGCAATCTGCTTGTATCTATGAAAAAAGGTGCTACAATCTGCATTAATGAAAGCATCAGAACTGTTGCACCCAACCTTAAGCTTTACAAGCCCAAGTATGTAATGCTTGTACCGCTTTACGTTGAGTCCTTCTACAAGAAAATCTGGGCAAATCTTGAAGACAGCGGCAAGGCCGGTCTTGTAAGAAAGATGATTAAGGTTTCCAACGGACTTCTCAAAATCGGCATTGACGTAAGAAAGAAGCTCTTCGGTCAGCTTCACGAAGTATTCGGCGGAGAACTTGACAAGATTGTTTGCGGCGGCGCTCCCATGCGTGAAGAAGTTGGTAATTTCTTTACATCCATCGGTGTTGCTGTTCTTAACGGCTACGGTATCACAGAATGTTCACCTCTTGTTGCTGTTAACCGCGACTACTTCTTCAACTTCTCCTCTGTTGGTATCAAGCTTGCTTGTCTTGAACTCAAGATTGACAACCCCAATGAAGACGGTGAAGGTGAAATCTGCGTTAAGGGTCCCACGGTTATGATGGGTTACTACAACAGACCTGACCTCACTGCCGAAGTTATTGTTGATGGCTGGTTCCACACAGGCGACTACGGTAAGATTGACCCTGCCGACGACAGACTTTACATCACAGGAAGAAAGAAGAACCTTATCGTTCTCAAGAACGGCAAGAATATTTACCCCGAAGAAATTGAAGATTATCTGATGGCTGCTCCCGAAGTCGGAGAGGTTATCGTTTCTTCCGTTAAGGATGAAGACGGCAGTGAAGTTGCTCTCAAGGCTGAAATTTATCCCGATCAGGATTACGCAAAGGATAAATCTGACGACGAAATCTACACAGGCGTAAAGGCTGCTGTTGAAAAAATCAATGACGGACTTCCTTCATACAAGAAGGTTACAAAGGTTGTTGTAAGAAAAGAAGAGTTTGAAAAGACAACCTCCAGAAAGATTAAGAGAAAGTACAACTAAAACTGACATTTCACACTTTCTTGCATAAAATATAATGTCGGCAGGATTACGGCGCGGACAGAAAACGGCTTTTGCCTTGTTCTCCTGCTGTATTCCTGCCGTATTTTACTGCAAGGATGTGCCATTATGCATCAGCTTATACTTATAATTCAGATTTTCGCAGGAATATTTGCTTTACTTGGTATATACGAATTCATCCGTGTTTCCATTGACCTTTATGTTATAAAGAAAACCGGAGCAAAATGCAAAATTCTCATTTGCAGCTGCGAAAACGATATTGAATATGCAATACGTTTTGCCGAGTGCCGTTTTAATTTTGGCGACCACGCTGACTTTTTCGACGGAGTTGTTCTTTCTGAAGATATTGACATTTCAGAAGACTTATTTCAAAGGCTCGGCGGCGAATTCGGCAATATTTCAAAACTTTAACGACACCTTGGCAGACGGTTTTACCGTCTGCCTGCCCCGTGAGGGTTTTATTTTGGTAATAACGGAAAACATCATACTCACGGGGATGCGGATATCGTTCCGATATCCGCAGAGGTGTCGTATGTGCCGCACAGATAAGAAATTATTGTATGCAACAAGGAATTTGTTCTGTACAATAGTTCCTTATCCACATCAGAAATTTATTTGGAGAAAAAGATGGCTGAAAACACAGAAAAAATCGTTGTAAAAGGAATAATAGAAGACATTGTTTTCAAAAATGCCGACAACGGCTATACCATCTGCGTCATTGACTGCGACGGTGAGCCTGTAACTCTTACGGGCATCATGCCGGGAATTGGCGAGGGCGAAATGATGACAGCAGAGGGCGAGTGGGTAAACCACCCAACCTACGGAAAGCAGTTTTCTGTCACTGCGTACAGTAAAGAAATGCCTGCAACTGCCGCCGCAATTCTCACATATCTGTCATCGGGTGCGGTAAAAGGGATCGGCCCTGTTACGGCAAAAAGAATTGTCGATTTGTACGGAGAAGATTCCCTCAACGTAATAGAAGAACATCCCGACTGGCTTGCAGATATCAAAGGCATATCCCCCAAAAAGGCACAGGAGATTGCCGAAAGCTTCAGAAATCAGTACGGAATGCGTCAGGTTATGCTGTATTTTCAAGGACTGTTGTCACCTAATCTTGCACTTAAAGTATACAAGCAGTGGGGAAATGCGGCAATAGATATTCTTAGACAAAATCCCTATCTGCTTTGCGACGAAGTGGATGGAGTCGGCTTTGAAAAGGCAGATATATTTGCAAAATCCCTCGGGTTTGAAGCCGAAGACGAGGACAGGCTTATTGCGGGGATTAAATACGTTCTTTATGCCGAGATTAACAGAAACGGCAACTGCTATCTTCCCATAAATGAGCTTTGCACAAAAGCCTCGGACATTTTAGGAGTTGACAGAGAGCTTATACAGGAATGTATCGTGCTCTTGTCCCACAGAAGTGAGATCGTAGCGGTAAAATACGGAGATACAACTGCAATTTATCTTGAGAACGTATACCGAACAGAAAAATACTGTGCGGAAAAATTAAAGCTGTTGTGCGACACAATGGCAGAAATTCCGTTACTTGACGCAGACAAAGAGATAGAACGGGTTGAAAAAGAACGTGGCATAAAATTTGCAAACTTCCAAGCCGATGCCATACGCTTTTCCACAACAGAGGGCGTTGTAATTGTAACCGGCGGTCCCGGTACAGGAAAAACAACCGTTATCCGTGCAATAGCAGAAATGTTTGCCCGCCTTGATATAAATGTTTGCCTTGCAGCCCCAACGGGAAGAGCCGCCAAGCGAATGACAGAGGCAACAGATATGCCTGCAAAAACCATCCACAGACTTCTCGAATGTGAATATACATCAAATGACAGGCTTGAATTCCAACGCAATGAGGACAACCCTCTCGACTACGGTGCAGTTATCGTGGATGAAGCATCTATGGTAGATATCTTCCTGTTTTCAGCACTTCTGCGTGCGTTAAAGCCAGGAACAAGACTATTGCTTATCGGTGATGCTGACCAGCTTCCCCCTGTCGGTGCAGGAGATGTGTACGGTGACCTTATAAAATGCCGCAGTTTTGTTGCGGTAAGACTTAACGA
>JAZOLW010000039.1:0-1818 GCA_045653405.1 Eubacteriales bacterium | reverse complement strand
GGTGCTAAACCGTCCCCAGTATTTTTGTTGATTGTTGATTAAAGTTTTGCAAGCATTTCCTCAACGCTCTTAAGCATTTCGGTATACTTTTCAATCTTTGCCTTTTCTGCTTCTACGAGTGCCGCAGGTGCTTTGTCTGTAAATGCAGGGTTGGCAAGCTTTTTCTGTGCCCTGTCAAGCTCGGAAAGTGCAGTTTTCTTTTCCTTTTCGAGTCTTTCGCGTTCTTTTGCCATATCAATGATTTCAGCCATAGGAATGTACAGCTTTGCACCGTCGGAAACAATGCTTACACTTCCTGCATCTTCATAGCTGTCAGCAAATTCAACTTCACTTGCAGATGCAAGCTTTGTGAAGAATACTGCTGTGTCGTTATTGAAGCTGTCTTTGCAGTCGGAAACAACATAAAGCTTTGCTTTCTTTGAAGGAGGAACGTTCATCTGTGCACGAGTGTTACGGATTGCTCTTATTGCGCCGATAATTCTTTCCATTGATTCACATTCTGCCGCAAAATCAAGAGCCGCATCATACTGAGGCCATTCAGCAACAATAAGAGGCTTGTCATATCCGAGGTGTGACCAGATAGCTTCTGTAATATAAGGCATAAAGGGGTGCAGAAGCTTTAATGTTCCGCTGAGCACATAAAGGAGAACACTCTGTGCATCCTTGTTTGTCTGTGAGCCCTTTTCAAAGAGTCTGGGCTTAACAAGCTCAATATACCAGTCGCAGAGAATATCCCATACAAATTCGTATATCTTTGCAGAAGCAACACCAAGCTCGAATTTGTCAAGGTTTGCTGTGATTTCTTTTACAGCAGTGTTGAACTTTGCAAGAATCCACTTGTCTTCAAGGTTGAGTTTTTCGGGAAGCACAGGTTTTGTGTCATCTTCGAGATTCATAAGCATAAATCTTGATGCATTCCAGATTTTGTTAGCAAAGTTACCTGATGCTTCAACCTTCTTATCAGAGTATCTCATATCGTTTCCGGGGGAGTTACCTGTAACAAGAGTAAATCTCAGTGCATCGGCACCGTACTTGTCAATAACTTCAAGAGGGTCAACACCGTTGCCGAGAGACTTTGACATCTTTCTGCCAAGCTCGTCACGAACAAGACCGTGAATGAGAACTGTATCGAAAGGAGCTTTTCCTGTGTGTTCAAGACCGGAGAAAATCATTCTTGATACCCAGAAAGTGATAATGTCATATCCTGTAACAAGAGTTGATGTAGGATAGAACTTTGCAAGGTCTTCTGTTTCTTCGGGCCAGCCGAGTGTTGAGAAAGGCCAGAGGGCAGAGGAGAACCAGGTGTCAAGTACATCCTCATCCTGACGCATTGCTGCACCGCAATCGGGGCAGGTAAGTACATCTTCCTTTGCAACTACCATTTTACCGCACTTGTCGCAGTAATAAGCGGGAATTCTGTGTCCCCACCAGAGCTGACGGGAAATACACCAGTCATGGATGTTTTCCATCCAGTTGAAATACTTCTTTGACTGGTTTTCAGGAATGAACTTGATAGTTCCGTCCTTAACAGCTTCAATAGCAGGTTTTGCAAGAGGTTCCATCTTTACAAACCACTGGTCTGAAATAAGAGGCTCAACGGTTGTTCCACAACGGTAACACTCACCTACATTGTGAACTGTAGGTTCAACCTTTACGAGAACTCCCATTTCTTCGAGTTCCTTTACAATCTGCTTTCTTGCATCGTATCTGTCCATACCGCAGAAGTGAACTGCGATTTCGTTAAGAGTTGCATCATCATTCATTACAACGATCTGTTCAAGATTGTGACGCTGACCAACAAGGAAGTCGTTAGGGTCG
>JAZOLW010000038.1:0-8699 GCA_045653405.1 Eubacteriales bacterium | reverse complement strand
ATGTATAATAAATATATGTATGCAAACTGAGAATAAACAATTCTTTTTTGTTTGCTTTTTGGAATCGTATAGGAGAATAACAATGGGAAACGCATATTTTATGGTAGTTCTGGGAATCCTTGCTGCAAAAGGCTTGGGATTCTTCAGGGATATGGTCTTTGCCGGAACTTTCGGCACAAGTGTTGCCGCCGATATCTATTTTCAGGTATTCGGCCTTGTTAATCTGATTTTCACGGGAATCGGTGTTGCTCTTTCAACGCTTGTTATTAAAAATATAAATAAGTCCGAAAATGCAGGGCACGAGAAGGCATATGCTGCAAAATTTCTTCAGAAAAGTGCATTATATCTGACTTTTGCCGCTGTTTTAATGGCCGTTTTTGCTCCGCAGATTGTAAAAATAATTCTTCCCGAAATTTCAGGGGTTAACTATGATCTGGCGGTCAAAATGATGTATGTTATGGTACCGTCACTGGTATTTGTAGTTATTGCTTACATTGTTTCGGGCATACTGCAGAACGAAAAGATATACTTTATCACATCAATAATGAGTCTGCCGTTCAATGTTATAATTATTCTCACACTACTTATGAAAAACGTTTCTGTTTTCACGGTGGGAATAGTAACAACTATCGGATGGTTTCTTCACATTGCAATTCTTCTGCCATCATTCTACAAAAAAGGCTACAGATTTTTAACGGCTAAAGATACTTCTTCTGTAAAGAAAGATAAAAGTGCTGAAATACTTCTCATTTTCATATCCAACATGATGTTCCAGCTTTGCTTCTACACAGACAGAGCTTTTGTAAGTTCAAATCAGGGTATGGCTGCTACATTCAACTATGCTTCGAATCTGTTCATTACCGTTTCAAGTGTTTTTGTAGTTGCATTGTCTACGGTGGTTTTCCCATCAATCTCAAAGAACTATGAAGAGGGCAATATTGATTATGTAAATGAGCTGTTGCAGAATATGATATCTATGATGACTGCAATATTCCTTCCCTTCCTTTTGGTTATGGGATTCTTCGGAAAAGATATTATCCGCCTTGTTTATGAGCGCGGTTCTTTCTCAGCAGAATCCACAGCTGCAGTTGCTTCAATTCTTCTTATATACTGTCTTGGTATTCTGGGTTACGTTTCTCAGGAACTGTTCAACAAAATTCTTTACCTTGCAGGCAAATACAAATACACTGTAATCGGAACTATAGCTGTTGTAGCTCTTAACTTTATAATTAATTTTGCAGTAAAACTTAACACCTCTGAGTCGTCCTCAGTTTCTTCGGAACCGGGAACTGCCCCCATTCTGATTGCAGCGGGAACCGCCGTTCTTCTTTGCGGATATTCCGTTTTTATTGCAATCGGAATCAGAAAAGTTGTAGGACCCTACTGGAAAAAAGACCTTCTTAAAGATCTGTTTAAAATATTTGTATCCGGTGCAATAGCTTCCGCAGTTTACATAGCTTTCAACCTTTTTGCTCCGGAATTCACACACGGATACATTACATTTGCAGTACCTGTCGGTGTCTGTGCTTTGGTATATCTCATTTCGCTCTTTTCAACAGGCGTTCTTATGCGTCTCATCAAGAGAAAGTAAGGAAGGATTGTTCTTATGAAAAAATTCATTTCAAACTACAGTGCGCTCATCATTATTGCTGTAATGCTTATTCTGCTTATTCCAGGTATCAGCCACAGAATTTCAAATGAAGCCGGCAACGATAACATAACAATATCCCTGCTTTACAATGACATTGCAAACAAGGTTATGCCTTTAAACCTTGAAAAGAAGCTTGATGCCTTCAAAGAAATCGGCGTTAATACTGTTTCCGTTATGGAAGAAGATCTCAATGCGCTTGTTTCAAGAGGTGAGGTTACCTGTATCAAATTCAATGTTCTCTGCCACAAGTATGACGATGAAAGTATCGGGATTGCTGAGTTCATCCTTGAAAAGTATCCGGAAGTCAACTATGACAGCTATGTGGTTATTGCAAGCCGCGACAAAGCAAAGGAGAAGCTTGCAAAGATGCTTCCAAGAAGGTTTGACGAAAACGACTATGCTGACATCGGTGTTTATGACGACTTGTATATCTATGTTTTCCACGACGGAAGAAAACAATTATGGGACTTTGCCTTTGGCTACGATGAAGAAGTCATCAGAAGTCTTTATGAAAAGGGCTTTAACATAGCACTTGTTCACAAGGTAAAGAACTATTCAAAGTTTGACTATCTTGAAGATATTGACAGAATTGTAAAAGAATATAACGTTGAATATCTCAACCTTAAAATGGACAGCACAGAATACAAACCCGATGATATCAGAGAAGAAAACTATAAGAGACTTGCTGAAATCATAAACAACAACAATATGACACTTGTTGTTACCGAAAACACTGACCAGCTTTCCAATCAGAAGTTTATGGGATATTCCTACATCTTCGGGGAAGTTATGAAGGACGGCGGCACAAACAAGGTTCTGCGCTCATACGAAACCTACGATGACTCACAGATGAACGGAACCTTCTACACACACAGAGTTGAACAGTATTTTAATTCTACAATTGACAGAAATATAAGATTTATCACAGTAACACAGATTGTTCCGCCTATGATTTCCTACGATGAATGCGCTGACTATACGCTTAAAGCAGTACAGACTTACAAAAATAGAATTGAGGGAGCCGGCTATAGGACAAATTCAACAGTCAATACCTTCAGCTACAATGCAAACATCACATTTAATTCTGCAATTTGTGCAGTTATTATGATTATGTGTGCAGTGCTCATGTATCAGGCTGTTTTTGGTAAGAGAAGCCTTTCCTTGAACATTGCTGCTGTTATTTTTTCCGCACTTGCCTTTGCCGCAACATTTAAAATGCCGGCGACTCTGCTTTCTCTCTACCCCACTGCTTTCTGTGTTGTTATGTCCTGTATGGCAATGACTGCGGTGCTGTATTTTGTAAAGCAAAAGGCAGATTCTCTCCCTATGCCGATTATGATTGTCGGTACTGTTGCTCTTTTGCTTACAGTACTCATTATCGGCGCTGTATGTATGGGAAGTATGCTTTCAGGAATCAATTACTATGTAAACAATGACATATTCAGAGGTATAAAGATTTCTCTTATAATTCCTATATTATATACTGCAATAGCTTATTATCTGATGTTTATGAAAAATACTGTTTCGGGCATTGTACACGACATCAAAAAGGTTATCAATGCAGATATAAAGGTATACTGGGTTATCATCGGAGGCGTTATAGGCGCTGTTGGACTTTACTACATTATCCGAAGTGGAAATGTAAACAGCATCAGCGGTCTTGAACACGCTCTGCGTAATTTTGTTACAGAGCTGTTTCCTGCCCGTCCCAGAACAAAGGAGTTTCTCATAGGCTACCCTGCGCTTGTTCTCTTTGTGTACTATATGAAGCGTTATAATGTTCAGCTGATAAGATGGCTTCTCGCTATAGCATCTGCAATTCTTGCGGCATCCGTAACTAACAGCTTCTGCCACGTATTTACAGATTTTACTGTTATCGTAAGCCGCACATTCAACGGTCTTACCGTTGGAATTTTTGTAGCTACAGCAGCTTATATAGGAAATGTAATTTTAATTAAAATATTCCTTGCGCTGAAAAACAGATTTGACAATCAGGACGGAGAAAAATCAAATGGCTGATATTTTAATATCCGGTTATCATGGTTTTGCCAACAGCGGCGATGAAGCTTTGCTGTTTGCCATTCTCAACACTCTCAGAAGCAAAAGACCCGATCTTGACGTAACTGTACTGTCCCAAACACCCGAAGAAACTGCTCAGGCTTACGGAGTAAAATCCATATACAGATATAATATGAGCAAAATCCGAAAAGAAATGAAAAACTCAAAAATGCTTCTTTTCGGAGGCGGCAGTCTGCTTCAGGATGTTACAAGCAGCAAGTCAATCCTCTATTATCTTGCAATCATCCGTCTTGCACAGAAATGCGGAATAAAAACAATGCTCTATGCAAACGGAATAGGACCTATTATCAGAAAGTCAAGCCGTTTTTTTGCAAAGAAAATTCTGAATAAAGTAGATATAATCACCTTGAGAGATGATAAGTCAGATGAAGAACTGAAAAGTCTCGGAGTAACAAAGCCAAAGGTTATAATTACGGCAGACCCTGCATTCACCATTGACGTTGACGG
This sequence comes from Eubacteriales bacterium, assembly GCA_045653405.1. Taxonomy (GTDB): domain Bacteria; phylum Bacillota; class Clostridia; order Oscillospirales; family CAG-382; genus UMGS882. The sequence goes on along the minus strand of JAZOLW010000038.1, from coordinate 4,522 downwards.
CTCGCTGTCGGGAAAGTATTTCACACGTATGGCAGGCGTCCCCTCCGAACGCAGACTTTGTATTGTTTCTATAAGAGCATGGAAAAAGGCTCCTTCCAATTTTTCTGATATGTTAGCAAACCTTTGTGACCATATGGTTGAAAAACACGGTCTTTATCCTCTGTTTGTTCCTATGCAATATCCGTTGGATATGGAGATTTCACGTCAGGTAATCTCAAAAATGAAGCACAGCTCATATGTAATAAGCCGAGAATTGTCTGTTCCCGAAATATTCTCGGTTCTTTCCGAGGCAGAACTGGTTATCGGTATGAGACTCCATTCGCTTATTTATGCGACAACTCTGGCGATTCCCGCTATGGCTCTTGTTTATGACCCCAAAATAAGTGCTTTTATGGATTCTATCAGTCAGCCTGACTGGGTAAATATTGAAGACTTCAGTTTCGAAAAAGCAAAAGATGTACTTGATACAATAATTTCTGAAAAGGATCAAAGAAAAGAACAGCTTCACAAAACAAACGCTGTTCTTAGAAAAACCGCAGAAGAAAATGCTATATACGCAATTAATCTGCTTGAAAGTTAATAATAAATATCCCTCCGTTTTTACGGAGGGATATTTTTATTATTATACTACATTAATTTTCACACTGTATGTTGAGGACGAAGTATTATCCGAACAAAAGGCAGTTGCAGTAACTTCAACCTGTTGTCCTTTATACTGCGTAAAGTCTACGCTTGCTGTATACGGAGCACCGGTTGCAGTTGCTACATATGCACCGTTTATATAATAGATTACATATGATGTGTCGTTATCGGGTGTGGTTACATAACAGCAAAGTTCTGTCTTTTCAGCCTTGACCTTTACATTATTGCCGATTTCATAGTAATCGTATTTATACTCTGATTTTGTTAAATCGCTTACAAACAAATCAGAGGCAATTCCACGCTTATAAGCTTCGAGGTACTGTTCATTGGTTGAGAGGCAGTATCTTGACCTGTCTTTGTTCTGGTCAAACACAAAACTCATTTTTACATTGGGGTATTTGATAGGAAGATATTTGTAGAAATCCTCTATCTGGCGTGAAGCAAAAGGTGTTATATCCGCCCAGGTATCGTAATCCATATAGGATGCTCCACCCTCAACCACAATTATAGGCTTTTTATGCCCGTAGAGGGAGTAAATCTTATCAAGCTGGTTACTCCATCTGCTTCTGTCTACACCCTGACCCAGCGGGTCTGTAACGGGTGTATGCATCATATAGGAAGATATTCCCACATAGTCTACATATTCGTCACCGGGATAGTAGTCATCCATTGTATCCGGCGGGTAGAAATTGGGTGCCCAGATTACCGGTACAGACGGTGCGTATTTATGGAATGTATCAGCTACAATTCTGAATTTTTCAATAAATTTTTTCGGGTCTTCGGAATACCATTTGGAGGTTACGTCATTCATTTCCCCGGCAAACCTCAGCATAAGCTTACACTTTTTTGAACGCTCTTCCATTTCCTTTGCAAGCTTGATGAGATATCCGTCGTTTCCGTTTACAGATGCAAGTCCATCAAGGGGCTGGAGGTGGAACTGGATTATCTTATTCTTTTCTGCAGCCTTATTTATATGGCTGTCGTATATTGAAACACTGCTTCCGTATGTAAGATAGAGAAGATATGCACCCATATCCTTGCCGACAAGCTTTGGGAATGTATCCATATAGAACATAGCCGGATTATAGGGATTGTATATTCCGGTATCCCCCTCTGCGTATGCTCCGAGAATTGTTCCGCCCACAGGTTCGTGCATTACTCCGAAATATGTTCTTGCGCCCATTGAAGCATCTGTTGTCTTTACATAAAGCTGAGTGCTTGTCTTTATAAGATTTGAACGACGCTCTGCATCTATTCTGCTCTGTTCCATTCCGGGAGTTATGCTCCAGTAGTATGCTTCTCTTTTAAAGCAGGCAGATGCATTTGAGTACTCTTTGAGATTGGAATAACATTCTCCCATATGCTTATAGAGCATTGCTCCGCTTGCGTTCTGATTCTCCTCAAGGAAAACCTTGGATATGGACATTATGGTTTCAATGCACCCAGTAAAATCACCTGCGTTTTTAAGTGCAATGGCATTATTCCACACCGGCCAGTAGTTTTTTGTAACTGAAGGTGTGTTTTCAATAGAATATATAAGAGTGCCGTTCCCGGGGCTTGTAACCTTTACAGAGCCGTCCCAGCCGACCTCTGCACCAAATGCTTCAAGCACAGCTCTTATGGGAAGATACGTTCTTCCGCCTACAATGACAGCCGCAGCATCGTTTTCAATTTTTACATTGTTTCTGTATATGCAATTTTCTCCGATTTTGCAACGTACCGTCGTAGTGTCTTTACGCACAATTGCGGTTGCGGTATCCGGCTCCCAGTCTACACTTCCGCCAAAGCTTTCCATTGTAACACGTAACGGCACAAGAGTTCTGCCACCGCTTACAAAAGGATAGCCTGTACTGTTGTCAAATTTCACTTCCACACCGTCTATATAAACGCTTGTGCCGTCAGCAAATACACTTATAGACAGGATGCACAGCAAAATTAACGCTGTTACGGTAAAAAACTTTAATACTCTTCTCATATATACCTCCAAAATATTTAATCTCTGTAATTATTATACATCAAATCCTTATAATGTCAACTGTACCCCTTACTTAAATTACTAATTTCGGTGAAGCGTTAGAAAATTCAAAACGGCGTATGGACAGAAGAAATCTTTACGCTTACAATCCTGAACTTGACAAATAACAAAGGGGTTGATTTCCCATGGACTGTGAATTCCTCATTGTCAGTTCAATAACCTACGCCATGAAGGCAAAAGCCGAGCTTGAAAACCGCGGCATTGCCTGCAAGGTGGAAAAAATAAAAAATGTTGCAGCACTTGGAGGCTGCGGATATGGTGTTAAGGTATCACGCGGTCTTTCAACAGCCGCAAGAAGATTCCTGACTATTGCAGGAATTAAAGTTATAGATACAGTAGACTGCGAGGCAAAGAAAAGATGAGAAAATATATTTATTTCGATAATGCCGCAACAACTGTCGGCAAACCGGAATGCGTTTCAAGAGCGGTTATAACCGCTCTTGAACGGTGTGCGAATCCCGGAAGAAGCGGGCATGACCTGTCCTATGCTGCATCCTCCGAAATATTCAACTGCCGTAATGCCGTAAGCAGGCTGTTCGGCTTTGACAAACCCGAAAGAGTGGTTTTTACCGCCAATGCAACTTATGCTCTTAATCTTGCAATAAAGGGCTATGCAAAACCTAACTCTCATATTTTAATATCAAACTATGAACACAATTCAGTAATCCGTCCCGTGCACGCACTGGCATCAGACGAAAAACTCGGTATCACCTACAGCGTCTTTGATGCTTCGGGAAATGAAAACGACATTCTTTTTGATTTCGCTTCAAAAATCCGACCCAACACTTCTATGGCTGTTGTAACGCTTGCATCAAATGTGTGCGGTCGAATTCTTCCCATTGCCAAGATTGCTTCTGTATGCAAAAAGAAAGGAATCTTCCTTATCTGTGATGCTTCTCAGGGTGCAGGTGCCGTCCCGGTAAACATAACATCTTTAGGTGTAGACGTGCTGTGCTTTGCAGGACATAAAAGTCTTTACGGACCGCAAGGTACGGGAGGGGCTGTATTCTGTTGTGAAATAGACCCGGAGCCATTTATTCAGGGCGGAAACGGAATAAATTCTGCAGACAGGAATATGACAGGTCTTCTGCCTGAACGCATTGAAGCAGGCACGCTGAACACTCCGGGAATATGCGGATTGTGTGCAGGTATCAATTATATTACCAAAATCGGTATCAATGAAATTTACGAAAGAAACACATATTTAATCAACAAGCTCACAGAAAATCTTTCTTCTATACCCGGTATTACTCTTTACGGAATTACCTCTCAAAGAGTGCCTACACTTATATTCAACAAGAAAAATGTTACCTCGGAAGATGCATCTGTATATCTCAACGAAAGGCGTATGTGTGTTCGTGGCGGACTTCACTGTGCTCCTCTTGCCCATGCGGCTCTCGGCACAGGTAGTTACGGTGCTGTAAGAGCTTCCCTTTCCTTTACTAATACTATCTCCGAAATTGATGCATTTTCCCTTGCTGTGAGCCGAATGTAAGAGAAGGCTTGACGGTAGCGTCAAGCCTTTCTTTATTTCATAAGTTTTTCAACAATTTCTTTATCTGCCGTTACATAAGCTGTATAGTTTCTCTCATATATTACAAATCCCGGTTTTGAGCCTGAGGGTTTCTTTACATATCTTGCTTTTGTATAGTCAACGGCAACCTGCGGTTTTTCCCTCTCGGAACTGAAATATGCGGCAATCATTGCACACTCTGTAAAGCTTGTTGCCGGCGGGTCTTCCTCCGAGTCTGCACAGCGCATTAAAACGTGGGAACCGGGTGCGTTCTTTACGTGAAACCAATAGTCGTTTTTGTCTGCAACCTTGGTAGTAACATAGTCGTTCTG
>JAZOLW010000037.1:0-17525 GCA_045653405.1 Eubacteriales bacterium | reverse complement strand
CTGTCAAAGGATGTATATCCGCAGGTTCCTATGAACTTTCCGTTCTCTTTAAGCACAAGTCCCCAATCGTTGAACGTTCCGTCTGCATACTTTTTTTGCAGTACGTTTATATAGCGTTCCGTCTGTTTTATGCTGATGTGCGGCGACCAGGTAAGATATTTTGTAACCTCATCGTCACAGGAATACTCATACATATCTGCCGCGTGGTCAGCCGTTATTCTGCAAAGAATTAGTCTTTCAGTTGTAAGTGTGGGCGGTTCGGCAAAAACCTTTGCGACCTCTGCCGTAAGCTCTTTTTTTCTGCCTGAGAAAATATTTAAAAGTGACATTTCAATTCTTCCGCATTACGGATTTGTAATTGCCTTTGCTATTGCGGAATCCTTTCCAAGTATTATTGTGGTTTCGTCCCCTGCAAGTGAAACTTCCACTGCATCAATGGCTCTTACGAATTCATAGAATTCCTGCTTCTCAGGGGTATTATATGCCTCTGAAAGAATACGCATATACTCCGCTTCGCCTTCTGCCTTAATCTGCTCTGCACTTGCCTTGGCATCTGATACAAGTATGCTTGTTTTCTTGTCAACCTCGTTGCGTATCATTTCAGCTTCCTTGTTGCCGTCAGCTCTGTACTGTTCGGCAATCTTGTTTCTCTCGGAAATCATACGGCGGTATACCGCTTCTTCGTTGTCTGCGGGCAAATCCAGCTTCTTAATTTTGATATCAATTATCTCGATACCGTAATCGTTGGTGGATTTGGTTGCCGCTTCAAGTATATTGTTATTAAACTGTTCGCGGCTGTGCTCATCCTGATTGATGATGTTATCTCTTGTGCTTTTACCCATTTCAATGCGGATTGCACTGTATGTCAGCATATCAATACGTGTTTCTGCCTCAGCTTTTGTGCCAAGTGTCTTATAAAACTTCAGCGGGTCGGTGATTCTCCACATAACGTAGTTGTCAACCTGCATAGTCTTACTGTCTGCCGTGAGAACTTCGCTGGGCTTCATATCGTAAAGGAGAACCTGCTTGGGAAACTTCTTTACGGAATCTATAAAGGGAATCTTGAGATATATTCCCGATTCGGAAACGGTGTTCACCGTCTTTGAAAATCTTACTGTGTTTGCATATTCATTCTCATTTACTGTATAGTATGCTTCAGAGCCGAGAACAAGCACTGCAATTATGATTACTGCCGCAAGGCTTAATGTAAACTTTTTCACTATGAACACTCCTTCCCGATTAATTTGCACCGAAGCTGTCAACTGGAAGCAGCTTCTGTGTTGAGCCGTCAGATGTATCAATGTAAATCTTTGCTCCCGGCAGTACTTTTTCCACTGCTTCAAAGAACATTCTCTTCTTTGTTATTTCGGGATTGAGCTTATACTGTTCGTACATAGCGTTGAACATTGCAACCTGCATATTTGCTTCATTGATTCTGTCCTGCTTGAGAAACTCTGCGTTCTGAACAAGTTTATCTGCTTCTGCCTGTGCAAGAGGAATCTGTGCGTTTTCATAAGCAAGAGCCACATTTATTGCTGTGTCCTTATCCTGCTTTGCCGTTTCTACCTCTTTAAATGCTTCCTGAACGGCAACCGTTGGCGGTTCGCTGTCCTGAAGCTTGATATCAGTGAGAGCAAGTCCGAGGTCGTATACCACGAGCTCATCCTGTATAGCTTCTTTGATTTTCGCCTGTATTTCGCCCTTGCCTGTTGTGAGTATGCTGTCAACGTCATATGAACTGATAACATTTCTTATATGGCTCTGAGCAAGGCTCTTGAGAATTTCGTGTGGATTTTCAGAGTTGTAGAGATACTTTACGGGGTCGCTTATTTTGTATTCCACGAAGAAATCGCAGTTTACTATGTTGTAGTCACCGCTTATCATTTTGCTTTCGCTTTCAACAACAGTTACATCATAAGGAGCATTTGCAGCACTGCGAAAGCCTATTTCTATCTTCTGAAGTACATTTACATCCACAAGTGTTGCTTTCTGTATGCCAAAGGGAAGCTTAATGTGTATACCTGAGTCTGCAACAGAAGTAACCTTTCCGAAAGTTGTAACAACAGCCTGCTGTTTGTCATTTACTGTATATACAGAGGAGAGGAGTACATATCCTACAAGAAGAACAATTATCACTGTAATTATAGTTTTCTTTGCCGTTTTAGCGGATTCTGCAAAGGATTTTTTCGGTGAAGTTCCGCCAGATGCCCCTGTATCCTTCCACCATTCGTGATTGTTATTCATAAAGCAACCGCCTTTCTTTGGTTATTAAATTATATTATATACCATTATAATTACACAAAGTGTAAATTACTAGAAAATATCTGTAAATATTTGTGAATTTACTCTTAATTCCGAGTGAAATGAAAATTTCAAAAAAGCTCTTGACAAAAGACACCTGCGGTGTTATAATTCATACAACAATCAAACCGACGAGAAAGAGTAAGTAATCGGAAATCACGGTTATAGAGAGCCGCTGACGGTGGAAATGCGGTATACGGTATTCCGGTGAATGGACTTTTGAGGGCGGCGTGAAAGGGTGCATACAAGGGGCAAGGCGATAAGCGCGTAGGTGCTTTTAAGAGTGCGAAAGTGCTTTGAGTGGCGTTGATGCCGTAGCTTTGTTTTGGTGTTGTATCTGATTACCGCTGACGCAGAACACACTGTGTTAACAAGAGTGCATACATAGATAGTGTATGAGTATAGAGAGGATGTCCGGACGATGGATATCAACTCGGGTGGTATCGCAGGTTTTACCTGTCCCGAAATATAAGGGACAGGTTTTGTTTTTTTTGCCGGTTGAAACGAAGAGTTTGCATAAAAACCAAACGATGACGACTTTCAGCAAAAACATTAATGTTATACAAACCATAATGAAAATACTAACAGGACAGGAGAAGAAATAATGATACACAACGGTATTGAATTTGACAATTATTTTAAAAACTACCCCGATTCAGACGGTTTTTTCGGAAAATACGGCGGAATTTATGTATCTGATGAGCTTAAAACTGCAATGAAGGACATCACCGAAGCATATTTTACCATATGTAAATCAAGCAAATTCATAGCTGAACTCAGAAGAATCCGAAAGGAGTTTCAGGGCAGACCTACTCCCATTTCCCATCTTGAAAGACTTTCAAACAAACACGGAAATGTTCAATTTTATGCAAAACGTGAAGATTTGAACCACACCGGTGCACACAAGCTCAATCACTGTATGGGCGAAGCTCTTCTTGCAAAATATATGGGCAAGAAAAAGGTTATTGCTGAAACAGGTGCAGGTCAACACGGTGTTGCTCTTGCCACGGCTGCAGCATACTTTGGTCTTGAGTGTGATATTTACATGGGCTCTGTTGACATTAAAAAGCAGGCACCCAATGTTGCCAGAATGAAAATACTTGGTGCAAATGTAGTTGAAGTAACTGACGGGCTCCAGACACTTAAAGAAGCGGTGGATGCTGCATTTGCCGCATACTGCAGAGAATATAAAGACTGTATATATTGCATTGGCTCAGTACTCGGACCGCATCCGTTCCCGATGATGGTTCGTGATTTCCAGAATATTGTGGGTGTGGAAGCAAGAGAACAGTTTATGGATATGACCGGAGAGCTTCCTAACGCTGTTGTTGCATGTGTTGGCGGTGGCTCAAATGCTATGGGTATCTTCTCCGGATTCCTTAATGACCATGTTGATATATACGGAGTTGAACCGCTTGGAAAGGGTCCGAAGCTTGGTGACCATGCAGCAAGCTTGAAATACGGAACAGAAGGGGTTATGCACGGCTTTAACAGCATAATGCTCAAGGATGAAAACGGCGAGCCGGCACCCGTATATTCAGTAGCAAGCGGACTTGATTATCCGTCCTCCGGCCCCGAACATGCATTCTTGCACGATATTGGCAGAGTTACATACGATGTTGTAAACGACGAAGAAACAATTGATGCATTTTTTGAACTTTCCAGAATGGAAGGAATAATTCCTGCTATAGAAAGCTCACATGCTGTAGCTTATGCACTTAAGCTTGCCAAGAAGATGGAACGCGGTTCAATTCTTATCAATCTCTCCGGCAGAGGCGACAAGGATATGGATTACATTATCGAAAACTACGGTATCAGGTAAGAGTAAAAATAATATATTCAGATTTGTGCAGGAAACAATTGTGTTTCCTGCATATTTTATTTCACAAAACCTCTTTTACATAGATTAACACAAAATCAAACATTTCCGGCTTTGTTTTTGCGAAAAATACAGATTTTTAACATTAACAATAATACTACCGGTTTGTTTTTGTTATATGATAAAAAACTGCCGCAACGATGTTACGGCAGTTTTTCATAATCTTATAATCCGAGAAATTCTCTCCACGCATTGACGAACTCAGCCGCCTTTTCTTTGGTGGAGCTTTCAGCAAAAATACAAAGCAGAGGCTTGTTCCGAATTTTATCAACTAGAACACATCCTTTCTCAGTATTACACTATAAGTATAACACAAATATTCTATATATCAAAGGTAAACAGGACATTAAATTTATACTTTTGGTTGACTAATTTAAAAATGTAATACATAATCAAAACGGTGATGAAATATGCTGTATACCCCGATTACACTGGAAACCGAAATAAATATTGAAAAAATAGTATCAGTTCAGTACCTTGAATTCGCAAAGGACTTTGCCTTTTCGGGCGAAATGCACGACTTCTGGGAGATTGTATATTCGGACAGGGATTATCTGTCCGTTACCGTTCGTTCAATTGAAGAAGTTATTCCACCCGGCCATTACAGAATAATAAGCCCTATGGAATTTCACTGTATAAAGCCAATGGCAGTAAAATCCGCAAATGCGATGACGAAAAGAAAGAATATATATCAAAGCTGATATCTTCGGCGCAGTAGGCTTTCTCAACGCCACTCAACAAAGAATATGGCACGAGGCTTGTGAAAAATCCGTCTGCCGCACCCGGTGCTCAGAATCTTGTCAAGATTTACATCGAACTGTTCTTACTCAGCTGCATCCGTGAAAAAGCATTAAGAAGCAAAACAGGTTACACATAAAAAAACATTATTTGCAGATACTAGCTGAAAATCCACAAAAGGAGTTTCAGTATGAATATTTGGGAAAACAATGCGGAAAACGAGAACTTTGAGCCTGACGAAAATCAGGATACCTGCACCGACAACGACGACACAACCGAAAACAGCGATGAGGAAATGAGCAGGGCGAAAAGGCAGGAAATTCAGTTTTCCAACATCACAGACAGCGGAAGTATTACCACCAAACACGATGATATCACAATACACTCTCTTGTTATTGCAGGACAGATTGAAGGTCACTATCTTCTCCCCAGTCAGAACAAAAGCACAAAATACGAACACGTTATACCTCAGCTTGTAGGGGTTGAAGAAAGCAGTGACATTGACGGACTTCTTATTCTCATAAACACCGTCGGCGGAGATGTGGAGGCGGGTCTTGCCATAGCAGAACTTATTTCCGGAATGACAAAGCCTACAGTTTCTCTCGTGATAGGCGGCGGTCATTCAATAGGAGTGCCTCTTGCAGTGTGTGCAAAAAAATCATTTATTGTTCCATCTGCCACAATGACAATTCACCCCGTACGGCTTAACGGACTTGTAATCGGTGTTCCTCAGACCTTCACTTATTTTATGCGTATGCAGGACAGAATACTGGATTTTGTTGCCAAAAACTCGGGAGCTGACAAAAAAGTCATAAAAGAACTTATGATGGAAACGGATGAGCTTGCCGCAGACATCGGGACGGTTATCGACGGAATAAAGGCGGTTGAAATAGGTCTCATTGACTCTGTAGGCGGTCTTTCTGATGCAATAAAAGCACTTAAAGATATGATAAGAGCAAACAAAAGTGAAAAAAAGCCTGTTCCCGAAACAAAAAAGTCGGGGGAGTGCTAAAAATAGCGGAAAATAATCATTATATATTCCATTTAGACCGAGATAAATAAAAAGTTGAGATTTCAATGTATCGTTAAAAAAAGATGTCAAAATTGACAATAGGTAAAAGAGAAAAAGCTCCGTTTTGATAGACGGTGCTTTTTTGTTGAGATAACAGGCAAAAGTCGATTTATAAAAAAGCCAAGTTTTTTATAAACACTGTGGTTTGTTTTATAACCGGTGTCCAAAGTTTTATAATAACTGTAGCCGGTGCCGAAACAACAATGAATTAAGCGTATTTTTATTAAAATCTTCCAAATTATTTCAACAATATTGAAAATACTATGAAATTGAGATATAATAGTTATGAAATAATTGGAACGGGTGATTTGTACTATGAATAAGACACATTTACACAATATACTGACTCAATACATAGAAAGGTATGACGAACTTAATGATATTAGCGGACACGACGAAGGATATAAATGGCGAGCAGAGTCTTGCTTTAAGGCAAATTGGGATATTGATGCCTCAGATTTTCAAGCAATGTTCAAAAGTGCATTTAAGGAAATGAGCAATTTGATTGATAATTCTACGGTGCAGCCGATAGGTGGCATTCTAATGCTTCTCAATCACAATGAAGAAATAGAGTTTGTTCGGGAAAGTTTCAGGGATTTATATTCTGAAGACAATGGCGATATTGATGCCAGACAAAATAGAATTGAAAATTTCATTGACAAAATCAATTCACACATAGAACTTTATGCAAAAGGTTCTTGGAAATATCCTCAACAGCGGAATAATGTCATTTACTACTTGAACTTGTGGAGACCCGAAGAAAATTACATATTCAAAGCCACCGAAGCCACTGAATGGGCGAACTGTATTGAATTCGGGGATGATTTCGGAAGCGGAAACACTTTTAGTCTCAAAAAATATTATAAAATGTGTGACGAACTCTTGGAAGAATTGAAACATAATGAAACCATTATGCAGTTATACAATGAGCGTATGAAGACCGTTGATAATTTCAATGATAGCGGTCATATTCTGGTTTACGACATCATTTATTGTGCAAAGGCTTATAATTTGTATAAGAATGTCCCAACGTTGAAAAAATTATCAACAAAGCAGAGAATGAAGCTTGCGGAGACGGCAGAGAAAAGAGAATTCTTGTTAGAAAAGTTTACGGAACTTTCCCTTGAACTTGAAAAAATATCTTCGGAAATAGCCTTGCCCGATGTATCGGGTGAAAAAGTCTCCCACGCAAAATGGGGCTCTGGTACTATAATCGCTTGTAGTGGTAACATTGTCGAGGTGGAATTTGCAGATGGAGTTAAGAAATTACAATATCCCGATAGCATAAATAAATTTTTAATTATGTCCGATAATAAATATTCCGCTTTGTTTAGTGAGCACGTGCAAAATAAGGAAGAAAAACAAGCATTAGAAAGAGAACTAAATTGTATAAAAAGAGAATTAGAAGCCTATGCAAAATAAGAATTACGGCAACCGATGCACGGTTGCCGTAATTCTTTTATAGTATATATCCAATGTCATTTAATTTCACAGCCAAAATTGTCAATTTTTCAATAGCACTCAACATCGTGTCTATTTCCGTAATGTAGCCTTCAAATGGTTTTTTCAAGTCCATTGGCATTGTTTTGACACGCAAACTCAAAGAAGCACCTGTGTCTGCCCAGTGCATATCTTCATCAATAAATTTTGCTAATTCTGTTTTCAATCGAAGACTGTCATGGAGCTTTCCGCTAAATTGCAAATCACAAACGCCTTGGTTTGCTTTATAGTAAAGTGCAGCACCTTTTAGCGGAATTTTGAATTGAGGCCAAGTTGACCTCGGGCCTTTCGGTCCATCAACTGCATACATTTCAATATGTTTGTCGGATGCACAACAATAATTATAAAGACTTTTCCAGAATTCTGTTATCGCGGGAACTTCTTGTACCGTATATCCTTGCGCTTGTTTTTCTATTGCTGCCCTTATGATTTCGGCATCATAAATTTTACCAGTAGCCTCAAAAAAATGAAGAATTTCTTCGTAGGGGATTCTATTTGTATATTTTTGCGCTTCGTCATTACTGTCTATGTAAGACTGAGGCGCTATAAGGAATACAGCAAAATCGTCGTATTCACCTCTTTTAATTCCTCTGTCACCCCGTTGAGTGTATCGGGCACATTGTTCTGGCATTGCCCTTGCGTCAATCTTGTTTTCTATCAATAATCCAATCCGCTTATTTTCAATCATGACAACAACCGTAATATCTGATTCACCAAGTTCGTTATCAGTAAAGGAATGTTCAACGCTGATTATATTTGCCGATTGATAACCTATTTTTTCAAGAAAGAGAGAAGAAAATTTAGGAAACTCCGTAAATGCACGCATAACAATAAAATCCACGTCTCTTTCTTCTATCTTGTCAAATATAAAATTCATAATTTATCTTCCTGTTTCGTTGCATTTTCTTTTATTATATCATAAAGATTAGGATTTTGGCAACATAATTACTGATTTTATATTGAATGTCAATATAATAGAAAGATAATCGCTGCAATTTCAACAATTAAGGCTCATCCGAAAAAAATGAATTTTTTTAATCGAATTTCATTTCTGGTTATTGACTCGAAACCCATTTTATGGTATAATATTATATAAGTTAGACAAGCACCTCATTGTTGGGTGGCTGGTGGTTTTTGGTGGTATAGCAATAGAATAGACATAGATCTAGATTTTTAGGTGCTTTTGCAGAATGCAGAAGCACCTTTTTATGTTCTATGACACCTATGGTAAAATTGATAGCTTTATAAGTTCAAAAAAGGTGTTTTGGATGGGCAAACACAATAAAAAAAGCGGTGTCGGAAAAATATGTTGGTTTTTGTGCTACTTATATGCGACACTTAAAGGGGGGTGAAAAAGTGAAAAAGCTTATTGAGGGTACATACTTTCAATACGGGGTTAATAGGTTAGACTTGATAACTGTTGATTCAGCCAAAAATAGACTTTTCCCGGATGAGATAAAGTATGAAGCTGTTATAGAGGCTGTTGAGATTGAGGGGTGCAAGGATGTTCTGGATAATTTTATTGCAACTCTCGAAGAAGGAGATGTTCTGGGCATATCAAGTGTCTGGGCTCTCGCAACAGACTTTGATAGAAAGAGTATTTTTGCCAGACTAACTCTGCTTGAAGATAAGGGGGTTATTTTAAGAATAGCAGAAGAACCTGAATTCAGTTATGAAAAGTATAGGATAATGGCTCAGCAAGAATCCGAACTTGATAGACAACTTAAAGAATTCAAGTTTTCTTGTGGTATGCTATAATCTAACTATAATTTGTGGGTGTTTGGGTGGGATAAGGAATTCATAAGTAAAGGGGGTGCAAAGCGATGCCAAGAAAAAAGACAGATAATGTTGTTCCTGTTACAGGTACACCTGTTATTGAAGAAGCAAAAGAGGATGCTACTACTGTTGCTGTTATAGCAGAGGCGATAGAAGCAGAGGAAAAAGCAAAGAACTTTGCTGACGATGGTGACATTGTTGCAAAAACCGATTTGCTTGTTACAATCACAAACTCAAAAAAATATGAAGCATTTCAAAAGAATATTGAGTCTGCTATGATTGTGATAACAGATTATGAATTTGTAGGTAATGGTAAAGTTTTGTTAAGGGTAGAAATGAGGTAGGCTGGTGGTGGCTGTGGTTTGTGATAAGAAGTAAAAGACTAAAACCGTGTTGTGGTTTTAGTCTTTTTTCTTTCCGTATTTCAAAGATTTAAGATAGAGGATATCTTCTTCCGCAATCTCATAATGCCGATATGTGGTAATTAAATCAACGACAATCCCCTCTGCATCGGGAAGTTTGGCAAGAGTTGATGCAAGTACCCATTGAGACATTTTAGTATAACCTTTGATGCTGTGGGATTTGGCGAGCTCATTGAGGCGGACACGGGGAGCGTCAAGCAAGATTTCTCTTATGTTAAAACTTGGTATATCTTCCGAATCATATTTAAAATATCTGTTTGCCGTATGCTGGCGAGCAATTTCCGTTTTTTCTTTAAGGAGTTGCATAAATCGACCTGAAGGTTTGGGTGGGTTGAGCGTGACTGCTTTGAGTTCGGATTTTGTTGGTGCCACCTTTAACGGGAGCAATTCTTCAAGGATTTTCTCGGCATCGGTGGTGCTTGTTGGATAATGCCCGTATTCAACACGCCAGTTACGGCGGTAAGTGAAAAATCCTATATATGCAGGTAAGTATTTTGTAGCTATGTTGGTCATTTTTCTTTCAAGTGTCAGCTTGATATCGGAATGCAATTCATTAACGCGGGCAAGATTGAGTTTATGGGATTTTTTAATTTTTTTGAATTCGCTGTAACTCAAATCTTCCCTGTGTTCTATGCGGTCAATCTCGCCATTTTTATATAATCTCTCTATCGTTCTGGTGTTGTATTGAGAGATTTCTTCGGGAGATTTACCGCAATCGGGTTTAAGCATAGCCTTATCAATTATTGTATTATACCCCGAAGGCTTTATGTAGTGCGGTATATCAACAGCATCGCAGTAGGCACTGTAAATTGTGTTTCCGTCAGTACATACAAAGGCTGGTATATAGCAGGCTTCCTCAAAAAGGTCAGTTACATGCTCTACGGTGGCTCTGCCCAGACTAACAAATCGGCAGACACAATATCCTCTATCGTCTATCAAGGTCAGTATGGTTGAAAACTCAGCGCCAAGTGTACCATATTTACTGGGGCATCTGCCGACTCTCGGTTTTCTTTCTTCTCCTTTAATGTAACTAACAAGTCCTTTTTTGCTTCCCTTTTGGCTTTCATACAAGACGGTTTCATCTGCTTGTATGACACCAGAAAGTTTTGGAAGTGGCATGGCTGCCATAGCATAGATTAGTTTTAGTCTCATATAAAAAAGTGTTTCTATACTGATACCTTCACACCCGAAGTCACTTTCAAGTCGAGATTTCATTTTTTCTACGGAATAATCGCTAAGGGTCATTCTCAAAACTTCTACCCACACGTCCCATGGATATCGGCTTCGTTCAAGCAAAGTTCCCGAAAATCGTGTATATGTATTTCTGCAATCTTTGCAGAAATACACTTGTATTCCAGCTTTGCTTTTTCCGTTGCAACTTATGGAAATTGAGCCGCACTCGGGACAGCAATTATTGACACCAGCTTTAATAAGGTGTTGCTCTGCTACGCCATAGACCGCGTTTCCCCAGACTGTCTTTTCAGGCAGTCTGTTTTTTGTTGCATAAGCCTTTGTTAGCTCCTTGAATTGAGCAGGAGTTAATTCTTTGACAACTTCAAGTAGTTTTTCAAAACTTTTTTCATCCATTTTTATACTCTTTCTATTTTCTCAATCAACTTTTTGTATTTTTGATGATTAAACCTTACATCTATATTGTAATCTCAATCAAAAAATCTGTCAATGTTTTTGTAGAATATATAAAATAATCAAAAAATGCTTGTAAATTCAAGTAATATGTGATATACTGTGTTGAAGAATATCATCTATTATGGAAGGATGTGCCTTAATGGCAAAAATCACATATAAAACTCAGGGCGTCTGCTCAAGATCAATTGACGTTGAAGTTGAAAACGGAACCGTTGTCAGCGTAAAATTTCTTGGCGGATGCGCAGGAAACACTCAGGGCGTTGCAAGTCTTGTGGAAGGAATGGATGTAGAGACAGCCATCCGTAAGCTTGAAGGCATCAGATGCGGTTTCAAGAATACCTCCTGCCCCGACCAGTTGGCAAAGGCACTGAAGGAATTATCCGAACAGTAAAATGTTCATCCAATTTGATTATTACATTTTAATAAAGGAGAATAGTTATGTCTGATTTTATGTCCGAATTCAACAAGTGGAAATCCTACAAGGGTCTTAGTGTAGACCTTGCAAAAGAACTTAAAGCAATTGACGGAAACGAGGCTGAAATCAAGGAGCGTTTCTCGTATCCCCTCTCTTTCGGAACAGCGGGTCTCAGAGGTATCATAAGAGCAGGTATCAATGGTATGAATATCTACACCGTAGCTCAGGCAACACAGGGGCTTTCCGAACTTGTTCTTAAGAACGGCGGTGCACAACGAGGCGTTGTTATTGCATCGGATACCCGTATCAAATCAGATGAATTTTCTGAAATATCAGCCCGTGTTCTTGCGGCAAACGGCATTAAGGTATATATCTTTGATGCTCCCCGCCCGACACCCGAGCTTTCATTTGCATTAAGATACCTCGGTGCTATTGCAGGTATCAACATTACAGCATCACACAATCCCAGCATTTACAACGGCTACAAGGCATACTGGGAAGACGGTGCACAGATTTCTCCGGAA
Source organism: Eubacteriales bacterium (assembly GCA_045653405.1). GTDB lineage: Bacteria > Bacillota > Clostridia > Oscillospirales > CAG-382 > UMGS882. Next base: position 5,251 of record JAZOLW010000037.1, on the reverse strand, counting down.
CAGGCTGACGTTGTATCTGCCGCAATAAACAGTGTTGACATTTTTGATGGCGTTAAAACAATGGACTTTGACGAAGGCGTAAAAGCAGGTCTTATCAAGGTTATCGGAAACGAAGTTGACGAAGAATACCTTAAAGTTGTTCTTGATGAAAGAATAAGAAAGGAAGCAATCCCCGAAGTTGCAGACAGCTTCAAGATTGTTTATACACCTTTCCACGGTACAGGAAGAATACTTGTTCCCGAAGCGCTCCGCAGAGCAGGAATCAAGCACCTTTTCTGTGTTGAGGAACAGATGGTTCCCGACGGAAACTTCCCCACAGTTAAAAGCCCCAACCCCGAAGACAAGGCAGGCTTCGCACTGGGTATTGAAATTGCAAAGCGTGAGGACTGCAATCTTCTCATCGGTACAGACCCCGATGCAGACAGAGTCGGTGTAATTGTCCGCACATCTGACGGTGAGTTTTTACCCCTTACAGGTAATCAGATCGGCGTAATGCTCCTTTCATACATCATTGAAGCGAGAAAACTTGAAAACAAGCTCCCCGCAAATGCGGCGGCAGTAAAATCAGTTGTAAGCACCAAGCTTGCTGACAAAATATGCGAACTTAACGGCGTTACAATGGTAAATGTACTGACAGGCTTCAAGTTTATCGGTGAAAAGATTAAGGAATGGGAAGCAGACGTCAAGCACACATACATCTTCGGCTTTGAAGAAAGCTACGGCTACCTCTCCGGCACTTATGCAAGAGATAAGGACGCTGTATGTGCTTCAATGCTTATTACCGAAATGGCAGCATTCTATGCAAAGCAGGGCAAGAGCCTTTACGATGTTCTTTGCGGAATATACGAAAAGTACGGCTACTACAAGGAAGGCGTTGCAAACATTGCATTCCCCGGACTTGAAGGTCTTGAAGCAATGAAAAAGAGAATGAGCGATCTGAGAGAAAATCCTCCGAAGGAGATTGCAGGCTTTAAAGTGGTTACTGTTGCAGACTACGAAACAGGCGTTATAACAAAGAGCTGCGGATGCACTCTTTCCACAGGTCTTCCCAAGTCAAATGTGCTCAGCTATACTCTTGAAAACGGTGACACTATCATCATAAGACCCTCCGGTACAGAACCCAAAATCAAACACTACTATCTTGTTTCAGGAAATACAGAAGCCGAAACAGACAGCAAGCTTGAAACATATAAAGCAGCATTTTAAGTTTGAAAGGAAATATAAATCAAAATGGCAAACGACAACAAGAAAATGGTTGAAAAAATCACGTCCCGTGATGTTGATTTTGCTCAGTGGTATACCGACATAGTAAAGAACGCAGACCTTGTTGACTATTCAAGTGTCAAGGGCTGTATGATTATCAGACCTTACGGCTATGCAATCTGGGAAAACATTCAGAAAATTCTCGACGGACGTTTCAAGGAAACAGGTCACGAGAATGTATATATGCCTATGTTTATCCCCGAGAGCCTTCTCAACAAGGAAAAGGATCACGTTGAAGGCTTTGCGCCCGAAGTTGCTTGGGTAACTCACGGCGGAAGCGAAGAGCTTACAGAAAAGCTGTGTGTAAGACCTACATCCGAAACACTTTTCTGCGAACATTATGCAAAGATTATCAACTCCTACAGAGATCTGCCCAAGCTCTACAATCAGTGGTGCAGCGTTGTAAGATGGGAAAAGACAACTCGTCCTTTCCTTCGCACAAGAGAATTTCTCTGGCAGGAAGGTCACACAATGCACGCAACTGCCGAAGAAGCTGTTGCAGAAACACTTCAGATGCTTGACATCTATGCAAACTTCTGCGAGCACGACCTTGCAATGCCTGTTGTAAAGGGACCTAAAACCCCCTCCGACAAGTTTGCAGGTGCTGAAGATACATACGCAATCGAAGCACTTATGCACGACGGCAAGGCACTTCAGGCAGGTACATCCCACTACTTCGGTGACGGCTTTGCAAGAGCATTTGACATCACATACAAGTCAAAGGAAAACTAGGACGAATATCCTCATCAGACATCCTGGGGTATGACAACACGTCTTATCGGCGCAATCATTATGACACACGGCGACGACAACGGCCTTGTTCTCCCCCCTGCAGTAGCACCTGTTCAGGTTGTTATCGTTCCTATCGCTCAGCATAAGGAAGGCGTGCTTGTAAAGGCAGGCGAACTCTATGTCAAGCTGTTTGCGGCAGGCGTCAGAGTTAAGCTTGACGACAGCGACAACAGCCCTGGATGGAAGTTTGCCGAATACGAAATGAAGGGTGTTCCCGTAAGAATCGAAATCGGTCCCAAGGATATTGAAAACGGACAGTGTGTAGCTGTTACACGTCACAATAGAGAAAAGACATTTATTACACTTGATGAAACACTTGACTCCTTCAAGGATGCAGTTCTTTCACAGCTTGAAGAAGTTAGAAGCGGTCTTTACAACATTGCTCTTGAAAACCGCAAGAAGCACACTTACGACTGCACAACAATTGAAGAAATCAACAAGGCAATTGCAGAAAACGGCGACGGCTTTGTAAGAGCTATGTGGTGCGGCGACGAAGAATGTGAAGACAAGGTAAAAGAACTCACAGGCGTTGGCTCAAGATGTATTCCCATGGAACAGGAAACACTCTCCGATCACTGCGTTTGCTGCGGAAAGCCTGCAAAGAAGCTTGTTTACTGGGGCAAAGCATATTAATTCAAGAATATAATTGAAAATCCCGAGTCTGAAACTCGGGATTTTGTTTTATATGCAAAAACAGACTGTATTAAAAGTCAGAATATGAATAAAAAGCGGGACGATTTGGCATCGTCCCCTACGATTATTGTTAATTCCTGTAAAACTCTTTGGCAATCTTAACAGATTCAATAGTATATTTTCCGTAGAAGTCTGCTTTTATCATTTTTGCGTATTCTTCATTCAGAACTGCACCGTATATAACACTCATATAAGAGGGCTAAAGCTTTGCAATCTCCTTTATACCGTCAGGTCGCACACATCAGCACCAAGAAAATCAACCAGCTCTGCGGGATTTAGGAACAACTGACATCCTCTTACACCTGCACTCACTGTTATTCTGTCAAAAAGCAGAGCCGTTTCGTCAATAAAAGTGGGAAACTGCTTTTTCATTCCGACAGGAGAGCATCCGCCTCTAATATAGCCCGTAAGTCCGAGAAGCTCCTTTACCGCTACAAGCTCTATTCTCTTGTTGCCCGTTGCCCTTGCACACTTTTTTAAGTCAAGCTCGTATGCACACGGGATGCAGAATACCACAAAGGGTATTTTGTCCCCTCTTGCAACGAGGGTCTTGAAAACGATATCTGTATCAAGACCTATACTTTCAGCAATATGGACTCCCGTAAGGTCGTTTTCGTCATATTCGTATTCCATTGCTTCATATTTGATTTTTGCGCCGTCAAGCATGCGCATTGCGTTAGTTTTTACCATAATATGCCTCTTAAACCGCTCATTTTTCTCATTTTAGCACAGTAATATATGAATTGCAAGAAAATTATAAAATGAGTGAAAAAATATGAAAAAAATTTCGTTTTTCCTATTGACAAACAACAATGTGTATGCTATAATCCTTTTGTTGACCGAAGAAAACAGGTGGCAGTATGCTATAATCGCGACGGAAAGCCCGTCAAAGCCTGTCGAGGAAGATGTAAAAAGATTATAATTTGATAATTATACTCCTGACATTGTCCTTATTCTTGGTCGAATATGGGCATTTTTTTATTTGGGAGGTGAAACATATGCCTAGCGCAAAGATTCTCGAACAGAAGCAGAAATTAGTTGCTGATCTCGCAGAAAAGATGAAGAATGCCAAGAGCGGCGTTCTCGTTGACTACCGCGGAATCACTGTTGAAAAGGATACCGCACTCAGAGCTGAACTTCGTAAGGCAGGTGTTGATTACACAGTTGTAAAGAACACCTACATCAAGAGAGCTGCTGAAATGGCAGGTATCGAAGGATTTGATCCCCACCTTGAAGGTATGACAGCTTTCGCACTTTCTTCAGAAGATCCCCTTGCACCCGCAAAGGTTCTCTGCAAGTTTGCTGACGAAAACGAAAACTTCAATGTTAAGGTTGGTATGATGGACGGCGTAGTAATGAGTGCTGACGAAGTTAACGCTCTTGCTAAGATTCCTTCAAAGGAAGTCCTCATCGGAAAGATCCTCGGAAGCATCCAGTCTTCCCTTTACGGTCTCGCTTATGTACTTCAGGCGAAGATCGACAAAGATGGCGGCGTAGCAGAAGAAGCTGCAGCCGAATAAGTCGAACAGAAGACTTTACAAAATTCTGTAAAATTAAAAATATTTCATAATACGGAGGTAACTCAAAATGGCATCAGAAAAGTCTATGCAGATTCTTGAAGAAATCAAGACACTTACTATACTCGAACTCGCAGATCTCGTTAAGGCGCCCGAAGAAGAATTCGGCGTATCCGCAGCTCCCGTAGCTGTAGCAGGCGCAGCAGCTCCCGCAGCAGGCGCAGCAGCAGCTGAAGAAAAGACAGAATTTGACGTTGTACTCGCTTCCGCTGGCGACAGCAAGCTCGGCGTTATCAAGGTTGTTCGTGAAATCACAGGTCTCGGACTTAAGGAAGCTAAGGACCTCGTTGAGGGTGCTCCCAAGACTCTCAAGGAAGGCGCTTCTAAGGAAGAAGCTGAAGATATCAAGGCTAAGCTCGCAGCAGCTGGCGCAACAGTTGAAATCAAGTAATTTAATCTGTTTCGGAAAAAGCTCCTCATATGAGGAGCTTTTTTGTTGTTTATTTTCCGATATCGTACAAACCTGCAAATTCTATCGGATTTGCGGTTTTATTTTCACACTACATTATCTTTCGATAATTTTCCCAATTTTTTCAAGCTCGTCCCTAATCTTAATATTCTGAGGACAGTTGCTCTCGCAGTTTCCGCACTTGATACAGCTTGCAATCTTTTCACGGTGTACGGAAAGCTGTTCTTTCGCCTGAGAACGACTTATCTTTGCACCCATCAGGCTGTTATATATGGAAAACAGTTCAGACACGGGAATATCCGACGGGCAGACATCCGCACAGTAGTTGCACTTTGTACAGGGAAGCTGCTTTGTCTTTCTTATTATTTCACGCACTTTATCAAAAGTGCTGAATTCTTCCTCTTTTATCGGCACGAAATTCTTGAATGTCTTTATGTTATCATTCATCATATCCGTATTGCCCATTCCCGAAAGAACCATAAACACTTGGGGAAATGTTGCGGCATAGCGCAGTGCA
>JAZOLW010000036.1:0-14571 GCA_045653405.1 Eubacteriales bacterium | reverse complement strand
TTTCTACAATTCATGTCTAATGTTTTTTATCATCAATTTATTTGTCATACCATTTTACAAATTTTAAAACTATTTCAAGATATTTCGTATATTTGTATTGCAAAAACGGCAAAAAACATCAAATACAATCATCACTGCATTCTTGTAAATGTAATACCCAATTTTAACATAAAATTTTCTGAATTTAATTTTTTCTTCCGCACAAACTATCCGTGACAGCAAACCAAAATGTTTTCTGTCGAACAGAAATTTGCGATAAAAATACAAAACTTACCTTTCATATTGCAGGTAAGAACGCAGATACTAAAGGTGTAAAGCACGGAGCAAAGCCGATACGGCTTACAAGTCTTACGGTGCTTTCATAAGAATTGCAAAAACAGGCAATTCAACTATTTTTCAAGGAGATTTTTATTATGAATAACAGAAGACTCGTTCCCGAAGCTAAGGAAGCTATGGATAAGTTCAAGATGGAAGCGGCAAGTGAAGTAGGCGTTACTCTCAAGCAGGGTTACAACGGCGACCTCACAGCTAAGCAGGCAGGTTCTGTAGGCGGTCAGATGGTTAAAAAGATGATTATGAACGCCGAAAATGCAATGAAGACAAACGGCTAACCCATTAAGTCCCCTTTATAATAACATCTTTGTTTAAAGAGCTGTGATAAATTCACAGCTCTTTTTTTGCCTGAAATTCAGCACTAAAACAAGAAATTTCACAAATCTATGGAAAAATCCGAAACATTGTGATATAATACTGTAAAATTACTTAGAATCCAATATTTTATAAGGAATATGCTATGAAGATTATTATTTTTGGGTGCGGAAAAATCGGCACCACTATTATTGAAAGTCTGCTTGGCGAAGGACACGAAATTGTGGCAGTAGACAGCAATCCCAAAGTAGTTGAGGAAGTCGCAAATATATATGATATAATGGGTCTTTGCGGAAACGGTGTTGACTCAAGCACTATGATTGAAGCAGGGGTGGAAGAAGCAGAACTGTTTGTTGCGGTAACAGGTTCGGATGAACTCAATATGCTGGGTTGCTTCCTTGCAAGAAAAATGGGAGCAAAACACACTATAGCAAGAATAAGAAACCCTGAATACAATGATGACAGCCTCGGCTTTATTAAACAGCAGCTTAATTTGTCAGTAGCCCTCAATCCCGACCTTCTCACAGCTCACGACATATTCAATATACTGAGATTTCCGTCCGCAGTAAATGTTGAAACATTCTCCGGCAGATATCTCGAAATTGTTGAATTGATTCTTAAAGAAGATTCTCCTTTTGCGGGAATGAGCCTTTGGGAACTGAGAAAAAAACATCCGGAAAAATTCCTTGTATGTACCGTAATGCGTAATGATGAGGTATATATACCCAGCGGTAATTTTGAACTCAAAGTAGGCGACAGAATCGGTGTTACTGCACCCCACGCAGAAATTCTGAAACTGCTTAAAAATATGGGTATGCCTCAAAAGCTCCCTAAAAGCGTAATGATAGTGGGAGCAAGCAGAATAACCTATTACCTTGCAAAAAAACTTATCGGTGCAGGGGTTTCTGTTAAGATTGTAGACCGCAATGCAGAAAAATGTACTGAATTCTCCAACTCACTGCAGGATGCAGTTATGATTGCAGGCGACGGTATGCAGCAGGAAATTCTCCTCGAAGAAGGGCTTGCTTCAACAGATGCATTTATCGCCCTTACAGGTACAGATGAAATCAATATTCTTTCATCTTATGCCGCGGCAGAACACAATGTTCCCTCCATCATCACGAAAGCAAACCGTCCCGAGCTTGCCGCAACTGCTCATAAAATGGGCATTGAATGTATAGTTTCCCCTCTCAAAGCAGTGTCCAACATTGTATCAAGATACGCAAGAGCTTTGCACAATTCCGTGGGAAGCAATATGGAAACTATGTACAAGATGATGGATGGCAAGGCAGAGGTGCTTGAATTCAAGGTTTCTCAGGATTTTGAATACTCAAACATTCCTCTGCGTGAAATGAAGCTTAAGAAAAATGTGCTTATAGCAGGAATTGTAAGAGGCAGAAAGCCTATGATCCCCACCGGTAACGATTACATTATACCAGATGACAGAGTAATAGTAATTGCTGCAGGTCATAAATTCGGAAACCTTTCCGACATTATTGAATAACTGACAACACCTTACCATCGGAGGTAACCTCAATGAATAAAAAACTGGTATTCAGCATAACGGGACGGTTGCTTACAGCTATGTCCTTTATACTGCTGCTGCCGATGATTGTTTCTCTGATATACAGGGAAAAATCCTTTCTTTCCTTCCTGATAACAGCGGTAATTTCTCTTGTTCTGGGAATGGGAATTGCATTTTTCACCAAAAACTACAACCGCGTAATGTACGCCAAAGAAGGCTTTCTCGTTGTTGCTCTTGCGTGGGTTTGTGCGTCCCTTATAGGCTCGCTCCCCTTTTATATAAGCGGTGAAGTTCCTTCATATGTTGACGCTCTCTTTGAAACTGTCAGCGGATTTACAACAACAGGTGCGTCAGTGCTTACAAACGTGGAAAGCCTCAGCCACGGAATGCTTTTCTGGAGAAGCTTTACCCACTGGATAGGCGGTATGGGTGTACTTGTATTCATAATCGCCTTTGTAAATAACATATCAGACCGCTCAATACACATCCTCCGTGCTGAAATGCCGGGGCCGATTGTAGGAAAACTTGTTCCCCGAGCAAAAGACACTTCAAAAGTTCTGTACATTATGTATATCGCACTTACACTTTTAGAAGTGGTTTTCCTGATGTTTGGCGGTATGGACCTTTTCGAAAGCCTTGTACATTCATTCGGCACTGCCGGAACAGGCGGGTTTGGCATAAAGGGTGACGGGCTTGCAGGATATTCGCCGTATATTCAATGGGTAATCGGCATATTTATGGTGCTTTTTGGAGTAAACTTCAATCTTTATTACCTTATAATTATTAAAAAGTTCAGAATGGCAATCAAAAATACTGAGCTCTGGACTTATTTCGGAATAGTTGCTGTTTGTACCGTACTTATTGCAATAAACATCAGCGGATTATATGTCACTTTTGAAGAAACGGTGCGTCATTCTTTCTTCCAGGTATCGTCAATTATAACAACTACGGGTTATGCTACCGCAGACTTTAATTTATGGCCTGACTTTTCAAAAGGTATTATATTTATCCTGCTTTTCTCAGGTGCCTGTGCAGGCTCTACTGCCGGCGGTCTGAAAATATCAAGAACTGTTATTATGTTCAAAATGATTGCCAAGGAAATACGCCGTATGATACATCCCCGCTGTATTGCAACAGTAAAACTTGACGGCAAAGAGCTTGACGACCACACACAGCGCAGTGTAGTAACATATTTCGCTGTATACATCATAAGCATCCTGCTCGTTTTCTTCATACTCTCCCTTGAGCCCTTTGGGCTTGAAACAAACTTCAGTGCCGCGGTTTCTCTCTTTAACAACGTAGGTCCCGGCTTTGCAGGTGTAGGTCCCATGTCGTCATATGCGGCATACTCCGACTTTTCAAAGCTTGTACTCTCTGCGGCAATGCTGTTCGGAAGACTTGAAGTATTCCCTCTGCTCATCGCAATTATTCCGTCAACTTGGACAAAAAGACAGTAATTTACAAAACCGTCCCTATCGGACGGTTTTATTTTTGCCGGCTATTTAGATTTTCTTCTAAATAGTTATTGACATAAACAGAAATGTTTGATACAATCTATTTAGAGGATATTCTAAATAGTCAAAGGAGGCAGACAAATGGGAATGAGTGAAACTCTCAAAGCAATATCAGACCCTGTAAGGCGGGATATACTGTCAATGCTACGAAACGGTCGAATGTCTGCGGGAGAGATTGGCGAAAAGTTTAATTTGACTGGGGCTACAGTTTCGTATCATCTGTCAAAACTGAAAAGCGCAGACCTTGTTGTTGAAGAAAAGTACAAAAACTATATTTACTATCATTTGAACACCTCGGTTTTTGAGGAAGTTCTTGCCTGGATTTATACACTTGGAGGTGTAAAATAATGAAATCTGTAAAGTGGAAAACACTGATTATTACCTGTATTGTTTGTCTTTCCCCTATTTTACTCGGGATTGCATTATGGGATGTTCTTCCCGAACAGATAGCAATACATTTTGATATACACAATAAACCCGATAATTTTGCATCAAAAGGATTTGCCGTTTTCGGATTACCTGTTCTTATGGTGCTTATTCAGTGCTTGTGCTGTGTTATAACGGACATAAACGCAAAAAAGCACGGAGAAACAAAAAAGTTTGAAGCCGCGGCAAAATGGATTATTCCTTTTATGACAATTGCACTTTATATTGCAACACTCGGTTATTCCCTTGACCGGAACATTGATATTCGGATTGTGGCTTGCGGTATTGTGGGCATAGAATTTGTTGTACTTGGAAATTACCTGCCAAAGCTCAATTATGTAAAAAATCACAGATTATCTGAAGAAAAAGCACGCAAATTCAACAGGTTCGGCGGATTTTTAACTTTTATTATGGGAGTTCTGTTCCTTATCAGCATATTCCTTCCCCCTGTTGCAAGCATTATCTGTCTGTTCTTGCTTATCCCCTATGTAATTATTCTTGCGGCGTATATGTTTGTTGTGATAAAGAAGAAGTAAAGTGATGTCGCAACCGCATCACAGTGTAAACAGTCTCTGTTTCAGGGGCTGTTTTTTGTGACAACTGCTTCTTGACGGAAGATAAAAGGCGTGGTATAATGTTGTGGTAAAAAACAGTATGGAGATAAAAATGTTTCAGTTACTTGATATAGCTAAAAGTTTTCTTGAGCAGGCTGACATTAAGCCTGACAGCGTACTTGCTGATTTCACAATGGGAAACGGCCACGATACTTTATATCTTTGTTCCCTTGTTCCGAATGGCAGAGTTTTCGCCTTTGATATTCAGCAGGATGCACTCACAAACACAAGAGCAAGGCTTGACGAGGCAGGCGTTACTGCAAAAGCAGAGCTTATCCTTGACAGCCACGCAAATGCGAAAAATTACATAGACACACCCATTGATGCAGGAATGTTCAATCTGGGATACCGTCCCGGCGGAAACAAAAGTGTTCACACAATGAGAGAGAGCACTCTTCCTGCGGTGCGCGATGCAATTGATATGCTCAAAAAGGGCGGTATACTTGTAATTTCCGTATATCCCGGTCACGAGGAAGGCAGAATTGAGGGAAATATGCTTCTTGAAATGCTTTCGGAGTATGACAAAAAGCTGTACTGCGTGTCACATTTCCATCTTGTGAACTCCCCCGATGCACCCTTTATTATTGCAGTTGAAAAATACAATAAAGACTGAAAGGATTGACAGTAATGCAAAGTCTGAGAAACTTTCTTATATCTTTTGCAGTAGGACTTATACTGTTCGGCATTTTTGCCTTTACAATTCCGGGTATGTTCTTCCCCGAAAAGGAGACAAACCTCCCCGATGACACCTCGGTTGAGGTGTCTGCAAATAATAACGGTGAAGATACTCCCGACACAGACGATGTCCCCGAAAATTCCGACGATACCGCAGCCCAAACCTTCACGGCAGTTGTAGGCGGATATGACACCCAGACAGGCGAGCTTGACGGACTTTTGTTTCTGAAAGCTGACAAAGAAAGCAAACGCTTTGTCGTTGCCTCAATTCCCACATCGTTAAGTGTTGTAGTAACAAGTACGGACCCTGCAACCGGAGATACCGTTAAGACAAATGTACGCATAAAGGACTTCCCTCTCAAATTCATAGGCAGCGAAAAGAACAAGCAGATTGTTGACACCGTTCACGCAATAACAGGTATGAAGGTTGACTATTATGCCTTCTTCAGCACAAATGCGGCTCTTTCACTCTTTGATAAAACCAACGGTCTTTACTACACAGTGCCTCAGGATATGTACTATATAGGCGGTGGAACAGAAGCTGCTCCCGAAATAGGCCTCAAGGCAGGCGGTCAGGTACTTAACAGCAAGCAGATAATGCAGCTGCTGCGTTTTGCTTCTTATACAACGGACGAAAGCAGAAACAGCGCAAGACGTGCAGCGGTTCAGGCTGATTTTGTGTCAGAAGCACTCAAACAGATACTCAAGAACGACGTTTCCACTCTCGCGAACAGCCTCGGACAGATTCTTTCAAGCTGTGAAACCAATTTCACTGCGGCTGATTTCAAGGACAACTTCGAGCTTATATCAAAGTTCAGTGAATACAGTGCAAACAATGCAGTAATAACCGTTGACATTGCTGACCCGCTTGAATATTCATATTCGCAGAAGCTATTTGAAAATTATAAATAATAAATTCGGACCGGACTAAAAATCCGGTCTGTATTTTTGAGTAGTTTTTTGTTCTAAAAATGTTTACAAATTTCTGAAAATTTCTCTTTACAAATTGAAATGGGTGTGATATACTACACAAGGATAAGTTCGCTTACCTTGCTTTGTTGCGGGATAAATGCCTTACTTAAGACTATCAGTCAAGTTCAAGAGGTTTTCACCTGCCCGCGGCTGTGTAACGGGAGCGCTTGTCAAAAAAATACAGAAAGGTGGATTTTCCAATGATTCAGAAGGAAGTAAAGCAGCAGATTATTGAGCAGTACAAGATGCACGAAGGAGATACAGGTTCTCCCGAAGTACAGATTGCGGTTCTCACTTACAGAATCAACACTCTCACAGAACATCTCAAGACCAACAAGAACGACCATCATTCACGCCGCGGTCTTCTTAAGATGGTAGGTCACAGAAGAAATCTTCTTAACTACCTCACAAAGAAGGATATCAACCGCTACCGTGCAATCGTTGAAAAGCTCGGTCTCAGAAAGTAAGATGTACGATTTAAAGGCGAACCGGCTCCTGCTTGTTCGCCTTTGATTGCGTTTTGCCGTGTAACAGGTGAAACGGAAATTAAGTTAATATGCGGAGTCCTCATTGCGTTTAGCATTTAAATTTGTACCGGAAAACCTTCCGGTGTGACTTTAAGTGCTAAACCTTTGCAAAGGTATAAGTTATGAGCCTCCGCAAAAAAATAAATATAAAATAACGGAGGAAAAAATCATGTTTGAAAATTTCAGAACATTTTCTACAACTCTTGCAGGCAGAACTCTCACAGTTGAAACAGGTAAGATGGCACAGCTCGCAAACGGCTCCTGCCTCGTAAGATACGGCGACACTGCAATTCTTGCAACAGCTACAGCTTCAGCAGCTCCCAGAGAAGGTATTGACTTCCTTCCCCTGTCTGTTGACTTTGAAGAAAGACTTTATGCGGTAGGCAGAATTCCCGGTTCTTTCTTAAAGCGTGAAGGTAAGCCCACAGAAAAGGCTATCCTTACAAGCCGTGTAATCGACAGACCTATCCGTCCTCTCTTCCCCAAGGATCTGACAAATGACGTTACACTTAACCTTCTCGTGCTTTCAGTTGACCCTGACTGCTCACCTGAAGTTACAGGTCTTATCGGTGCATCCCTTGCACTTTCTATTTCCGATATTCCCTGGAACGGTCCCGTATCCAGCGTATTCGTAGGCTGTGTTGACGGCGAAATCGTTATCAACCCCACAGCTGAACAGCGTGCAAAGTCAACACTTGAACTTACTGTTGCAAGCAGCGCAAAGAAGGTTGTTATGATTGAAGCGGGCGCAAAGGAAATGGAAGACGACAAGATGTTCGATGCCATTATGCAGGCACACGAAGTTAACGGCGAAATCGTTAAGTTCATCGAACACGTAACTGCTGAAGTCGGCAAGAAGAAGTTTGACTATCCTTCATGCGATGTTGACCACGACCTTTACGATGCAGTAAGCGAATATGCAATTGAAAAGGTAAGAGCTGCTCTTGACACAGACGACAAGACAGTAAGAGAAGAAAGACTCAGCGTAGTTTACGAAGACGTTTACAGCCACTTCGAAGAAGTATACCCCGACGAAGACAGAAAGGCTGAAATCGCTGAATGTATGTACAAGCTCCAGAAGTTCGTTGTAAGAAGATGGCTTCTTGACGACGGCAAGCGTGTTGACGGCAGAAGCCTTGACGAAATCCGTCCCCTTGCTGCAGAAGTTGACCTTCTCGGAAGAACTCACGGTTCTGCTATGTTCACAAGAGGCCAGACACAGGTTCTCACAATCGCAACTCTCGGTCTTGTAGGCGAACAGCAGATGCTTGACGGTATTGACGAAGAAGAATACAAGAGATATATGCACCACTACAACATGCCTGCTTACTCTGTTGGTGAAACAAAGCCCTCAAGAGGTCCCGGCAGACGTGAAATCGGTCACGGTGCTCTTGCGGAACGTGCTCTTGTTCCTGTAATTCCTTCTGTTGAAGAATTCCCCTACTCACTCAGACTCGTATCTGAAGTAATTTCTTCCAACGGTTCAACATCACAGGCTTCCATCTGTGCATCCACTCTTGCACTTATGGCTGCAGGTGTTCCCATTACAGCACCCGTTGCAGGTATCTCCTGCGGTCTTATCACTGAAGGCGACAGATGGATGACAATGATTGACATTCAGGGTCTTGAAGACTTCTTCGGCGATATGGACTTCAAGGTTGCAGGTACAAAGAAGGGTATCACAGCAATCCAGATGGACCTCAAGATTGACGGTCTTACTCCTGAAATCATCAAGGCTGCATTTGCTCAGACTAAGAAGGGCAGAGAATACATCCTTGACGAAGTAATGCTCAAGTGTATCCCCGAATCAAGAGCAGAAGTTTCTAAGTATGCTCCCAAGATGATAACAGTTAAGATTGACCCCGACAAGATCGGTGACGTAATCGGTAAGAGCGGCAAGGTTATTCAGGCAATCACTGCTGAAACAGGCGCAAAGATTGACATTGAAGACGACGGAACAGTATTTATTGCTTGCGTTGACAAGGAAGCAGCACTTCGTGCTAAGGGCTTTGTTGAAGCAATTGCATTTGATCCCGAACCCGGTACAGTATTCACAGGTAAGGTAACAAGACTTATGACATTCGGTGCGTTTGTTGAAATCGCTCCCGGTAAGGAAGGTCTTGTGCACATTTCGAAGCTTGATAAGGCAAGAGTTGAAAAGGTTGAAGATGTTGTAAGCGTTGGCGATATCATCAAGGTAATGAGCCTTGGTGTTGACGAAAAGGGCAGACTTAACCTTTCAAGAAAAGACGCGCTTAACGCGTAAACCTAAAAGTTAAACTGCGGGCGGAGGCGTGAGTCTCCGCCTTGTTTTTCAAAATTATACTGCCGACAGAGGAAGGATATTATTATGGAAGAAATGCGTTTGCAGAAATTCGTATCCGATGCAGGTCTTATGTCAAGACGTGCTGCGGAAAAAGAAATAGAAATGGGACACTTCACAGTAAACGGTGAAAAGGCAACCATCGGTCAGAAGGTTGTTCCCGGTGTTGATGAAGTCAAGTATAAGGGCAGAAAGGTTGAAGGTACAGGCAAGAAGCTGTACGTTATGCTTTACAAGCCCAGAGGATACGTTACCACAATGAATGATGACGAGGGAAGAAAGTGTATTCCCGAACTGCTGACAGAAGTACCCGAAAGAGTGTACCCCTGCGGAAGACTTGATATGGATTCAGAAGGACTTCTCATACTCACCAATGACGGAGAAGTTGCAAACAAGCTGATGCATCCTAAGAATCACGTTGACAAGATTTATCACGTTAAGGTAAAAAGCGAGATCGAGCCTGAAAAGCTTGCGGCACTCAATCAGCCTATGGTTATCGACGACTACAAGCTCAAGCCTGTTAAGGTTACAATAATTGAACGCAAAGAGGGTTATACAATCCTTAAGTTCGTGCTTTCCGAAGGCAGAAACAGACAGATAAGAAAAATGTGCGAACAGCTTGAGCTTCAGATTTTAAGACTCAAGAGAGTATCTGTGGGCGAGCTTACAATAGGTATGCTTACTCCCGGAAAGTGGAAGTATATGAATTACAGAGAAGTAAACTATCTCAAGAATCTGTAAGGAGAAAGACAATGCTTGAAATGCGTCCTGTTTATACCTCTTACGAAAGAGAGGAATACACAAAGCCTTTCGGTATAACACCCGAAGAAGGAAAAACCGTAATCTGTGCAAGATATCCCGACAGATTTGTTGGAATGGCTTATGTTTCAGCCGAGGGCGAAACCGGCACAATACATTTTCTGTCACTTGTTGACGGATACAATGACGATATAGATATATTCCTGCTCGGCAAGGCTATGCTTAACTATCTTGACCTGCACGGAGCAAAAAATGTTGTATATCCCGATGTCAAGAATGAAGCACTGGCAAAGCGCCTCGGCTTCAGAAAGGGCGAAGACGGTGTGTACAGAGTAAACCTTGAGGGATATTTTACCGGCAAGCATTAGAATAGTAACGCAGTGTACGGCAAAGATTAAATAAAGAGAGTTGAGGTGAAGATATGCAGAATAATAAAGTTCTTGTGGGAATGAGCGGCGGTGTTGACAGCTCTGCGGCGGCATTTTTACTTAAAGAGCAAGGATATGACGTTTCGGGATGTATGCTGAAACTGCACATTCCAAAGAACGATACTTCAAAGGATGCGTCGGATGCAAAAGCGGTGGCAGATGCTTTGGGTATCCCCTTTTGTGTTGCCGATTATTCGGACAAGTTCGATAACTGTGTAATAAAATACTTCACCGACACGTATTTTGAGGGCAAAACACCTAACCCCTGCGTTTTCTGTAACAGGAATATGAAATTCCCCTGTATGCTGGATGCGGCAGATAAGTGCGAATGCAGCTATATTGCCACAGGGCATTATGCAAAGGTTTCCTGCCACAACGGAAGATACATTCTTGAACGTGGTGCCGACAGAAAAAAAGACCAAAGCTATATGCTGTATGCACTGACTCAGGACATTCTATCCCGTGTTATCTTCCCTCTCGGAAGTCTTACAAAAGAAGAAATCCGCGAATATGCGAGAAAAGCGGGACTTTCTGTTGCTGACAAAAAGGACAGTCAGGACATCTGCTTTATAAAAGATACAGATTACGGCACTTTTATAAAAGAACGTACGGGTATTACTTCCCCTGTAGGTGAGTTCCGTGACATTGAGGGAAAAATCATCGGAACACACAAGGGAATCATTTCCTATACCGTAGGTCAGCGCAAGGGACTTGGAATTTCGTCTGAAGAGCCATATTATGTGGTAGACAAGAATGTTACCGAAAATTCGGTGGTTCTCGGCAGAGAAAAAGACCTGTACGCAACACGGGTTTTTGCGGAAAATTCAAACTTCATCCCATTTGATACTCTTTCGCATAGTATAAGGGTAACTGCAAAACTGAGATACTCTCAGACAGACAGTGTATGCACTGTTTTCCCTACGGAAAAGGGATTTGTGCTGGAATTTGATGAGCCACAAAGAGCGGTAACTCCCGGTCAGTCAGCAGTTCTATACGACGGAGACACCGTAATCGGCGGCGGGGTTATTGTAGGGACAAGAGAATAAAAAACTAAGGGACGGTTATTCCGCCCCATTAAATATCTCGCAAAACCATCAAAAATGTTTCCGTCGCTTTTTAAAAGCGACCTCAGTCAAGGGCGAGTAGCCCTTGTCGACCTCCGCAGAGGTCGAAATTCTCCTTTTTGCCGTCATAGTGCGCAGGAAAAGGTGAATTTTCAGCCGCGTTACGGCTGAAAAGAGGAAAAAACCTCGCCGGGGGTTTTTCCTTTAAAGTATTATATGCTTTTGAAAAAATTTGCAAGGGACGGATAATCCGTCCCTTGTTTTTTATTCTTTACGCATCAAATGTCAGCAAGCTGTCGGCGAACTGTCCTGCAACTCTTGCAGACCTTCCGCCCTTTGCAAGTGCAAAAGCCTCTGCCTTGAGTGCAAGCTCCTTTTCATCCATTTCTATGCCGTTTTCCTTGACAAGTGCAGATGCAATCTGAAGATACAACTCCTTGTTGGGTTTGGAGAACAGAACTGTAAGTCCGAATCTTTCG
This sequence comes from Eubacteriales bacterium, assembly GCA_045653405.1. GTDB lineage: Bacteria > Bacillota > Clostridia > Oscillospirales > CAG-382 > UMGS882. The sequence continues at coordinate 2,617 of JAZOLW010000036.1, read as the reverse complement.
GAAAGGGACATAAGTTCTTCCATAGTATCTCTGCGGTGAACATCGTCACCCTGTCTTGCAGAGAACGTTTCCTTAACAAGATGTCTGCGGTTACTTGTAGCATAAATTACAGCGTTTGGTGCCTTGGCAGACGCAGAGCCTTCAAGTGCCGCCTTGAGTGCGCCGAATCCGTCATCGTCGCAGGCAAAGGACAAATCGTCAACAAAAATAATGAATTTCAGAGGGTTGTCTGCAAGCTCACCCATAACTTCGGGCAAGAGTGAAAGCTGGTCTTTACGCAGTTCAACAAGTCTTACACCGTCGTTTTTGAACATATTTGCAACAGCCTTGACTGTGGAGGATTTTCCTGTTCCCGCATCACCGCAAAGCAATACATTTGCCGCAGGTTTTCCCTCTATCAGTCCCCGTGTGTTGTCTATAACCTGCTTTCTCTCGTCGCCATAGCCGATAAGAGATGAAATATCAATGTCATCGGGACAGGTAACGGGTATGATTTTTCCCTTTTCGTCCGCCCTGAACATTCCGTATCTTGCATACATTCCGTAGCCGTATTTTGAAGAATCTTTAAGTCTTTCGGGGATGCTTACAGTGAAATCCATACGGGTATTCTCAAAATGTGCAAGTGTCAGAGGAAGCGAAACGGCAGTCAACAGCTCCGTACCCGATATGCAGGTAAGTCCGCTGAAAAACTTCAGCTCATTTCTGAAGCTTTCATGCATAACATCAGGCATTCTCCTGCCTGCCGCGTAGTTTCTCACATACATATTGTCATCACATTCAAGTAAATCAGAAAGATACTTTCCGAAATCTCCGCCCTTTTCGTAAAGAGCTTCAACAAAGCTGCTGTATGAAGATATCTTCTGACGGTCCGATGCACCCATCGCTGCAGCCAAAAGAAATTCATTAAATCTTTCAAGCACCGCATCCTTTGCGGCATTTCTGTATATTACCGTCCCTGCAAGTCCCAAGGACAGCTTTTCAATATCAAGCTTCATAATAAATGCCCCTTTTTATCTGTTGAGAATATTATATACAATAATTTTCACTGTGTCAATGCTGAAGCACGCAAAAACGGTCTGATCACGTCAGACCGTTTGTTATATGAAAGGCGGAATAGTTTTGCAGCAGTACATTAAATTGTTATTTTCCGCCTTATATTCAGTTTATCTTAATCCAAGCTCTTTAAACAGTTTATCTACACTGTTTATGTATTCGTTATAATACTTGTTAATTTTGTTTTTAGCCTCAGCGCGGTAACCGTCAAGGTACTCTTTTCCTGCTTTTGACTTTTCGTCAATGCCATTGTTTAACAGCCATTCTTTCAGATGGTTTTCCTCATTTTCCGTCTGTTTTATCTTGGCGCAGTAATCCTCAAACAGTTCGTCTGCTTTCTGACGGCCGTAAATCTCCTTGGAGTTGATTGAAATGGGCTTGTTTCTTGTTGATTTCTTTTCAGCTTTTGACAAGCCATAGTTATAGTTGAGCGTATCAATCCAGTTGTTCTGTGCCGATATATCAAGCCCTGCTTCTTTTCTTTGCTTTATTACATCGTTAGAACGTTCAATTTCGCTGTTGTATACATCCTCATCCCCGCTTCTGATTCTGTCTAATCTTTCATCAGCAGTAAGAGTTGAATATTTCCATTTATTCGCCATATCTTCTCCTTTCTATTTCTTCAGATTGTTCTTTGATATTATATAATTAAGTTGAATATTGAATATGCCGATACTAGGTGTTCCGCATTTAACGCAGAAAGAAAACCGTTCAAGCAAATATCCGGGAAGTCTTGAAGATATCACTGCACAGCCGTCCTTGTCAGGTACAATATGCTCTTTTATGCGGTGATATTGTTCCCCGTCTGCATAAAACAGAATTTCAATATCGGTTTCCTTGTGAGTTTTACATTCTATATTGAACGCTCTCAATATCTTTTTTGTATGAGGTGCATTCATATCCGTACTCTTTGTACGGAGTTCGTATTCCGTAGTGTCAAGCCTGTCTGCCGAAACATCAAGCATATGCAAAGCATCCTTTCCGTCAACATTCTTGACAACAAACAAATCGGATTTTACGCTCATCACGGAAACTGCATCACATATTCCGTCAAACTCAAACCATGCAAGCCGTTTCTCAGCTTTAGCATGGTCTGACGATGTGGAGTACGGAACCTGTCCGTAATCCCATATGAAAATCTTATCTCCCGCAAGAAGCATATATTTTCCCACATACAGACAGCAAACGGAGTTTTTCAACTGCTCCTCCGACAGCGAAAACAAACCCTTTGTTCTGGATTCATCGGTTATATTTCTTGATATGGAAACTATGTCCAGCATATCGTAGTTTTCAAGTGTGTCAACAATGTAAACCCCGCCTGTGCTGTTTACAAACACGGTTCTGTTGTCAACAACAGCAATACTTTCGGGCGCATCGCATCCCACACTGCTGTTAATGGTGTGAACCGAATAATATCCTCCGCTTTCGGAGGTATAGTTGTAGTTCATACGGCTGACAGTGTTTTCGGTAAATATAAGCAGATATCCGTGCTGTTTGGAAAATGCAGTGATGTTTTCCGTTCCTGCACCAATTGTTCCGCGTGAGTTCTCCTTAAAACACAACC
>JAZOLW010000035.1:0-17696 GCA_045653405.1 Eubacteriales bacterium | reverse complement strand
TGTAAGTGCCAAGGAAGAATACCAAAGCATCAAAGATAACCCTGAATCAACAGAAGAGGATATCAGAAAAGCCGAAGCTAAATACAGAAAGACTATGGAAGATATGGACGATGCCTATGAGGCATACGACAATGCAGTAACTAACGAAGAAAACGAAAGACTGCCCATAGAAAGAGAACTTCTTGAAAAGGAAACTGAGCTTAAGTATGCACAGGAAGACAACGAGAAGTTAAAATCAAAGCTGGAAAAGACCAAGGAACTTGACGCACAGGCAAAAGCCAAGAAAACCCAGCTTGACGAAGCCGAAAAAGCATATAATGTTGCCCAGAGTGTTTATGACAATGCAGATGCGGAATATAAAATAACCGAAAAAGATATTGAAAAAACAAGAAACGGGTATAAGTATTCTAAAGTAAAGGAATACGAAATCAAGATAGTTGAGGAAGAAGATAAGTTAGACGAATTGCAGGATGCTCTTGAAGAAGCAAAGGAACTCCTTGCTGAGCTGCAGGAGGAGGGAGCAGATGACGAAGACACTCTTCGTGAAAAAATAAGCAGTTACGAAAAGCAGATTTCCGAACTGGAAAACAATACAGACGGCAGACTTGAATCTCTGGAGCTTGAAAAAATGAAAAAACAGCTTGAAAAAGCAAAAGAGGAAGTACTTAAGCTGGAAGAAAAATATACCGCAAATGAAATTCTCGCTCCTGTTTCAGGTGTAATTGATTCCATCAACATAACCTCCGGTCAGAAGACCACACCCGATGCATCGCTTGCGGAAATTTCTCTTGAAGAAAACGGATTCAGACTTACAATGACAGCAACTCAGGAACAGGCTGCAAAGTTAAGACCGGGCGTGGCCGCTGAAATTACAAGTTATATTCCGTACGGTTCAACAGTGACAGCAACACTTGCCGCTATCAAGAACGATACTTCAAATCCCGGAAGCAGACAGAGGATTCTTGAGTTTACCATCGACGGAGATGTTACTCCGGGACAGAATTTATCTCTTGCAGTAGGTGACAAGAACGCAAGCTATGACAATACAGTTCCGAACACAGCAATAAGAGAAGACAGCGACGGAAAATACATACTTATAGTTGAGTCAAAAAGCACACCCATATCCACAAGATATATAGCAAAGCGTGTTAATGTTACGGTTACTGCAAGCGACGATACCCGTTCCGCAATTTCCGGAGAATTCGACAGCTATGCATATGTAATTGCTACCTCGTCAAAGCCGATAAATGACGGAGAGCAGGTGAAGTTGGTTGAAAACTAAGAAAATTATTCATATAGCTGTAATTGTACTGCTTACCCTTGCGGCAACAGTGACAGCACTTGTTATGTGCCTGAAAATAAATTCCCTTGACCACGAAAATGCGGCAAAGCGCTTTTCAAGAGGAGAGAAATTTTCACAGATTACATTGTTTATACCGGAATCCGCAGAGTTTACCGTAGATAAAATAATGTATTTCAGATACAATATCGAGAAGAAGCTTACAGAAAAATCTATGACGCCGCCAAATGAAACTGCAAGACTGTATGTGGATGCGTTCAGTTCCTATGAAGATATAAACCTTTCGTCTGATACTTCACGAAACGCAAATGTAAAGGCTATGTTCGTGGGCGGCGACTATAAGAAGTTCTATAAAGCTCTCAGCGAGGCGGCAGATGTAACGAACGACGTCAATCACGACAGAATTCTGCTGTCAAGAACAGCCGCGTGGCAGCTTTACGGCGGAACGGAGCTTTATGATTTCAGAGCATTCGCAGGGGAAAGAAACTACTATGTCAGCGGAGTGTATGATGATTTCAGAGGCAAGGATTACGATACTTTTTATGAAAACCGTCCGTCCTGCGTCATCGATATTATGTCAGCCCATGACCAAGCCGTAACCTGTTATGAAATTATAATGGTAAATCCCGTAAAGAATTTCGCAAAGGATATTGTTGTAAACTGTTTAGACCTTACGGAGGGCACATATCTCCTTGTGGAAAACTCTGAAAGATTTTCTCTCGGAAAACTGTTTAAGAAAATCCCAACTCTTATTGCATCCGATGAGCCACTACCTGTGGGAGTAAACATTACCCCTGAGGAAATGATGGCAAGACGTGCCGAAAAGGAGCTTGCCGTTATGTTGACAATATTTATGATATTTGCACTTTATCCTGCAATATGGGGAATTATACTTGTATTTAAGCTTATAAAGCTTGTAAAAGGGCTTATAAACCGTTACATAATATCAAAAATCAAGGATAAGCTCTCATATTCCTGACATTTAAAGGTGTTGAAAGGAAAGATTACTATGACAAAGAAGATTTTATGTATGTGTCTTGCAGCAGTGATGCTGTTTTCAGCAGTTGTTCTCAGCTCCTGCTCAATTACGCCAAAGGAATCAAAAGCTCTTACCACCAGAAGCCTTATCAATATATATCAGGCTCAGGCGGTAAGCTTACTGGACACTGTTTTTGAGAATACTGAAATTAACAGTATCCAAAAGATTTCAGACGGAAAGCTCCTTGTAACCTGCTTTACAAGAGATACATACGAAAATAAGTATTATATCACAGACGAAACCTTTAAGGAAGCAACCGAAATGCCCTTTGTCAAGGCAGATGGAAAGGGAACTGATACCTATATTAATCAGATTGTAGTTGACGGCGACGGAAACATATGGTACATAAAGTATGTCTATACATATAACACCGGTGAGGACTACCCCATAGCAGACGATGACCTGACAATGCCGGAAACTTTTAACGGCGTTTTTCTGCCTGCTGAAGCAGCTGTTGCAGATATTGCAGTTGAAACTATGCCCATAGCTCCTTATGAATCAAGAGAAACATATTATCTTGTAAAGGTAGACGCATCGGGTAATATCGTAAGCGAAACAGATATGACCGAAATGCTGAAAGTTACCGACGAGGACGGAAACTCATACAGCGGGTATGTAAATAATCTCATAGCAGTATCGGGAAAGCTGATAATGAACATCAACGGACAGAATATATCTGTTCTTAATGCAGAAACCCTCGAAGAAGAAAAGAAAATCGGGCTTGATGTTGAATATATAGACAACCTTTTTGTCAGCGCTTCTGATGATATCTACTTTATGACCTGGGGCGAAAACGGCAACGAGATACATAAGCTGGATATAGAGGTCGGAAAATCTGAAAAGGTTGAATTTTCTATAGGAGAAAACATATACAGCTATGCAATTGAAAGAGGCGATATGGGATATGACTTCCTTATGTCGGATGCCAATGCGATGTATGGCTATAATGTGGGCGACGAAGAACCTGCAGAGATATGTAATTACACAAATTCCGACATAAGTGTTTCATACAGCAGAAGTTGTCCCGTAATTCTCAGCGACGGAAGACTTCTTATGTCATACTACGATTATGATGAGCAGGAAAATGTACTCCTTATTCTCAACAAGATTGACCCGTCACAGGTTGAGGAAAAGTATGTAATTACTGTTGCGGGCGCATATGTGGACAGAGCGGTGAAAACTGCATTTATGAAGTTCAACCGCACGAGCGACAAGTATAAGATTGTATTTAAGGATTATTCCAAGTATAATAATGAGTCTAATGAGTGGCACGGTGCGTATGACAGACTTGAACAGGATATCGTTTCAAAGACCGATGCTCCCGATATCATTCTGCTTTCGGGACTTGACTACGAAAGCCTTGCATCAAAGGGCGCATTTATGGATTTGAATGAGCTTATGGATAAAGACAGCGATTTTGACCGCACAAAGTACCTTGAAAACGTATTTGAGGCGCTTGAAACACGGGGAAGCCTCTACAGAATATGTCCTACAGTCAACTTCTATACTCTCGCAGGAAAGAAGTCAGTTTTCGGCGATAAAACAAGCTGGACAATGAAAGAATTCCTTGAAATGCACAACTCTCTCGGAGAAGATGAGCAGATGTTTCTTGAGGAAACAAGAGACGGAATTGGACGCACAATTCTTTCAATATGCATCGGTGAATTTATAGAAGATACCGGCAGATGTAATTTCAACAGTGAAGAATTCAAGAGTATTCTCCAGTATCTCAAGGATATTCCTGCGGATTATACAGCTTATCAGGACTTATGGCAGGAAAACAACAAATACTGGGAAGAAATGGAAATGTCCTATATCAACGGAGCAACCAAGCTGTATAGCTCATATATAAGCAACTTCAATATAATTCCCCAGACTGAAGCTTATTTAGGCGGAGATATTACCTTTATCGGATTCCCTGTAAGCACCGAGGGTAATAACGGAACGATTATTTATCCCGGAACAGCTTTGGCTATAAATTCAGGCTCTTATGTTTCCGAGGGAGCTTGGCAGGCACTTAAGTATCTCCTTTCAGACGAATATCAGAACAAGTTCTCGGGCGACAGAAATGAAGACGGCTCGGGTGATATGCAGTATGAGTTCCCCGTAAACAAAACTATCGTTGAAAAGAGAATGAAAAACGATATTCTTCCTTTCTATTATACATATCAGGACGAAAACGGAGAAACCGTCAAGGAAGAATACGGAAACACCACCTGGGTAGGCAACGCGGAAGTGGAACTGAGAAAGAGTACCGAAGAAGATGTTCAGAAACTCTACGAGCTTGTTACAAGTGCATCTGTGGTGCTTGACGAAAATCAAGAGATTCTTGATATGATAATTCAGGAGGCGCAGGGCTATTTCGACGGAGCAAAGGGCCTTGATGAAACTGCAGATATCATCAATTCAAGAGTTCAGCTTCTTGTAAACGAAAGAATGTAATAAAACAACAAAGGGTGTGACAGATTGTGTCACACCCTTTTGGTTATCCTATGAACTCCTGACGCTGTACAGCACCAAGTCCGAAGCTTACCGTTATGGCATCGTTGACCTGGTCCATTACCACATCATCAAGATGCCCCATCTTTTCTTTGAGCCTTGCTTTATCAATAGTCCGTATCTGTTCAAGCAGAATCACGGAGTCCTTTGCGAGCCCATATTTGTCCGCATAAACGTCTATATGCGTAGGCAGCTTGCTTTTGGATGTTCTGCTTGTGATTGCGGCGGCAATAACCGTAGGGCTGTATCTGTTGCCCACGTCGTTCTGAACGATAAGTACAGGACGAAGTCCGCCTTGCTCCGAACCTATAACCGGACTTAAGTCTGCGTAATAAATGTCTCCTCTTCTTACATTCACTTTTATGACCATTCCTTTCGGCGTGTTTGCGAATTCCGTTAATATGTTTCCGACGTCCTTGATGTTACATCTCTATTTTTAACGGAAACAGACGCTGTTATTCGGGAAATAAAATTTTAGCATAAATATTTCCCAACAATTACAGGTCTGTTGTAGTATATTCGTAACGGCACTTTCTTGGTAAACAGAAAAGAATGGGTGAAAAACAAGTCTTGCTGATTTTTTGCAAAATTGTATAATGACAGACAAAATAATGGCGGTGACTTGCATCACCGCCATTAAAATTTTATATTGATATTACTGTTTGCAAACAGGCTTGAGAATAATTCCGCAGGAGAACTTCTTTTGTGAGAACTGGTATTGTGCCGCTGTTCTCGGGCCGCAGGAGTTGGAGCCGATACCTGTCATATGCATATCTGCATATACATAAGTTTCGGGACGGGCTTTAAGTTCATAATCGTGAGCCGCATTTGTCAGATCCTGTGTGCTGAAGTGCTGTGCATTGAAGGAAATATCTTCTGTGTCGTACATCTTCATAATTTCAAGTCCGTGACCTGTAAGATTGCCTACAAATGCATATCTTGTGTCGCAGTGAGAGGAATTTTCCTGAGGTTTGATATAGTGTTCAAAATTGTCTGTTGCAGTTGTGCGGAAATATCCGATTCGTGTGTGATACTTGTGGTCGGAATATGCTTCATAAGGACCCTGACCGAAGTATTCAACCCTTTCGTTGCCCTCGGGCATTACAATTTCAAGGCCGAATCTGGGGAATTCTTCACTGCATCTTTCGGCAATTTCACAGTCAAATTCAAAACTGATTGTGCCGTCGTTTGCAACAGTGATATATTCCTTGATTTTTGCAACGGGAGGCCATGAAGGAATGCCGAGAGAGAGCTCAACAAAGAGTGTTACATAGTTTTCTTCCGCTTTGTAAACTCCGCAGTTGTAGGTTTTCTGTGTCAGATGGTTAAGTCCGTACTTAAACCAGGTGCTCTTGATGTTTCTGTCATTGTCTGTGGGCGCTCTGAACATTGTAAGTTCAATGGGGGAAGCAAGCATTTCAAGTCCGTTATGAACAATGCTTACAATCTTGCCCTGTGCCTTGTCAAACAGCACACACAGTTCACCGCAGGCAATTTCAATGTAGTTTTCTTCTTCTGTAACTTCCGTCTTGTCAAGGTATTCAACCTTGTTTTCAGGCTCGTCAAGGAGAATTGAACCCAGTTCAAACTGACGGAAACCCATTTCATAGCCTGCTTCATAGTAAGGAGTATCTGTGTTGTATACAAGTCTTACGTTGAGGAAGTATTCGCCGTCTTTTTCAAAGTCTGCCATATTGAACAGCTTATATTTTCTTGAGTGCTTTGCAGGAATGGGAAGATTTACTATTCTGCCTGACTTTACAACCTCACCGTCGCATTCAACATTCCACATAAGGTCAACGTCGGCAAGGCTTTCAAAATATCTCCAGCTTGTAATACGGATTTCACCGTTTTCAAAGTCCAAAAGCTCAATCTCTGCAGGCATATATGCGTTCTTTATGGCTCTCATTGCGTTTGACAGACGTCTGTCAGGATATACAAGACCGTCAACGCAGAAGTTTCCGTCGTGCTGTTCTTCGCCGAAATCTCCGCCGTAGGTGTAGCCTTTTTTGCCGTCTGCTGTTGTTATTTCAACAGAATGGTCGCAGTATTCCCATACGTTTCCGCCCATAAATTCATCTCTTGAACGGATTGCGTCAATATATTCTTTAATTCCTCCGGGGCCGTTACCCATTGCGTGGAGATATTCACAGAGATAGAACGGACGGGTGAGCTTCTTGTCTTTGATTTTGTTAAGACAGTCAGGGGCAGAGGTGTACATTTCGCTTCTGACGTCGGAAACAATGGTGTATCCTTCGAGGCTGTGACCTGTATGCACTTCGTGTTCGTAGTGAATAACCGCATCGGGATTTCTTGATTTGATATATTCCCTCATCTTCATAAAGTTGCATCCGCAACCCGATTCATTTCCGAGAGACCACATAATAATACAGCCTCTGTTCTTGTCACGCTCAAACATCTTTTTTGCTCTGTTTACATATTCCTTTTCCCAAGCGGGATCATTGGAGAGAGTATTAAGACCATTAAGTCCTCCGCCAACAACAAAACCGTGTGTCTCCATATCAGTTTCGTCAACAACATAAATACCATATATGTCGCAGAGTTCTATAAATCTGGGGTCATTGGGGTAGTGAGAGGTTCTTACGCAGTTGATGTTGTTCTGCTTGAAAATCTTGAGGTCTCTTGCAAAATGGTCGTAGGGGGCTGCGTGACCGAGAACAGGGTGCGAATCGTGACGGTTTACACCTCTTATCTTAATTTTCTTGCCGTTTACATAGAAAATTCTTCCGACAATCTTAACCTGCTTTACCGCAACATTCTGGAAGATAACTTCATCGCCGCACTTGAGAATGAGCTTGTAAAGAAGAGGCTTTTCATCGTTCCACAGAACAGGGTTTTCTATTTCAATTTTTGTACCCTTTTTGTAAGTTCTGTCAGAAACAATTTTGCCGTCGGGTGAAACAAGAGTATACTCAACCTTTGCCTTGCCCACAACATCAATGTCGACTGCAATTTCTGCCTTTTTCAAGTCGTCTGAGAAACTCTGCAGAAGGTGGAAGTCCCTGATATAGCTATTATCTCTTGCAAGAATGTAAACATCTCTTGTGATACCTGCGAATCTGTACATATCCTGGTCTTCAAGATAAGACTGTGCACACCACATTATAACAAGTACAGCAATGGTATTGCGTCCTGCTTTTACAATCTTTGTAATATCAAATTCGGTAGTTGAGTGGCTTACGGTGGAATATCCTACAAATTCACCGTTTACCCATACATAGTAGCAGGATTCAACGCCTTCGAAGTTGAGGTGGAGATTTCTTGAAGCAAAATCCTCTGTAACATAGAAATCTCTTGTGTAAACACCGCAGGGGTTATTGTCGGGAATATGAGGAGGGTCAAGAGGGAATGGGTAGTTCACATTTGTGTACTGAGGCTTGTCGTAACCCATTCCGAGAACTGTCTGCCAGCTTCTGGGAACTGTTATTGTATCTGTAAGCTCATATTCATCGTCAATGTATTCGTCTGTTGTGAAATCTTCGTTCAGGTCATTTACGCTTTCGTAAAATCTGAAGTTCCAGTCGCCGCACAGACTTTTGTAGTAAGGGGACTTTGTTCTGTCCATCTTGATTGCAGTGTATTCATCTGCATAGGGGATAAAATAGGCTCTGGGCTCAAGCTCGTTTACCGAAACAACGCCGAGCTGTTCATAGTATTTTTCAAATACTGCCATTTTAATTTCTCCTTTGTAGTGCTTTTGTTGTATAAAGTTTTATTTTTTTAAACAAGGAATTTTTCCGCAAGTATCAGTATAAGCGGCATTGATATAAGGGAGTACAGTGTGGTAATGCCCACAAGCCTTGCGGCAAGAGCCGAATTATTGTCATACACTTCTGCGAACACTGCAGTGTTTGCCGCAGTGGGAGTTGCACACATAGTTATGCATACAAGACTTACTGTAACCCCGATAACATCATTTAGTCCAAGGCAGATAGCGAGCATTGCAAGGGGAACAATTGCAAGCTTAAGTATGCAAAACATAAAGAGTTTAACATCTTTAAGCAGGGGCAAAAGTTTCTGATCTGCAAGGAGGCTGCCGATGATAATCATTGAGAGAGGGAAAGTCATTCCACCTACCATATCGATACCCTCTACGGCAACGTTGGGAAGGCGTATCTGCCAGAAGAAACAAGCCGTAGCAAGTATTGTGCTGATAATTCCGGGATTAAGGAAAATCTTTTTGTAATTGAGCTTTTTTCCTCCGGAAGAGTCCATAACCGCAACCCCGTGAGTCCATACAAAAACGTTGAAGGGAACAGTGTAGATTGCCCCGTAAAGCAGGCCGTATTGGGGAAACATTGCCTGCATTATGGGATACCCCATAAATCCGCAGTTCATATATGTAAGACCGAATCCATATACGCCTGCATCCCGTCTGTCTTTGACTTTACCGAATATGAATTTTCCTGAAACAGCCATAGTCAGATGAACTGCAAAAGACATCGCAAGGACAATTCCTATGTTTTTGAGAATTGTATCGTCCTTGTCAATTTGCAACGAAGCAAACAAAAGGCAGGGGTTTGTTATGTTTGCCAGCAGTGAAGACAGTGCCTTTGTGGAATTAGCATCCAGAATTTTTGATTTTTTTGCCACATAGCCTGCCATCATTGCAATAAACAGTACGATTATTTTATAGCACACCCTAGTTCCGTATTCTCCCATTTCCAACACCCTTATGAACATATAATTTATTTGGTTGATTATAACATTTTATTTTTAATTATTCAACAGCAAAGTTGACAAAAAAGTTATAATGTGTATAATTAAATTGATAATGTGTATAAAAAGATGCTCCCAAGGGGAGCATCCCGATAGTAAATTGTGCGTTATCTATACTGGTTGTTGTCCTTTTTATTGTCAGACTTGTTCTGGCTGGAGCGGTTGTTCTGAGACTGGTTGTTGTTCTGGTTGTTCTGGGACTGGTTGTTATTCTGATTGTTGTTCTGAGACTGATTGTTGTTCTGAGACTGGTTGTTGTTCTGGTTGTTCTGCTGGTCTTTGATGTTCTTGTTGTTCTGATTAGACATTAGAAAATCTCCATTCCGCCGCATTACGGCAATAAATTTGTGTAAACCGGTGTTGATTTCACACCTTTTTGCTTACGCAGTGTTAGTATTGTCATTATCAGCAATTTTATTCAAAGGAGTTTTGTTTATGAAGTATTATCCGTTAAAACTGAAGCCTGTAACCAAATATGCCATATGGGGCGGAAAGCGCATATGGGAGCAATACGGAATAGGAAATCGGGAAGAAATCACAGCAGAGGCGTGGATGTTAAGTTGCAGAAACGACGGTGTGAACGTGATAGAAAATGGTGAGTATGCGGGAATGACGCTTGAAGAATATATTGATAAAGCCGGAAAAGATAATGTATTCGGAGAGGGCAATTTCCCGTTGCTTATAAAAATAATTGACGCATTGGATAAACTGTCTGTACAGGTGCATCCCGATGACAGCTATGCAGTATCCCGCGGACTTGATGCGGGAAAGACAGAGATGTGGTATATACTTGATGCGAAACCGGGAGCTGCTCTTGTCAGTGGAATAAAGCAGGGTGTTACGGCAAAAACTGTATGCGAAGCATCTGAAAAAGGCGAGTGTGAGAAATATCTCAATTACGTTCCCGTTAAAAAAGGTGATTGCTTCTTTATCCCCGCAGGACTTGTACACGCTATCGGAGAAGGAATACTGATTGCCGAAATTCAGCAGAACTCCAACACAACATACCGTCTTTATGACTATGACAGACGCGATAAGGACGGTAATAAACGAGAGCTTCACGTCAAGAGTGCCGAAGAAGTTATAAAAACCGAATTTGATATGTCGGATGCGATTGTTAACGGCAATCTTAAATTTGCGGATGGAATTACAGAACAAACTGTCTGCAAGTGCGGATATTTTTCCGTTGAAAAAGTTGAAATGAAAAAAGGCGCAATCAAAGATTTGGACACAAACGGAAAGATGACACATATATTATGCCTCGGCGGTGAAGGTTATATCAAGTGTAACGGCTTTACTGAAAGAATGAAAAAAGGCGATTCGTACCTGGTGCCGAAATGCATAGACAGCTTTACTCTGTGTGCGGAAAATGATATGGAAGCATTGATGTCGGTATAGTATTTCTTTCTGATTTTGTCGTAAAATGCATTTTTCTGTCAAAGGTGTTAAATTAAAAACGATTTTTACACAATGTACAAAGATTTGACTTAAAAATTTAACCAATGGAAAAATTATGAGTATTAAAATATACTTTGACTGATTAAAATAAATATGGAATATTGGTTGTTCAACAAATTTGTAATATGTCAGTTAAATGCACAGACAACTCCGGAAAGGAAGAAGATAGAAATGACAAAGAAGGTATTTAAGAGAATAGGTGTTCTTACATCCGGCGGCGACGCTCCCGGTATGAATGCGGCAATCAGAGCCGTTGTAAGAAGTGCATCATATAAAGGAATTGAAGTAATGGGTATCTACTGCGGATATAAGGGACTTATCGAAGAAGATATGAAGCTCCTTACTCCCAGAGATGTTTCAAACATAATGAATCACGGCGGTACAATGTTGTATTCTGACAGATGCGACGAGTTTAAGACAGAAGCAGGTATTGCAAAAGCTGTGGAAAACTGCCATAAGTACGGAATTGACGGTATCGTTACTATAGGCGGTGACGGAACATTCAGAGGCGCAACCGACCTTTCAAGACAGGGTATTCCCTGTATCGGTATTCCCGGAACAATCGACAACGACGTTTCCGCAAGTGATTACACAATCGGTTTCGACACAGCAAAGAACACTGTCATCGAAATGGTAGACAAACTTCGTGACACCTGCGAATCTCACGCAAGAATAAGCGTTGTTGAGGTTATGGGAAGACACGCAGGCTACATTGCCCTTGAATGCGGTATTGCCGTAGGTGCAACAGGTATTGCAATCAGAGAAATTCCCTTTGACAGAAAAGAACTTATTGAAAGAATCAACGCACTTTCCAAGACAGGAAAGCGTCACTTTATCGTAATGGTATCCGAAGGAATGGGCTCAACCTTTGCGGAAGAGCTTAACAACGAAATTGAAGCGGTAACAGGTCTTGAAGCAAGATTTGCAAGACTTGCACACGTACAGCGCGGTGGCCGTCCCACAAACACAGACAGAGTTGCGGCAACTCTAATGGGCGATAAGGCGGTTGACCTTCTTATCGACGGCAAGTACAACCTTGTTGTTTGCGAAAAGAAGGGCAAAATCTGTTCCGAAGAAATGGAATATGCATTTACTCTTGACAGACTTGTTAAGGGCAAGGCAACAAAGGATGAAATTGATGTCCTTGATGAAGAAACACGTACAAGAATGATCGCCGAAGCAACTGAAATAAAGGCTCATATGCTTGACCTTTATGATGTTGCAAAGATTATGGCAAGATAACAGAATACAATGAGAAAACGGTGCAGTAAAATCTGCACCGTTCAGTTTGTTTATAAAACTATTTCATAACCAACACAACCTGTAATTAAAGCAAAAATTTAACTTTTCTTACGTTACTTTTCGTTTGTGCGAAAAGTAACCAAAAGCACCCGAGGGCTTCGCCCTTCGAACCTGCGTCCGTCAATTAAATTTTCTACCAACTGCATTCTAAGTTATACCAAATGAAAAAATTTTGAGATTGACGGACAATTATGAGTGCAACTGCAGTGCCATAGAGGTGTTTTTACCGGTTAAATTGCAACTAAACAGGTCTTTTGAAAGACAAAACGGTGCAGTAAAAGCTGCACCGTTTTTGGTTATCTGAAGTAAAGTCTGTTGAGTTCTTTGAAATAGTTTTTGTCAATGGACTCAAGCTGTTCCTTTGTTACCCTGTATGCCCAGTTGCCGTCAGCTCTGCCGGGGGTGTTGAGCCTTGTGTCGGCGCCGTAGCCGAGAAGGTCTTGCACAGGCATTATAACAAGTGATGCGTGACTTGCAAACATTGTGCGGATTATACTCTTGCAACCGCTCTGCCATTCTTTTCCGTGACCGCAGTATTTCAGCATATGCTGTCTTGTGCCGTCATCAAGCTCCCAGAGATATCCGAGAAGCGTATTGTTGTCGTGAGTGCCTGTGTACGCAACGCAGTTTTCGGGATAGTTGTGGGGCAGGTGAGTGCTGTCATCACCTGACAGAAAACCGAACTGAAACACCCTCATTCCGGGGAATCCGCTGTCACGCACAAGCTTTGCTACAGCAGGGGTGATGTCACCAAGGTCTTCGGCAATAATTTCTGTACTTCCTGCCGCCGCTTTGATTGCCTTAATCAGCGCCATTCCGGGCCCTTTCATCCATTTACCTTCCTTTGCACTCTTTGCCTTTGCAGGAATTGCCCAGTATGATTCTATTCCTCTGAAATGGTCTATTCTTACAGCATCGAACATACTTGCCATATGTGCAATTCTGTCGCACCACCACTTGTAGCCATCATTTTTCATTTCAGCCCAGTCATAAAGGGGATTGCCCCAGAACTGACCGTCTTCGCTGAAATAATCCGGCGGAACTCCTGCAACAAGTGTAGGTTTGCCGTCTTTACTCAGCTTGAATAACTTCTGATTGCTCCATACATCACTGCTGTCAAGGGATACATATATGGGTATGTCACCTATGAGCTTTATGTCTTTTTGTGAAGCGTATTCTCTGATTTCTGCCCACTGAGTGAAGAATTCATACTGAATAAACTGCCAGGCAAAAAGAATATCTTCATCATACTTGTCCCTTGTCCATTCTTGCCACGGAATGTCGCCGTTTGCATCTTTTAATGCCATAAATCTGCAGAATTCTGCAAGATATGAAGATTTTTCTATGTATTTTTTGATTTCTTTTCTGTCAGTCACCCTTGAAGAAGCCTTTTTGAGAAGTTCAAAACGCTCTGTCTGAAGTCTGTCAAATTCGCAGAGATAGGGCGTTTGCTGTGTATTTTCCTCAAGTTCGGCATCTGTAAGCAAACCTTTTTTCTTAAGAATTTCCAAATCAACAAAGAACGGATTACCTGCAAATGTGGAATATGACTTGTAAGGCGAGTTGTACTCGTCAACCATACAGAACGGCAGAACCTGCCAGTAACCGAATCCGCAGTCTGAAAGAAAATCTATGAAATTCTTCGCCTCTTTTCCGAAACTGCCTGTAGAGTATTCTCCCGGCAGGGAAGAAACGTGCATAAGAACTCCGCTTTTACGCTCCATAAATAAAGCACCTCTTGAAACTTTAGTCTTTGACATATATTTTAACATCCCATATGCATTATGTCAAGGTCAGAAAGTACACATTGAAACGTCATCATTTGTTAAAAGAATGTGAAAAAAAGAATATTACGGTTGACTTTTTTGCGGGAAAAATGTATAATTTTACTAAATTATAAAGTAAAATGATGAATAGAGGCGCACCCTGTAATTAATCCTTGCTGAGCTTTCGGAAGCCATGACGGGGGAAACAGGTACGGGTGCCGAGGTTAAATGTTTTCCGAAAAGCATTTTGCCGGACGCAAAGCGTAAAACGCTCAGTGTAAATATACTGCGGAGAACATCCTTGCGGCTGTCACATTAGTGAAGAGCTATTATCAGTCTGTATTTAGGGAATAATGACTGTGACGTGCTTCGCCACAGTTTTTATTTTATAAAAAACTTTATTGGAGGAACTTTTATGTTCAGAAACAAGAGATTTATGGCTGTTCTTGCAGTTATGATCTGCGCTATGTGCCTTGTGAATATGTTTGTATTCGCAACACAGGAAGAAGCAGTTGCAGAAACAGTTGAAGCACTTCCCGGCTACGCTGCATATGTAGGCGAAATGGAAGACGCTACAAACCTTGACTATGCTTATGCGTATATCGACAGTTATGCAGATGCAATCCAGAACGACCCCGATGTAGATGCCAATATTGACGCGGCTGTTGCCGAAGTAAGAAGCGAGGTAACTCCGTTCTATTCTACAATCTGGTCTATCGTTCCCGCAATTATCGCTATCGTTCTTGCACTTATCACAAAGGAAGTATATTCTTCACTCTTTGTAGGTATTCTTGCAGGCGGTCTGCTTTATTCAAACTTCAATCTTGAAACAACAATCAACCACGTTGTTCAGGACGGCTTTGTTGCAAACCTCGCAGATTCCTACAACGTAGGCATTCTCGTGTTCCTCGTTCTTCTCGGCGCACTTGTTGCTATGATGAACAAGGCGGGTGGTTCTGCTGCTTTCGGAAGATGGGCAAGCACACACATCAAGTCAAGAGTTGGCGCACAGCTTGCTACAATTCTTCTCGGTGTACTTATTTTTGTTGACGACTATTTCAACTGCCTTACAGTTGGTTCAGTTATGAGACCTGTTGCTGACGCAAAGAAGATTTCCCGTGCAAAACTTGCATATCTTATTGACGCAACAGCAGCTCCTATCTGTATTATAGCTCCTATTTCTTCTTGGGCAGCTGCAGTTGCAGGCTTTGCTCCGGACGGACAGGGACTCAGCCTCTTTATCAAGGCTATTCCTTTCAACTTCTATGCAATTCTCACAATCATTATGATGGTTACAATTGCTCTTATGAAGTTTGACTTTGGTCCTATGAAGCTTCACGAAACTAACGCTGAAGAAAAGGGCGATATCTTCACAACACTTAATGAAACAACACAGGTAGCTGAAGAAAAGGCTAACGAAAAGGGCAAGGTTATCGACCTCATTCTCCCCGTTGTTATCCTTATCATCTGCTGTGTAATCGGTATGATTTACTCCGGCGGTTTCTTCTCCGGTGAAACATTCGTAAATGCATTCTCCAACTGCGATGCTTCTGTTGGTCTTGCACTTGGTTCTTTTGTTGCAATCGTTCTCGTTGCTATCTACTTCATCGTATTCAGACACGGTGTTATTAAGTTCTCAGAACTTATGGGATGCATCCCCGAAGGCTTCAAGGCAATGGTTCCTGCTATCCTCATTCTCACATGTGCTTGGACACTTAAGAGCATGACAGACAGCATCGGTGCAAAAGTATTTATTGCAGACTTCGTTAACTCCTCTGCAAGTGCATTTGTAAACTTCCTGCCCGCAATCATCTTCCTTGTAGCTATCGTGCTTTCATTCTCAACAGGTACATCTTGGGGTACATTCGGTATTCTTATTCCTATCGTTCTTGCAGTATTTGCAAACGACCCCACAATGTCAATCGTTGGTATGTCTGCTTGTATGGCAGGTGCTGTATGCGGCGACCACTGCTCACCTATTTCCGATACTACAATTATGGCATCCGCAGGTGCACAGTGTGACCACGTTAACCACGTTAACACACAGCTTCCCTATGCGTTCACAGTTGCAGGTGTATCTTTTGTAGCATACATTATTGCAGGCTTTATGCCCAACGCCCTCGCAGTACTTCCTATTTCCATAGTTCTTATGGTTGGAACACTCTTTGTTCTCAAGGCAGTTCTCGGCAAGAAGGCGTAAGTTGGTTTAAAACTATTAATCCCGCACTCAAAAGGTGCGGGATTTTTCTTGCATTGATATTGACAAAAAACATCTCAGATGTTATAATACCAAAGTAGTTTGCTGGTGTGGCTCAATGGCAGAGCAGCGGTATCGTAAACCGCAGGTTGCAGGTTCGACTCCTGTTACCAGCTCCACGGGCGGGGCCCGCTTATTTGTCAAAAACGAAGTCCAAGGGGACTTCGTTTTTGACTTTGTAGGCAAGTGATATACCACAGAAAATTTTGATATTTTAGATTAATATTCCCCTTATCCATTGCAATTTCCATCAAACTGATGTATAATACCCTAAGTTTATAACACATTGAAAGAAGATGTAATACCGGTTGAATAACACACAGACAGATAACAAAATTGTTCTCAACAACAGCTTCCACAAAGGCTTTTCAGACGGAATCCCCATAGGACTTGGCTATCTTTCCGTTGCCTTTACTTTTGGAATAATGGCAGTGGAGGGAGGACTTCCCATTGCGATTGCCGTTCTGATATCTATGACAAATCTCACCTCTGCAGGTCAGCTTGCAGGAATAGGGGTAATCTTCGCAGGCGGCTCGTTTCTTGAAATGGCTCTCACACAGCTTGTCATAAATATGAGATACGCCCTTATGTCAGTGTCCCTTTCACAGAAGATGCATAGCAGTGTGCGTATTATTGACAGATTCTGGATTGCTTTCGGAAATACCGATGAAATATTTGCAGTATCAAGTGCAAAACCCGGCGAGCTTGGAAAAAGATACATGCTGGGACTTATAATTGCTCCCTTTGTCGGCTGGTCGGGTGGTACGCTTATAGGAGCTGCCGCAGGCTCGGTTCTTCCCGAATTTGTTTGTTCCGCATTGGGAATTGCGATTTACGGTATGTTCCTTGCAGTATTTATCCCTCCGATGAAAAAGTCGGGTGCTGTTTCTCTTGTAGTTGTTGCGGCGGCGCTGCTTAGCTGTGCCTTTAAGTATATACCGTTCCTCCAAAGTGTTTCCTCGGGATTTGTAATAATTATATGTGCTGTTGCGGCGGCAGTAATCGGAGCCGTATTTAAGCCCATAGATGTTAATGACGGACAGGAGGAACAGATATGAATGATACAATGACTATGTTCGGATATCTTGCCGTTATGGCAGGGGTTACCTACCTTATCCGCGGAATTCCTCTTGTGCTTTTCAGAAAAAAGATAAAAAACAGATTTATACAGTCGTTTCTGTATTACATACCCTATGCAGTGCTTGCGGCAATGACAATTCCTGCAATTTTCACATCAAGAGGAAATCTATATTCTGCCCTTGCAGGTGTTGCGGTTGCTCTTGTTGTGGCTTTCTTTGAAAAAGGACTTGTTACGGTTGCACTTTCCGCCTGCGG
>JAZOLW010000034.1:0-22894 GCA_045653405.1 Eubacteriales bacterium | reverse complement strand
GCAAGATATTTCTTTTCGGGTCTGCACTTTGAAAAAGCGTTTGCTGCAACAGCATTTTTTGCAATAATAACAACGCCGGTAGTGTCACCGTCAAGACGGGTGAGCACCCTGAACACAAAAGGCTCGTCGCGGTAGAGATACATCACGGCATTCGCGAGAGTTCCGCTTCTGTGGCCCTGAGAGGGATGCACCGGCATATAGGCAGGTTTATTGACTGCGAGAAAATTTTCGTCTTCAAAAATGATGTCAAGAGGAATGTTCTCCGGTGTAATAGTTTCAGACCTTTCTTCTGGAAATTCAAGTTCAAGCACCGAGCCGTTTTGCAACAAATAATCCGCAAATACTTTGTTTCCGTCCACAGAGATACTTCCGTGATATTTAAGAGCTTTGAGCGCTCTTGCGGAAAAGCCAAGTGAAGAACGTATATAGTCGCGAACCGTTATTCCGTTGTTATTATCTGTAATCGTATATGTTTTTTTCATATCTGTTCCTTAAAATAAAACAGGCTGCATATTGCAGCCTGTAAATATATCAATTAGTCGCTGATATAAGGAATGAGAGCGATGTGTCTTGCACGCTTGATAGCGATTGTGAGCTCTCTCTGGTGCTTTGCGCAAGTGCCTGTAATTCTTCTGGGAAGAATCTTGCTTCTTTCAGAAACATACTTGCGAAGCTTGATTACATCCTTGTAATCTATAACTTCTGTCTTTTCAGCGCAGAAGTTGCAAACCTTTTTACGCTTCTTGTTAGGGCGGAAAGGCTTCTGTACTTCCTTGTTATCCATTGTTGTTACCTCCTGTAAAATTTTGGATGAGCCTTAGAACGGTAAATCGTCTTCGGCTGCTACTTCTTCAAAGTTTGCCTCAGTTACTCTCGGCTGGGGAGGAGTCATTGAGTCAGCACCGTAAAATGTGCCGTCATTTCTCTCTCTTGAGCCTGCAGGACTTGCGCCGAATGTTACTTCATCAGCAACAACTTCAGTGATATAGCGCTTGCTGCCGTCCTGTGCTGTGTAGCTGCGTGACTGAAGTGAACCTACAACCACGATGGACTTACCTTTTCCAAAGTATCTTGTAACGAACTCAGCGGTGTTTCTCCAACAAACAACGTTGATGAAATCAGCCTTTACTTCGTCCGTTTCCTTGGCAAATCTGCGGCCTACGGCAATTGAAAAAGACGTAACCGACACACCGCTGGGAGTAGTTTTGAGCTCCGGATCAGCAGTGAGATTTCCCATAAGGATTACTTTGTTGAGACTTGCCATAATTCACAAACCTCCTGTAAAAAATTACATCTCGTTTTTAACGATGATGGAACGCAGAATACCGTCTGTGATGTTGAATACACGGTCGAGTTCTGCAGGAACTGCTGCGGGAGCAGTGAAGTTAACTACATAGTAGTAGCCTTCAGCGTAGTCTTCGATGAGGTAAGCAAGCTTCTTCTTGCCCCATTCGTCAACCTTATCAATAGCTCCGCCGTTTTCAGTGATAATGCCGCTGAACTTTTCGAGCATACCTTTCGCTGCATCCTCGCTAAAATCAGGGTTAACAATGAAAACTGTTTCGTACTTTGACATAAGTTCCATTCTTTACACCTCCTTCTGGACATATGACTCCGGCATACCGGAGTAAGGAGGAAAAGTAAACAACATATATGAATACCTTTCCACAAAATAGAAGTATATATCATTTCTCCTTATTTGTCAAGGGGTTTTCTACATTTATTTAAGAAAAATCATAATAAATTTCGTTGACAGATTAATGAAAATATAGTATAATTTACACAGCAAAACCAAGGAGAATTACGATGGCTAAATCAACACAGTCAATTCACAAAAATCACAGAAACAGAGTAAGAGCAAAGTTCAAAAACTGCGGAGGAGCAGCATTTCACGACCACGAATTGCTTGAAATGATGCTGTTCTATTCAATCCCGAGAGGAGATACCAACGAAACAGCACACAGATTGCTTGAAGAATTCGGAACACTTGAGAAAATTTCAAGCGCGTCAATTGCCGAACTCAAAATGGTTGAGGGCGTTGGGGAGAAGACAGCAATTTATCTCAAAATGCTCTTCGAATACCACTACCGCATTCTTACACAGATTGGCAAGGGACAGACTTTTACCACATACGAAGAAATCGGTGATTATTTCCTTAAACTGTTTACTCACATAAATGTTGAAACAATGATGGTAATTCTCTTTGACAAAAAGGGAAGAATAAACAGAACACTGACTGTTGCAACAGGTGATTTTGTGGGAGCAAAGGTGGATATGAAAGCACTGATTGCCTCTGCAATTTCCGAATCCGCACACGCGGTGGCAGTTGCTCACAACCACCCGTCGGGAGTGCTCAGCCCGTCCCTTGACGACAGATTTTTGACAACTGAAATAGGAAATATTATGCGCACCCTTGATATAAAATTCATAGACCACTATATCGTGTCCGAAAACGGATATATCGGTGTGAAGCATGACAGTGTAATATAATCGGCGTTTACTGTTAATATTATGAATATTCATTATACGGAGGTAGAATTATGGAACTCAAAGGTTCAAAGACAGAAAAGAATTTGCTTGAGGCTTTCGCCGGAGAAAGTATGGCAAGAAACAAGTACACCTATTTTGCAAGTGTAGCAAAGAAGGAAGGGTACGAACAGATTTCAGCAATTTTCCAGAAGACAGCAGACAACGAAAAGGAACACGCAAAGGTGTGGTTCAAGGCTCTCGCTGAACTCGGTAATACAGCACAGAACCTCAAGGCAGCCGCCGAGGGTGAGAACTATGAATGGACAGATATGTACGAAAACTTTGCAAAGGATGCCGAAGAAGAAGGTTTCACAGAACTTGCAGCAAAGTTCAGAATGGTAGCTGCTATTGAAAAGTCACACGAGGAAAGATACCTCGCACTTCTTTCAAATGTAGAAATGCAGAAGGTATTTGAAAAGAGCGAACAGGTTATGTGGGAATGCCGCAACTGCGGACACCTTGTTGTTGGCAAGAAGGCCCCCGAACTCTGCCCTGTATGTGCTCATCCCAAGAGCTACTTTGAAGTAAGACAGGAAAATTATTAATTGAATAATTCAATGAAAAAGCTGTTCGGAAGAACGGCTTTTCTTTTGCTTAAAATGTTATAATTTATTTAATATTCACACCTGCTCTATTGCAAAAAAATGTCGTATATTGTATAATACTAATATAATATGTAATACTTGTATTTAATGGACTTATAACAAATAAATTGCCGTAAAACCGGCATAAGATGGTTAAGAGGATATATGCCCCGAACAGGAAAGGAGCAGTTTAAATGAATATGAACCCAAATGACAGAGAATACACTGAAAACATTTCACAACAGCAAATTAGTAACAGCTCAGTTGAATTTTCAGGTAACAACATAGAAGATACTATGCAAGAGGAAAAGCTGGCACAGGCAGTAAAAGAGGCTGCAAGACGAAGAAAGAGAAAAATCAGTATAAGAGCAAGCGTCTATGCTTTATCTGTTGCTGTTTTTGCCGCTGTAATTTTCGGTGCTTTTGCTCTGATAGGTGACAGATTTGCACAGCCGTCCTTTGCTGATGACAATGACGGAGAAGTGTCAAATGTTGAAGTTGTACCCGACTATGATTTTGAAAACGAAGAAATGAGAGGTGTGTGGATTGCCTCCGTTATCAATATTAATTACCCTTCAAAAACAGGACTTTCCGAGGTACAGCTCAAAGCCGAGCTTGATGATATTGTAAAAAATACAGTTGAAGCGGGACTTAACTCAGTATTTTTCCAGGTAAGACCGACAGCAGATTCACTTTATCCGTCAAGAATTTTCCCGTATTCAAAATACATTACGGGAACACAAGGGCAGGCCCCCGAAAACAACTTCGACAGCCTTGCCTATCTTCTTGAAAAAGCATCGGAGAATAACCTTGAAGTGCACGCCTGGGTAAATCCTTACAGAGTTACAATGTATGAGTCCGACGAAGAAGAGCTTGCCGGGAACAATCCTGCAGTATTGCATCCCGAATACACTGTAAAATTTGCAGACGGCAAAACATATTTTAACCCCGGACTTCCTGAAGTAAGAGCTTTAGTCGTTGACGGCGTAAAGGAAATCGCAGAAAATTACCCCGACCTTGCAGGTATACATTTTGACGATTATTTCTACCCTTATCCCAAGGGAGATGCAGAGTTTGACGACGATGCCGCATACGAGCTTTACGGAAACGGTGTGGACAAGGCGCAGTGGAGAAGAGAAAATGTCAATACTCTTATAAAGGATACATATGATGCCATAAAGGAAATAAATCCCGACATCAGATTTGGTGTGTCACCCTTCGGCATATGGGCAAACGCAGATTCCGACACTCCCGTAGAGGGCAGTGCAACATCGGGAATGGAAGCATATTCACAGCTTTACTGCGACGCACTTGCCTGGGCAGAGGGTGGATACGTAGACTATCTTGTTCCTCAGCTTTACTGGAGCTTTTCAACATCTTCAGCACCCTTTGACAATATAGCAAGATGGTGGAATGCAAACCTTGACGGAACAGGTGTGGATTTCTATATAGGCCATGCGGCATATAAAGTTGCAGATTTTGATAAAAACGAAATCGGTATTCAGGTTGAGTTTGCAAGAAATCTGCTCAGCTATAAGGGCAGTGTGTACTACGGATATGCAGATATAAAGAATAACACCGAAGGTCTTAAAGATAAGCTGATACAGCTCAATGAGCGCCCTGTGAGATATGCAAAAGAGAATCAGACAAACACGGCAAAAGTCAGCCAGCCTGCAAACAACTACAATTCAACAGCTCCCACAGTTACCCTTGTAGGTGAGTCGGATATCAGCTATCCTCTTATTGTCAACGGGGAGAAACTATCCCGTACCAAAGACGGTTTCTTCTCGCTGTATGAAACGGTAACAACAGGAATTAATGTGTTCACACTGGAGCAGAACGGCAAGACTTATACCCATAACATCAATTATAAGAATACACGAGCCGCATCCCCCTCGGCACAGACGCTTTCAGGAATGGTGATAAATGAAATATCTCCGTCAAGCGAAGCGTGGATTGTTCCGGGAGACAAGCTTAAGATAAGCTGTGTCGCACCCGCAAAGAGTACGGTAACAGCAAAAATCGGCGGTATAACACTTACACTTAAGCCAACACTTAACACAAAGACAAATGCAAAGTACGCAAGGGAAGTGTATGTTGGGGAAGTTACTCCGTCAACCTTTGTGGGTGAAAAAGATATTGCTGATTTAGGAACACTTGTAATCACTGCAACTCTCGGAAATGAAACAGCAACCGAAAGGGGCGGTCTGGTTAAGCAGATGGGCGAAAAAGCACTTGTGTATGCGGAAGTAATAAACGATTATTCCTATCTCAAGATTTCGCCTACATCTTCGTTCTATGACGACTATACACCTGCCTCCGCGGGTATGCGCGACTATGTAAAGGGACTTACCGACGGCTACTATAAACTGAAGTTCGGCGGATATGTTGCTGCGGAAAACGTAAAGATAATTCAGGGTATCGAGCTTAATAAAAACCGCATTTTCTCGGTGAATGTTGCAGTAAACGGAACAGATACTATAAATAATAAGAATAATTTTACAGATGTAGTCTTCAAATGCCTTGAAAATGCTCCTGTCAATGCCGTTGCATCAAAAGGTAAGATTGAGGTTACCTTCTATAATACAGACGGTACACTTATGCCGCTGCCTGTAATTAATCCCAATCCTATGATTTCGTCTGTTACGGCAGTTTCAAAAGATGAAAACACTGTTGTTTATACATTGGTTCTCAAAGATGAAATGAATGCGTACGGATATAATGTTGTTTATGAAAACGGAAATATAATTGTACGTATGAATAACCCACAGACACTGTCATCAGACCCCGAAAGACCCCTTGCAGGCAAGACTGTGGTTGTTGACGCAGGTCACGGCGGAAGTGATTCGGGAGCCCTTGGATGCGGCGGTGTATATGAAGCAGCACTCAACCTTGAAATATCACTTCATCTGAGAAACGAGCTTGAAAAACTGGGCGCAGTTGTTCTTATGACAAGAACGGACTCTGCAACTACAGTTTCTCTTGAAGAAAGAATGGCATTCTTAAACGATGCCAATCCCGACCTTGCTATCTCCGTTCATCAGAACTCAATAGCATCAAGTGCAAATGCACAGAAAATAAGAGGATACCTCGGTCTTTACTGTACAGAGGCGGGAAAACTCCTTGCAAAGACAGTGTCCGCAAGAGTTTCTTCAGACCTTAACAGATATGAGCGCCCCTATGCTTATCAGAAGCTTGCAGTTGCGAGAAACCACCGTTTCCCGTCAACTCTCTGCGAAATGTGCTTTATTTCAAACATTGAAGAATATCAGTGGTCTGTAACGCCCGGTAATACATTGCGTTCAGCACAGGCAATTGCAAACGGTGTGATTGATTACTATAAAGCTCAGGAGGTTTATCTTGCGTATTAATAAGAAAAAGAATGCATTAATTTGCGCAGAACTTCTTGAAAAGCATTATCCCGAAGCGGTATGCTCTCTTGAATATGAGGGCGACCCGTGGAAACTTCTTGTAATGTCAAGACTTTCCGCACAGTGTACCGATGCAAGAGTGAATATCGTGTCAAAGCCTCTGTTTGAGAAATTTCCGACAGTCGAGGCAATGGCAGAAGCTGATGTTTCGGAAATTGAAGAAATTGTTTATCCTTGCGGTTTATATAAAACCAAGGCAAGGGATTTAAGCAAAATGTGCCGTCAGTTGATATCGGATTTTGACGGCAAAGTGCCGGATAATATGAAAGACTTGCTCAGCCTTGCAGGTGTCGGAAGAAAAATTGCAAATCTGATGCTCGGTGACATATTCGGCAAAGGCGGAATTGTTGCAGATACTCATTGTATCAGAATAACAGGCAGACTTGGGTTTGTGGACAGCACCAACCAGACAGTTGTTGAGAGGGAACTGGACAAAATTGTGCCAAAGGAACTGCAGACAGATTTCTGTCACAGAATTGTACATTTTGGAAGAGATATATGCTGTGCAAGAGTTCCCAAATGCGGTGAATGTTTTTTAAACCATATATGTCCCCGAAAAGGTGTTGAAAATATTAAAAAAGAGTTGTGACATTTTTATGTCACAACTCTTTTTCTATCTAAAGATAAGCAATTTTGTTCGGGTTTCCACCCATATCTTGTGAGAAACCTTTTGGTTGCATACAAGTTTTTCGAAACAACAGCTTTATTATCTGAATAAATCAGTTATTTCAAAGTTATAACCGTGACCCCTGCATCTCCTTCACCAAAGGATCCCAACCTGTAGGAGGCAATTCTCTTATCCCTCTTGAAATAATCCCACAGAGCTTTTCTCAAAGCACCTGTGCCTTTTCCGTGGATTATTCTGACACTGGGCAGGGAGGAGAGGGTTGCGTCATCCAGATACTTGTCTACAACAAATATGGCGTCGTCGCCTGTCATACCTCTTATGTCAATCTCGCTTTTTGCTTCCATCATCTTTCTCGGTGTCCTAGCACCGGGCTGTTTCTTTTCTTCCTTTTTGTCAAGCATACGAAGCTTTGACTTCTTTGTCTTTATCTTTGCGCTACCTATAGCAACAACTACATTTTCACCGTCTATAGAGGCAATAACACCGCTTTTGCCAAGGTCAACAAGCTGAACGTCATCACCCACAGCATATTCTCTCGGAGGCTGGTATTCAACTTCTATTTTTTCTCCGATAGAAACATTCTTTGAAACAACACCGAGGTTCTTTCTTACATTCTCTCTTGTTTCTTCAAGCTTCTTCCTGAAGTCCTCAGAATCTTTCTGACGCTGAATTTCCTGAAGCTGATCAAATACATAGTCTGCACTTGCTCTTGCACGTTCAAGAAGGTCAGCCGCCTTTTGCTCGGCTTTTCTGCTTTCTTCTTCAATTCTGCTGTTGAACTCTGTGCGCAGCTTTTCAGCCTCATCATACATCTTTTCTGCGTGAGCCAGCTTTCGCTCGGTTGTTTCACGCTTGTTTTCAAGATCCATTCTCTGTTTTTCAAGCTTGCCGATGAGACCTTCAAAGGAACGTGTTCCGCTGTCAATTTTCGCCTTTGATGACTTTATTATTTCTTCCGATATACCAAGTCTTGATGCAATAGCAAAGGCATTGGAACGTCCGGGAAGACCGATAATCAGCTTGTATGTGGGACGAAGTGTCTGTACATCAAATTCGCAGGATGCATTGGACACGCCCTCAGTATCAAGAGCGTATGCCTTGAGTTCTGCATAGTGGGTAGTTGCCGCACAAAGACATCCGCAAGAGGTAACCTTTTCGAGAATAGACTGCGCAAGGGCAGCTCCCTCAATGGGATCTGTTCCTGCACCAAGCTCGTCAAAAAGAATAAGGGAGTTTGGTGTAAATGTGTGAAGTATCTCAACAATATTTACCATATGAGCTGAGAATGTGGAGAGTGACTGCTCAATACTCTGTTCATCACCGATATCAGCAAGTATGCTGTCAAATACGGGAAGAGTTGAGCCGTCAGCGGCAGGGATGTGAAGTCCTGTCTGTGCCATAAGGGACAAAAGACCGATTGTTTTGAGAGATACTGTTTTACCGCCGGTGTTAGGACCTGTTATAACAAGTGTCGTAAATTTTTTTCCAAGATAAATGGAAATGGGTACAGCTTTTTCTCTGTCAAGAAGAGGGTGTCTTGCACTCATAAGATTTACATACTTGCCCAAATTCATAACCGGCTCACAGCAGGAATATGCCGCAGACATTTCTGCCTTTGCAAATATTACCGCAAGGTCTGTAAGCACTGCATAACCTGCGAGAATTTCCGCAGAAAATCGCTCGCATTCCGCAGAAAGCTCATAAAGTATGCGTTCTGTTTCAGCCTTTTCGTCTGCCTCAAGGCTCCTTAATTTGTTGTTTGCTTCAACAACCTGCATAGGTTCGATAAACACTGTTGAACCTGATGATGATGTGTCGTGTATAAGACCTTTAATTTCGTTTTTGTATTCATTTTTTACGGGAATAACATATCTTCCGTTACGGATTGTTACAATGCTGTCCTGAAGATACTTTGAATCAGAGCCCGAAGTGTATTTCTGCAACACATCGCGGATTTTGTTGGATGCAGTCTTTATGGCGCGTCTTATATCAAAGAGCTTTGGGGAGGCATTATCTGCCATCATATCCTCTGAAATAATGGCATTTGTTATTCTGTCACGCAGATACTTGTTAGGTGTAAGGGAAGCACGGAACACTTCAAGCAACGGAGCCTTGTCCTTTAATGTCAGATAGCTGTCAAGAGACATAATGCTGGTGAGTACACCTGCAATATCAAGAAGCGCCTGCATTGATAACATTGCGCCCTTGCGTGCCATTTCGATGTGGCGGGTAATGTCCTTTGCGCCTCCGAAAGAAGGAGTGCTTTTTGTTTCAATATATAATTTTGCCTCACTGACCTGCTTTTGCATATCCTTGATTTTTTCAATGGATACGGACGGACGAAGCGTCTTGATTTTCTGCTTTGCACCCTCTGTTGCGGCAAAATCGGCAAGGAGTGACAGTACCTTGTCAAGCTCAAGCGTCTTGCAGGCACGTTCAAAATCGTCTATTGCCACTTTATTAAGTTGGTCAGAGTTTAAGTAAAGGTTGTTTCTTTCGTTCATTATTCTTTCCGTAAAAAATGTTAATTTATAAGTGATTTATAGTATTTAAGTGTGTCAAATCTGCGTTCTGCAAGATTAAGCAGATACTTTTCGCATATATCCGAAAGTTCGGGCGCAGATTCATCAGCTATTCTGAAGGACAGAAAGCGTGAGATGGGGGAGGTGCTTATATATCTCATAGCACAAAGCACGGGATATGACAGCTTTGAAAAGTTCATATTCCTACCCGAAAGATTTTTTGCACAGTCATCGCAGTACAGAGAGCTTTCGGTCAGCGAAAAGATAAACTTCTCACGGACAGACTCGGCATCCTCTTTGACGCTTCCGCACTCTGAACACATATTAAGCTCCGGCATAAAACCGCATACAGCGCACAGCTTGAGTTCAAACGCCGCCTTTATCTGCCACACGGGTTTTGCAGAGTCGGTCACATTGTTAAGTGCCGCAAAGGTGTTAAGTACAAGACGGAACGCATCCGTTTCGTCGTTTTCCTCTGTGCAGAAGCTGCAGGCGGCATCTGCGGCATAGCAGGCAAAGGCATATTTTTCAATATCGCATCTGACATTGTAAAACAGCTCTTTGAGATTTGCAGATTTCACTATATATCTGTTACCGTGTTTTGTGATTTCAAATTCACTGTAGCAGAAAAGCTGAATTGCAGGTCTGTTCTTGCTTGACATATTGAGTATGCCTCTTGCAAGTGCAGAAATTATGCCTTTTTCCGCCGTCAGAAGCGTTATAATTATGTCGTTGTCCTTATACTGAGTTTCACGCAGTACAACTGCGTTTATTGTAAAGGATTGCAATATATCAGTCCTCTTTCTTGAAGCCGAGACGAGCCATATTAAGCTCACTGCCACGCCAGTTTTCCTTAACCTTAACCCAAAGGTTGAGGTAAACCTGTTTGCCTGTCATTGCTTCAATATCTTCTCTTGCAAAGGTTGCAGCTTTTTTGAGAGTTGCACCGTTTTTGCCGATGATAATCTTCTTGTGAGCCTCTTTTTCACAGTAGATTTCGGCTCTTATTTCAATAATGTTTTTCTTTTCAACATAATCTTCAATGGTTACTGCAGTACCGTGGGGGATTTCTTCGTCAAGAAGTCGAAGAAGCTTTTCACGGATGATTTCAGCCGCAATGCCGCGCTCTGTCTGGTCAGTAATCATATCTTCAGGGAAGTACCATCTTTCGTTGCGAAGGAACTGCTTGAGTTCGTTCATAATAATATCCACATTGTCGCCTGTCAGCGCACTTGCAGGGATTATTGACTTGAAATCGAACATCTTTGAGTATTCGTCAATGGTAACAAGAAGTCTGTCCTTCTTACATACATCAGTCTTGTTGATAACAAGAATTGCAGGAAGTCTGAAGGTCTTGAGATTTTCGATTATATCCCTGTCAGCAGCAGTAATTCTTTCTCCGCTTTCAACTACAAGAATAACTGCATCTGTGTCGGGAATTGCAGTCTTAGCCGCATTTACCATATATTCACCAAGCTTGTTCTTGGGCTTATGAAGACCGGGAGTATCAACGAATACATACTGTTCGCAGCCGACTGTATGTATGCCGGTAATTCTGTCACGGGTAGTCTGAGGCTTCTTTGATACAGCCGCAACTTTTTCGCCGACAATAGCATTAAGCAGAGTGCTTTTTCCAACATTAGGTCTGCCAACAATGCTTATAAATGCAGTTTTCATATCCTTAACGGGAATTTCCTGCTTTGAGGATTCACCTACGGTATTTCTCTTTAAACCAAGTTCAGCGAGAACTTCTTCGCAGGTTTCGTTCATATATTCTTCGTCTTCTTCGCTTACTTCGTGGTCAAAACCGAGAAGATGGAGAACAGAGTGAACGCAGAGAAAACCTACTTCACGTTCAAGTGAATGTCCGTATTCCTCAGCCTGTTCTGCCGCTCTTTCAAGAGAAACAACAATGTCGCCGATTGCACAGGGTTCGTCGGACTCGTCGTCATATTCAATTTCACCGTTATCAAACATAGGGAAGGAGAGTACGTCTGTTGCGCTGTCCTTTTCTCTGTATTCCTTGTTGAGTGCGTGAATTTCTTCGTTGTCAACAAAGGTAAGTGAAATTTCAACAGGGAAATCTATTTCCTGATAGTCAAGTGCTGTCACGATTACCTTTTTTGCAAGGGTGCGAAGTGCGCTTGTAAGTTCAATTTTGTCCTGCTTGTTCTGTGTATATATAGTGTGTTTGATTTTTTCCATTGTTGTTTTCTCCTTATTCTTTGCTGTCGTCTGTATTATCTGTATTGCTTTCGGTAGTTGCTGAATGTTTTTTGTTTTCGTAAAGCTCGTACGCCTTTATGATTTTCTGCACAAGGGAATGTCTTACTATATCCTTGTCAGAAAGATGATGAATGGCAATGTCCGGGATGTCTTTCAGAATTTTCACCGCTTCTCCAAGACCGCTTGGTACACCCCTCGGCAAGTCAATCTGTGTGATATCACCCGTAACAACAGCCTTTGAGCCAAATCCCAGTCTTGTTAAAAACATTTTCATCTGTTCCGGTGTTGTGTTCTGTGCTTCATCAAGTATTATAAAGGAATCATCAAGAGTTCGGCCTCTCATATAGGCAAGGGGAGCAATTTCAATAGCGCCTTTTTCAAGATTTCTTGTGTAGCCTTCCATACCAAGCATCTCGAAGAGTGCATCGTAAAGCGGGCGAAGATATGGGTCAATTTTA
This sequence comes from Eubacteriales bacterium, assembly GCA_045653405.1. Taxonomy (GTDB): domain Bacteria; phylum Bacillota; class Clostridia; order Oscillospirales; family CAG-382; genus UMGS882. The sequence continues at coordinate 10,516 of JAZOLW010000034.1, read as the reverse complement.
CTCTGCAAATCACCGGGAAGAAATCCAAGTCTTTCGCCTGCTTCAACGGCAGGGCGGGTGAGAATGATTCTGCTTACCTGCTTTGCACGCAGTGCATTTACCGCCATTGCAACCGCAAGGAAAGTTTTACCTGTACCCGCAGGGCCTACAGCAATAGTAACGGTGTTTTTGGATATAGAATCAATATACTGTTTCTGCCCTACAGTTTTCGCCTTTATGGGTTTACCTCTTGAAGTAATGCATATACAGTCGCCGTCAAGACTTTGTAACATTCCTGCACTCCCCGAGTTTACCATACTGATGACATATCTCACATTCTGTTCTGTAAGACCGTCTCCCTTTTCGGTCATTTTCAGCAGATATTCAATGACATTTGCCGCATCTTCAATATCGCACAGCTCGTCACCGATAATCTTTATTCCGTCGGCACACTGAAAAAGCTGAACGCCCAGTTCGCTTTCAATAATCCTTGTATTTGAATCAAAACTGCCGAATATCACGGCGCATTTTTCGGGAGATGATATTTTAACAAGCTTTTCGGCCATTATATACATCCTTTCGCTGATTATACAGAATAATTATACACTATATATGCCTTATTTTCAATAATTTTTTCAAATTTTATGTATATAGTTTAAAGTAATTTTTCGGTCAAATTAAGACAAAACGGCATATTATACATCAGTCCCTTGTTATTTGAATCAAGGACTGAAAGGTGTGATACTCACTATATGAAAAAAGATATGAAAATAGGCTTTATAGGCGGAGATATGCGTCAGGTGTTCTGTGCCTCGGAACTGGCAAAACTCGGCTTTGAAACGGCGCTCTTTGGTTTTGACAGATGTAATTCGGATATAGGTCTTTGTACCCGTTGCGATAATCTTGAAGATGCTCTTGAAATGACAGATATCGTGGTACTGCCGCTCCCTGCAACTCTTGATGGTGTCTGTGTCAGCAGTCCGCTTTCCGATAAGTGCATACCCATAAGCCGTGTAGTGTGCGGAGCAAAGGACTGTAAAATGATGCTTTACGGCGGTTCGTGTCCCAAGCTTGAGCAGCTTGCAAAGCAAGAAGATATAAACATATACGATTACTATAAAAGAGAGGACTATAAGGTGCTGAACGCAGAGCCAACAGCAGAAGGCGCAATAGCTATCGCCATAAACGAAATGCCTAAAACCCTTGAGTCCTCAAAATGCCTTGTGCTTGGATACGGTAGAATAGGAAAATTGATGTGCAGACAACTTCTTTCCTTCGGTGCTGAGGTGTATGCATCTGCCCGAAAGAGCGAAGACATTGCCTGGGCAAAACTTGCAGGATGTAAGACAGTGTATACAAACAGCATTTCAGATGTTCTGCAGGAATGTGACCTTATTGTAAATACAATACCAAAAACAGTGCTTAAGGATGAGCTTCTTGACCTTGTAAGGCGGGACGCCCTTATAATTGACCTTGCTTCAAAGCCGGGGGGAATTGATTTCAAGATGGCAAAGCACAGAGGATTGAATGTTGTGTGGGCGCTGTCCATACCGGGAAAAACTGCACCTGTAACAGCAGGCAAAATACTGTCGGAAACAATACTCAGAATCATAGACGAAACTCCGGAGCTTTCTGACAGTTAACATAGGAAGGAGGATAACTATCTATGATTGGTTTTGCAATGACAGGCTCGTTCTGTAACTTTGAAAAAGCCCTTAAAGTTCTGGAAGACCTGTCATATAAGTACGAAAAAATAATACCCGTTATGTCATATAACGCATACTCAACAGATACCCGCTTTGGAACAGCAGAATACTTCAGGACAAGAGTTGAGGCGCTGTGCCGGCAAGAAACAGTGCATACACTTACCGAAGCTGAGCCACTTGGACCTAAGATAAAGCTTGATTGCCTGTGTATCTGTCCCTGCACCGGAAATACTTTATCAAAGCTTGCCGCCGGAATTTACGATACGCCCGTAACACTTGCCGCAAAAGCACATTTAAGAAGCGGAAGACCCCTTGTTGTGGCGCTTGCCACAAACGATGCACTCAGCGGAAACGCAGAGAGCATTGCAAAAATGATGACAAGAAAAAATGTTTATTTTGTTCCAATGGTGCAGGATGATGCAGTAAACAAGCCATACAGTATGGTGTGCGACTTTTCAAGAGTAGGCGAAACAATTGAGAAAGCACTTGAAGGCAAGCAAATTCAACCTATATTTTTCTGAATTTAAAATATAAACTATGATAATTTTTCCAAAACTATTGACATAGCTCCCAAAAATGTGGTATTATTATCGAGTAATAAAACTTCCACCATAAAAGGGAGTAGCGGCGGAGAGATATCCGTTGCAGCTGCGTCAGTACGGCAAGAAATTGCCCGCACCTGCATGAAACGCGAGACTTTTATTGTATAGCATCCGTTATATAATAAAGGTCTTTATTTTTTTGCCGCAAAAAATATTGAAAGGAAGAAAAATATGGAATTTCTCAACCAGATCAAGTTTCTTGTTGAAGGTTTTATGCTTCTCAACTGGAAATACGTTGTAATGTGGATTGTGGGCGGTGTTCTCATATACCTTGCAATCAAGAAGGATATGGAACCTACACTTCTGCTTCCCATGGGCTTTGGTACACTTCTCGTAAACATCCCTCTTTCAGGTGCAATAGGCGAGGAGGGTGCGCTCACAACACTGTTTAATGCAGGTATTGCAAATGAACTTTTCCCGCTGATTCTCTTTATCGGTATCGGTGCAATGATCGACTTTACACCCGTACTTTCAAATCCCAAGCTTATGATATTCGGTGCGGCAGCACAGTTCGGTATCTTCTTTACCTTCTGTCTCGCATCAATATTCTTTACAACACCCGAAGCGGCATCAATCGGTATTATCGGTGCTGCAGACGGACCTACAGCTATCGTTGTTGCTAACAAACTTATCGGTGCTGACAGTGAAATTACAGGTGCAATAATGGTTGCGGCATATTCGTATATGGCGCTTGTGCCTATCATGCAGCCCCCTGTAAACAAGCTTCACACAACAAAGAAGGAACGCCTCATCCGTATGCCTTACGCAAACTCCGAGGTATCCAAGACAACAAAAATTGTTTTCCCCATAGTTATTACTGTTATCGCAGGTATTGTTGCTCCTTCTTCAGTATCTCTCATCGGTTTCCTTATGTTCGGTAACCTTATCCGTGAGTGCGGCGTGCTTGATTCACTTTCCGAAACAGCACAGAAGGTGCTTGCAAACCTTATCACAATATTCCTCGGTATTACAATTTCCGTACAGATGGAAGCAGATAAGTTCTTACGCCCCTCAACACTTCTTATTCTCGGTCTTGGACTTTTCGCATTCATCTTTGATACCGCAGGCGGTGTGCTTTTTGCAAAGTTCCTCAACCTGTTCTTGAAGAACAAGATGAATCCTATGATTGGTGCTGCAGGTATTTCTGCATTCCCTATGTCAGGACGTGTTGTTCACAAGCTGGGTCTTGAAGAAGATAAGGGTAACTTCCTTCTTATGCACTCTATCGGCGTAAACGTATCGGGACAGATTGCTTCCGTAATTGCGGGTGGTCTGATACTCAGCTTTTTTGCTTAACGGGAGGGTAAGACGATGTTTGAAAACTTAACTTTTAATCCTATGGCTTTTGTAGATAACCTTATTTATATGGGCGCAGGAATGTTCAGTATTTTTGCCGTAATCGGTGCGATTATACTTGTTGTTTATGCTCTTAATAAGGTAACATCTAAAAAGAAATAAAATATAAAATAATGTGAAACGGGATATGTGACAGTTGTCACATATCCCGTTTGTATATAGCAGGGGACGATGCCCACATCGTCCCGTTTTGCATATTAAATTTCAATTATTTTAATATATTTATTTTTCTTTCTGCACTCATTAATTACAAACTTGGTTCCCCGTGATTTGCCGTCCCAAAAGGCAATTATTATATCGCTGTATTCAATAATTTGCAGATTACGCTGTAAAGGAGCAGCTTTCCCGAATTTTTCATACTCAGGCAGAAATTCTGTATACTTTATGGAATGAATTTGTGCATATAGCTTTGCGAAAGAGTCTATTCCTTTTGCGCCGCCTGATACAATTTCAGTAGTTTCCTCAGGTAAATATTCCTCAAGATTAGAAATACTGAGAGCTCTTGAACCTATAACGGCAATTTTCATAAAAAACTCCTCTCTGTGTAAAATATCAATTAATGAACTCAAAGTGAGTTCATATTGGCATTATAACACAAGACTAATGTAAAATATAGATATATATAATGAACAGGGAGAATTTTTTATGAAAAGAGAACAAAAGCATTTATCTTTAAGAATAACTCCTGAGTTGCTTGAAAAATTTGATTACGTTGCAAAATATGATGACCGTTCTATGAATTGGCTTTTGAACTCGCTTGTTAAGAAGTGTATATCCGAGTTTGAAGAAAAACACGGCAAAATCGTTCTTGATGAAGAAGAAAACTGAATAGGGCAAAATTAAAGGCAGTATCGTTTTGCGATACTGCCTTTCTTCTTTAATATTTACGATTAAAACAAACCGGAAATTTTTCCGTTTTCGTCAACATCAATCTTTTCAGCCGCAGGAACCTTGGGAAGCCCGGGCATTGTCATAATGTCTCCGGTGAGTACAACAATGAAGCCTGCACCTGCAGAAACCTTAACGTTTTTGATTGTAACAGTAAAGTTTTCGGGTGCGCCAAGCTTCGAAGCATCGTCAGAGAAGCTGTACTGTGTCTTTGCCATACAGATGGGAAGCTTATCAAAGCCAAGCTCTGTAAGACGCTTAATCTGCTGTTTTGCAGCAGGAAGAACATTGATACCGTCACCGCCGTAAACCTTTGTTACAACTGCGTTTATCTTGTCTTCAATAGAACAGTCAAGGTCATATGAGAATGTAAAGTCATTTGGCTGTTCGCAGAGCTTAACAACTTCTTCGGCAAGTTCTACACCGCCTTCGCCGCCCTTTGCCCATACATCAGAAAGAACAACGTTTACGCCAAGCTCCTTGCACTTCTTGATAACAAGTTCAACTTCAGCATCTGTGTCTGTGGGGAACTTGTTAACTGCAACAACTGAGGGAAGCTTATATACATCCTTGATGTTTCTAACGTGACGGAGAAGGTTGGGAAGTCCCTTTTCAAGAGCTTCAAGGTTTTCTCCTCCCAGGTCTGTCTTTGCAACACCGCCATGCATCTTGAGAGCGCGGATTGTAGCAACAATAACAACAGCAGAAGGAGTAAGACCTGCGTAACGGCACTTGATGTCAAGGAACTTTTCAGCACCGAGGTCTGCACCGAAGCCTGCTTCTGTAATTGCATAATCACCCATTTTGAGAGCTGTCTTTGTAGCAATTACGGAGTTACAGCCGTGAGCAATGTTAGCAAAGGGACCGCCGTGAACGAATGCAGGAGTACCTTCAAGAGTCTGAACAAGGTTAGGTTTGATAGCGTCCTTGAGGAGAGCTGTCATTGCACCGTGAGCCTTGATGTCAGCCGCAGTTACAGGCTTATCGTCATATGTGTAACCTACAATAATTCTTGCAAGTCTTTCCTTGAGGTCTGTAATAGAAGTAGCAAGGCAGAGAACCGCCATAATTTCGGAAGCAACAGTGATGTCAAATCCGTCTTCACGGGGAACACCGTTAACCTTTCCGCCAAGACCGTCAATTACATTACGGAGCTGTCTGTCATTCATATCTACGCAACGCTTCCAGGTGATTTTCTTAACATCAATTCCGAGTGCGTTGCCCTGCTGAATGTGGTTGTCAAGCATAGCCGCAAGAAGATTGTTTGCAGCACCGATTGCGTGGAAGTCACCTGTAAAGTGGAGGTTGATGTCTTCCATGGGAACAACCTGTGCATATCCGCCGCCTGCAGCACCGCCCTTAACGCCGAATACGGGACCGAGGGAGGGTTCGCGAAGTGCAACGGTTACCTTCTTGCCGATTTTCTTAAGACCGTCAGCAAGACCGATAGTTGTTGTTGTCTTACCTTCGCCCGCAGGTGTAGGAGTGATAGCAGTAACAAGTATCAGCTTTCCGTCGGGCTTGTCTTTTGTGTCATTGAGAATTGAGAGATCTATTTTTGCCTTGTAGTTTCCGTACTGCTCAACGTATTTCATATCAACGTCTGCAGATTTCGCGATTTCGGCAATGTGTTTCATTTCAACTGACTGAGCAATTTCAATATCTGATTTGTAAGCCATTTTCAAAATCTCCATATATAAAATTTATTACATCGGTAGCAGCCCGTGGTCCTTATGGACGTAGAGCGGTAATCGGGAACCGTTGTTCGCACTGCAACCGATTCCCGATACCAGGTCAAGGACTTAGCCCTTGAAGTATTCTACAGCGCCCTTGAACATCTTGATGTCGTAGTCGCCAGGTACGTTCTTGTAAAGACCTGAGCCTGTACGCTCGGAGTGACCCATCTTACCGAATACTCTGCCGTCGGGAGAGGTGATACCCTCAATAGCGTATGCAGAGTTGTTGGGGTTGAAATGGATATCAGCAGTAGCGTTGCCTGTAAAGTCAACGTACTGTGTTGCAATCTGTCCGTTTTCAGCGAGCTTGCGGATGAGTTCTTCGCTTGCGATGAATCTGCCTTCACCGTGAGAAATCGGCACGCTGTAAACTTCGCCGGGTTTGCACTTTGAAAGCCAGGGTGACATATTGGAAGCAATTCTTGTGCGTACGATTCTTGACTTGTGACGTCCGATTGTATTGAATGTAAGAGTCGGGCAGTTTTCATCAGTATCAATAATCTTACCGTAGGGAACAAGACCAAGCTTGATAAGTGCCTGGAAGCCGTTACAGATACCGCACATAAGACCGTCGCGCTTTTCGAGGAGCTCTGTAACCTGTTCCTTAATTGCCGCATTTCTGAAGAATGCAGTAATAAACTTACCTGAACCGTCAGGCTCGTCACCGCCTGAGAAGCCGCCGGGTATAAATACCATCTGTGAAGAAGCAAGTTCTTTTGCGAATGCGTCAACACTTCTTGCAATGCCGTCTGCGGTAAGGTTGTTTATAACCATAATCTTTGCTTCAGCTCCGGCATCATTCATAGCCTTTGCTGAGTCAAATTCGCAGTTTGTGCCGGGGAATACGGGAATGAGTACCTTGGGCTTTGCACACTTGATTGCAGGAGCTTTTCTGTCTTCAGCCTTTGCAGTAAATGTGAAGTTTTCCATAGGAACATCGGGAGTTTCAAGGTTGCAGGGGAAAACGCCCTCAAGCTTCTTTTCGTAAACTTCAAGAAGTTCACTTGTCTTGAACATCTTGTCATTCCATTCCATAATTCTCTGTTCTGTAACAAAACCGATGGATTTTCCAATTTCAACCGACTTGTTCATTTCGAGAATGAATCCGCCGTAGCAGTATGAGAACATTTCTTCAAGTGTTACGTCATCATTGAATGTGAAACCGTAGTCATTACCGAAGCACATCTTCATAACAGCTTCCGCAACACCGCCGTAGGTGAGAGTATAAGCAGAAATTGCAAGACCGCTTCTGAGAAGGTCTGTAACTGTCTTGTATACTTCAAGAAGTGATTTGATTTCGGGAAGTCCGTCTTTTCCGTATTCGGGCTTAATGAGTATAACTTCGCTTCCTGCCTTCTTGAATTCGTTGGAAACAACATTCTGAATCTTGTCTGTTGTGACAGCAAAGGAAACAAGTGTAGGCGGAACGTCCAGCTTTTCAAATGAACCGCTCATTGAGTCTTTACCGCCTATAGAAGCAACGCCAAAGTCCTTCTGTGCTCTGAAAGCACCGAGAAGAGCCGCAAGAGGCTTGCCCCAACGCTTTGCGTCCTTGCCGGGACGTTCAAAGTATTCCTGGAATGTGAGATATACATCCTTAAACTCAGCACCCGCTGCAATAAGCTTTGAAATGCTTTCAACTACTGCGAGATAAGCGCTGTGATAAGGACTCTTTTCAGCAATATAAGGGTTGTAACCCCAAGACATAAACGAGCAAGTATCGGTATGTCCCTTTTCAACGGAAACCTTGTGTACCATTGCCTGAATAGGTGTGTGCTGATGTTTTCCGCCGAAAGGCATAAATACTGTGCCTGCACCGATGCTGGAGTCGAATCTTTCGGAAAGACCGCGCTTTGAGCAAACATTAAGGTCGCCTGCGAGAGTCTTGAAGCCTGCCTCAAAATCAGCAACTTCGGGCTTTTCAAAGAGGTCAGCCTTGGAAATGTCAATATCTATATGCTTTTCAGCGCCGTTGGAGTTAAGGAACTCACGGCTGATATCAACGATTGTCTTGCCGTTCCAGTTCATAACGAGTCTGGGTTCTTCGGTTACTGTTGCAATAACAGTTGCTTCAAGATTTTCACTGCCTGCAAGTTCAAGGAATGTTTCAACGACCTTTGGTTCAACAACAACAGCCATTCTTTCCTGAGATTCACTGATTGCAAGTTCAGTTCCGTCAAGACCTTCATACTTCTTGGGAACAGCATTGAGGTTGATGTTAAGACCGTCAGCAAGTTCGCCGACAGCAACGGATACACCGCCTGCGCCAAAGTCGTTACATCTCTTTATCATACGGGTAGCTTCGGGATTTCTGAACAATCTCTGAAGCTTTCTTTCTTCGGGAGCGTTACCTTTCTGTACTTCAGCACCGCAGCTTTCAAGCGAAGCTTCTGTGTGTGCCTTTGAAGAACCTGTCGCACCGCCGCAACCATCGCGTCCTGTTCTTCCGCCAAGGAGGATTACAGCATCGCCGGGATCGGGTCTTTCACGTCTTCCGTTTTCTTCGGGAGCTGCCGCAATAACAGCACCGATTTCCATACGCTTTGCCGCATAACCGTCGTGGTAAAGTTCGTCAACCATACCTGTTGCAAGACCAATCTGGTTACCATAGGATGAGTAACCTGCCGCAGCAGTTGTAACAATCTTTCTCTGGGGGAGTTTACCCTTGATTGTTTCGGAAACAGGCTTTGTGGGGTCAGCTGCACCTGTAACACGCATAGCTGCATATACATAAGAACGGCCGGAAAGCGGGTCACGGATTGCACCGCCGCTACAAGTTGCAGCACCTCCGAAAGGCTCGATTTCTGTAGGATGGTTGTGTGTTTCGTTCTTGAAAAGAAGCAGCCAGGGCTGTTTTTCACCGTCAACATCCACTTCAATCTTTACGGTACAAGCATTGATTTCTTCAGATTCATCAAGCTTTGCAAGCTTGCCTGTGCTCTTGAGATATCTTGTTGCAAGAGTTGCAATATCCATAAGGTTTACAGGCTTTGTTCTGCCAAGCTCCTTGCGTGTTGCAAGATAGTCTTCGTATGTCTTCTGAAGAAGCTCGTCTTCAAATTTTACATTGTCAATTGTTGTAAGGAATGTGGTATGACGGCAGTGGTCAGACCAGTATGTGTCAACCATCTTGATTTCGGTGATGGTAGGATCACGCTTTTCAGAGATAAAATACTGCTGGAAGAAGGTGATGTCATCAATATCCATAGCAAGACCGTTAGTCTTTATGAATTCTTCAAGACCTTTTCTGTCAAGCTTACAAAAACCGTCAAGTGTTGCAACAGTTTCGGGAATAACGTAGTTTGCCGCAAGAGTTTCAGGCTTTTCAAGAGTTGCCTCTCTTGCTTCAACAGGGTTGATTACATATTTCTTGATTTCAGCAATATCAGCATCGGTAAGCTTGCCGTAAAGCATATAAACTTTTGCAGTTCTTACGACGGGGCGGTTGCCCTTTGAGATAATCTGGATACACTGTGCGGCAGAATCTGCTCTCTGGTCAAACTGACCGGGAAGAAATTCCACAGCAAACATATAAGCACCGTCGTTTTCCAGTGTTTCATAAACAGTGTCAACCTGAGGTTCTGAGAAAACAGTGCCCTTTGCATAGTCAAAAAGATCCTTTTCGATGTTTTCAACATCATATCTGTTGATAATGCGTACGTTTTCAAGGTTCTTGATTCCAAGCAAGCCGGTTGCTTCGGAAAGAAGACCTGAGGCTTCGTGAGTAAAGCCTTTTTTCTTTTCTACATATACTCTGTAAACCATTTGTCGAAGCTCCATTCTAAGCTAAACTAATTTATTTCTTTGAGAGAGCAAGTGCCTTTGCTCCGATATCTTTTCTGTAATATGCATTATCAAATTTGATGTTCGGAACAATTTTATATGAGTTTTCAATAGCTTTTTCAAGGTTTTCACCGAGAGCAGTTACACCGAGAACTCTTCCGCCTGCTGTAACCAGCTTGCCGTCTGTAATCTTAGCACCTGCAACAAATACATTGTCTGCAAATTCATCGGGAATTGTGATTTCAAAGCCGCTGTCATACTTCTGGGGATATCCGTTTGACGCCATAACAACACAGCAGGCACTGCCGTTTGAGAATTTAACTTCTGTATCGGCAAGAGTTTCGTTTGTTACAGCCTGCATAACTGTGAGCAAATCGCTTTCAAGCAGGGGAAGAACAACCTGAGTTTCGGGGTCACCAAAACGGCAGTTGTATACAATAACCTTAGGGCCTGCTTCTGTGAGCAT
>JAZOLW010000033.1:0-18845 GCA_045653405.1 Eubacteriales bacterium | reverse complement strand
TCGAAACAAATCTTGATGTTCACAGTATGTGGAAACCTTTTGAAAAGCGTCAGCATCGCCGCCGCCGCTGCTACATAAAGAGTATATAATTACAATTTGATAATACAGCATAAAACGCAGTCCGTTTGGACTGCGTTTTTGTAAATATCAGGATTTGGCAGTGGCAAGAGTATTCATAATGTTTAAAATTTGGTCGCGTGGACAAAAAATATCGCATACCCACTAAGTAGGTACGCGACATCTGTTCGGCGCTTCGCCGTGGTTGCGGAGGAAGGATTTGAACCAACGACCTTCGGGTTATGAGCCCGACGAGCTACCAGGCTGCTCTACTCCGCGATATATAAAGCAATGGTGCCGGAAACCGGGCTCGAACCGGTACGGGATTTGAGTCCCACGGGATTTTAAGTCCCGGGCGTCTGCCAATTTCGCCACTCCGGCATACCGAGCAGATAACCGCTCTTTACACTGCCCTAGTATTATATCATCGCAATACTATTTTGTCAATACTTTTTTACAAAAAAGATTTTTTTGTACGGATTAGTCAATAATATTGTTACCGCAAAAGGTGTTATTATGCAAAAAATATGTGTTTTTGTTATTACCAATTTGCTTTTTGGAAAAAATTAGAGGAAAATACGCACAAAATAAGCTATATATGTTTGTGCAATGATACAAACAGTGTTAATTAATGTAAAATTAACACATAGTTAATTTAAATAAATGTAATTTGTGCTAAAATAATGAATTACAAGGAGAAATATGATTTATAATTTTTTTGAAAGGAAGAAGATTATGATTAAGAAATTTTTATGTGTGATCACAGCAATAATTTTTGCTTGTGCATTCGGTGCTGCGGTAAGTGCACAAGATAATTACTATGAGCCTTACGTGCTTTGCTACAACTCAACACATATCGGTGCACACGAGGGTATCCAGTCCGGTTGGCGTCTTGACAACAGAGGAGGAAGCCTCAAAAGCTCAATTGAAGCAAATTACAACATCCTTGACGATGTGAGTAATTTTAAGGCGTCTGCTCTGATAAGAGATTTGAACGAGACCAACAAAGGTGTCGTGACACTTGAAACGAGTTTTAAAATCACAAAAGGACTTGACGGCTTTGGACTTTGCTTCATGGACAAAAACAAGAACGATACATATGCATTGTGGATTGTTGATGGAAATTTTGTAACATCGCAGTCGAACGGTTTGTACCAAGTAGTTTGTCCAGTTCCGGACACTTATGCCACTACTGATATACATGTGATGGTAAAGCTGGATTTTGAAACGGGTAAAGCACATACCGTGATAAACGATTATTATAGCAGAACAGATGATCTGCTTTCTGACAATATCATGCGTTTTGCGTACAGAACAACTCCCGAGGATGTTGTTACTGCTGTTTTGAAAGGTTTTACAAAGATTACTGCAAATTATTATCTCCATGAAGATTTCACATTCTACTATTATGGTGCTAAATATCAGCCTTACCACTGGACTTCTACCAATCTTGAAAAGGCATATATCCAAAAGGGCGAGGGCCATGTAAGCGAAAATGAGCAGTTGACAAAGACATTTGATGCAGTGGGCGGAAAGCTTGCTTTTGAAGGTTATTTGTTAACACCGGAAACTGGCACAGCATCTATTAAAATAAACAGTGGAGACACAACTGCTTTTGATATTTCATTTGATGGTACTGATGGTACGTTTACAACATGTGGAACGCCTGTATATAACAATTGCCTTACAAACTTCTGGTACAGATACAGAATTGAAGCAGACCTTGTCAACCATACAGCCATAGTGAAAATCAACGGACGTAAGGTTGCGGATGTGGACCTTCCTGATAGCATTTCAACCGTTGACAAATTTGTTGTAACAGCTTCCCAAAGTATGACCTTTGATGACATAAAGCTGTTCAGCCTTGTTGAACCCGATGAATATGTTGTTCCTGAACCTGTTCTTCCTAAAGACGAGGAGAACTATACCGTTGGTATAAATGTATGCTCACTCTGGTCACATACATCATATCACGGCTGGAGCAGTTCAACACCTTATGATGAAATGCGTCCTATACTTGGATACTACGATGAAGGAAACCCTGAAGTTGCAGACTGGGAAATCAAAATGATGACCGAGCACGGAATAGACTTCCAGGCATTCTGCTGGTATGCGGATAATAGCAGTACAGCGATTAAGAATCCCAGCAACTCTCTCCATCTTCACGAAGGATATATGAATGCAAAATACAGTAATATGATGAAATACTGTATTATCTGGGAAGCAACAAATGGGGGACGTCCTACTACATCGGATGCGTTTAGAAATTACTTTGTTCCTTACTGGATTGAAAACTATTTCAAGGATGACAGATACCTTGTTATAAATAACAAACCGGTGTTTATGATATTCGGCTTGAATGAGGTTATTAGTAGTATTGGCGGAGCAGCAAAACTGAAAACAGAATTTGATTATTTCAGAGCAGAAATTAGAGAATTAGGCTTTGATGATTTGATTATAATTGTCAACAATACAAAACCCAACCAAGACTTCAAAACCATAGGTATTGACGGTGCATGTGCATATAACTGGGGCACAGAAGGTTATAAAAAGCAGGTGAATATAGACGGAAACTTATCCTGGGCAGCCGCAGCGGCGAATAAGAATAATGATACATGGATGATACCTACTCTCAGCACAGGCTTTAACAGCCTGCCCTGGCACGGAGAGAGATATCCTAATATGAAAGTTTCAGATTATGAGGATATGCTTGAGTGGATGAAGAATACATATTTCACTATGTATACTGCAAAAGAAGACTGGCAGAAAAATCTGTATATGCTTTCCACATGGAATGAATACGGTGAAGGTACATACATAATGCCTTCAGGGCTCAACGGTTTCGGATATCTTGACGCAATCCGCGCTGCAATGACAAATGCAGACAATGATGAACACAAGGATATTATACCTGATCAGGAGCAACTTAACAGAATAGGCAAGAACTATCCTCAGCATGCAAGATTGCTCAGACGTCTTGATGATTACAATCCCGATATGCAGAAAACAATGTTACCTGACAAGAAAATTGTATTTGACGGCAAGGTAGGCTTTACTGCAGGAAATGTTACAAATCCAGTTTATGACGGCGGTGTAGGCGGAACATCGGTTAATAAATTTGCATATGCGGAAACAAAAGACTTCCTTGGAATTGATATGCAGGATATAAGATATCTTAGAGTGTCGCTCAAAGTTTCAGAGCGCGGAACGGCAAAGCTGTATTATGCAACCCGCGAAAACGGCCGAATATATACCAAGGACCAGTTTATTTCATTCGAGGTTGTTGAAGGTGTGACAAGCTATTGTGTTCCCATAAATGTAAAAGGAACGCTTGAAGCTATACGCATAATGCCGGTAAGCGAAGAAGAAACTGTGAACTTTACTGTGCAAAGTGTAGAATTTCTCAAACCCAGAAAACTGTTCATAGATGAAAAGTGGATAGAATCAAGTGTATTCCCTGAATTTTTATCAGATGGCTGTACTTATTTCCCCTTTGATCCTGGAAAAGCAGAGGAATTTATACTCGGTGTGCACTATGAATGGGATTATGAATCCAAAACACTTACTCTGTACAGCAGCAATAATGACGACTATGTAAAGTTTACTGAAGGAAGTAAATATGTGCAGACCAGCAAAGGTGTTTACAATATGGATGAGAAAGTTTATCTCTCCGACGGACTTCCTATGATTGATATGACGATTGTCTGCGAAGTGTTCGATTTGAAATACAAATTTGTGGACGGAGATATGTATATACAAACCGAAAACTACGAAAATCACAGCAGTTTCTTCACAAAGGCCGATTATGAATGGAACTTTGCGACAGGAGAAAATTATGGAATAACTGTTGATAACGCAGATGTTTTGATGGAAGACGGAGCAATGCACATTAAAGATTATGAAAAATATAATATTTGTGTAAATATGCCGAAAGTTGAGTTTAGTGCGGAACAGTACACAGGAATGGAAATCTGTATGAAATATTCTTCTGTAGGATCTAATGACTCTGTAGACGTATTCTTCAGCACAACAACGAATCCTGGTCTTGCCGAAGACAAAAAGTGTAGGTATGAATTCGATTCCCTCAGTTCGGGAGATAAATATGTAAAGATTTTCATTGACCTTGCTCAGAATGCAAACTGGAACGGCACTATCAATACCCTTAGAGTTGACCCTCTGCACGGAGTAGGAAGTGAGTGTTATATCAAGTATATAAAACTCATTGAGAATGAGAACTATTCAGCAAATAAGGTAACATTGCCTGCGGATTTCACAGAGGCTTCCTATGATGCAGAAGACGGTAAAGTTCCTTCTTTTGCAGAAGAAGATACAAGAGTAACTGTGACTGTTGTTGCTAGAGGGGGGGGTAAGGCATTTAAGGTAGAGCCCAACGGAAACACTAAATATGTGGGCGTTGATTTCCCCATACAGTACGAGCCGGGTGCAAAATATAATGTGTCTTATGATATAATGCTGGGTGAGGCTAAGAATCTTGGTTCAGGCAGACCTAAGGTAATAGTTTATGGTGACTTTGTTTATGATGACCCAAATAAAGCGGATGACCATTTAGAATGGTATAACGAGTTAAATGTAAATGGTGTTTCGTGGAAAACTGTTACGAAAGAGTATACTGTAAGCGAAGACAGCTTTATCAGAAGCGCTGATAAATTCAGAATTTATGTAAATCCTTATGAAAGCGGCGATGTACAATATCCCGTTACACTTTATATTGATAATTTTGTCATAGAAAAGGTAACAAATACACAGCCGAAAATCGAATCTGCCGTAAAGTCAGGATCAACTGTTACTGTAAGCGGCGAAACAGGAGTAAAGTATCCTTACTATAAGAATGTATATATTGCCATTTATGATGCTGAAGGCAGATTTATAGGATATAAAATAGCAGAATCCGAAAAAATAGCAGAATCCGAAAGCAAAGAGTTTAAGTTTACGGTTGAATTTAAAAACGCAGGAAACGCAGCTACCGCAAAGCTGTTTACCTGGAGCGGAATGAAAACATTCACACCTATACCTATACCTATGGATGAAAATAATAAAAATGAAGATGGTATAATAACAGCGACCATAACAGAATGAGAAAAAGCATAATCACAGCTATTTTTGCAATAACTTTGCTGATATCTGCAACCCTCTGCTCCTGTGGGGCAGGGGGAGGCAGCGTGGTCGGTGTATGGAAGTGCGAGCTGTATAGCTCAGAGCAGGTAATAGAGTTGACATCCGACGGAAGATTTATAGATCTTGTCAGCAATTCTGAAAACAGATACAGAACAGATGGACGGAATATAATCACCTATGTTGACGGAGTGCCAGGCAGTGAGGTAGCAATACCTTATAAAGTTAAAGGCTCAACTCTTATCCTTGGAGAAACCGAGTACACAAAGGTTGAAATTACAAATTCAAGCGCTGAAGAAAGGTAACCAATGAAGAAAATAACCATATATACTGACGGTGCCTGCAGAGGAAACCCAGGTAAAGGCGGATGGGGAGTTGTGCTGATGTACAACGGAAACCTTAAAGAGCTTTCCGGAGGAGCTTCCGACACTACTAACAACAAAATGGAACTCACTGCGGCAATTGAGGGTTTGAAGGCACTTAAAGAACCCTGCGAGGTTGAGCTGTATTCAGATTCAAAGTATCTCACTGATGCAGTGAACAAAGGCTGGGTATATTCCTGGAAAAACAAGGGCTGGAAAAAATCTGATGGCAAGTCTGCACTTAATGTGGATTTGTGGGAGCAGTTGCTTGAATTAATGGAAATTCACAAGGTTTCTTACATCTGGGTTAAGGGGCATAACGGCACGCCTTATAACGAAAGATGCGATCAGCTTGCTACTGCTTTTGCCGACAGTTTGTAAGATAGCTCTTGACAAAATAGAACATTTGTGCTATAATATAAGCACACACCTAAAAGGTGTGTGCTTTGTCTTTTGTGGGGGAGATTCACGAATCTTACGGAGGCGGAGCCTTTTTTTTCTACAAGTGAAAAGTAACATCCGCTTTCATAAAATTTGCACACAACGAATATGCTGATTTAGTATAAATCAGCCTCAAACAACAAAAATAATACGAAAGGAGTGAAAATATGGTATGCTGTTTTAAAGGAAATTTCAGAGTTACAAGTCCTTATGGCGAAAGAGTCCTGAACGGAAAGAAAGAATTTCACAAAGGCATCGACCTTGTAGGACTTGACGATATAACTGTGTATTCAGTGTCTGACGGTGTCGTTACAACAGGCTTTCAGGCAAACGGAGCAGGAAACTATATTGTCGTAACAATGAACGACGGAAGACGTGTCTTTTATATGCACTTAAGAAGCTTTTGCGTAAAAAACGGACAGTGCATAAAAAAGGGAGAAGCAATAGGGATAATGGGTAATACAGGTAACAGCTTCGGTGCACATACCCACCTTGAAATCCGCCCAGAAGGTACATCTTCAAAAAGTCTTGATATTAATGAATATACCAATATACCAAATAAAACAGGAGTTTACTATTATAATCCCAATGAACATAGGGAGGAGGATGATGAATTGACACAGGAAAAATTTGATGCAATGTTGGATGATTACCTAAAAAGACTTGGCGCAAAAGCTCCGTCGGAATGGTCTGAAGAAGCAAGATGCTTTTGCGAAACCAATGGAATAATCAAAGGCGACAGCGACGGAGATAAAAGATATCAGAGCTTTATCACAAGGGAAGAAGCCGCCGAAGTTGCATTCAGAGTTGTAAAAGGACTTACAGGGTTTAACGCCGTCGATAAATAACAGTATAAATGCTGAAAAAACGTGAATTTCGCCGTGCGTTGTATTGACAAAATGCAATTTGTGTAGTATAATTGCATCAAAGCGATGATGAAGACACGGGAAAAAACGCTTTGCAGAGATTTGCGCCACGGCTGAAAGCGCAATATATGGATTTTCCTACCACTTCTGAGCCTCGGAAAGGTAAAAATTTCCGGCGTTTTCCTCGTTACGGAGCAATAAGGACACAAGAATGAGTTTTTTGTGTTGAAAACGGGTGGAACAGCGTTAAATACGCCCCGTATACAGATGAGTTTCTGTATACGGGGCTTTTTTGTTTGCAAATAATAAAAAAATATATATTCTTAAATCGGAGGATTTACCATGCTTAATCTTATTCTGAAAGACGGCAGTGTGCTGGAAGTTGAAAACGGCTGTACAGCTTATGAAGCCGCAGAAAAAATCAGTGCAGGTCTCGCAAGAAACGCCCTTGCAGCAAGACTTGACGGCGAAGTTTACGAAATGAACGCAAAACTTGAAAAGGACGGAAAAATCGAATTTCTCGGCTTTGACGACGAGGACGGAAGAAAGGTGTACAGACATACTGCATCCCACGTTCTTGCACAGGCTGTAAAGAGAATGTTCCCGAAAGCAAAGCTTGCAATCGGTCCTGCTATTGACAACGGATTTTACTATGACATTGACTGCGAAGAAGCTATCACTCCCGAAGTGCTTACAAAGCTTGAAGCAGAAATGAAGAAGATAATCAAGGAGAATATTCCCCTTGAAAGAAAGGTTGTTTCACGAGAAGAAGCTCTTGAACTTATGACAGCAAAGGGCGAAGACTATAAGGTTGAACTCATCAATGACCTCCCTGCAGACAGTGTTGTTTCCCTCTATGTACAGGGTGATTTCACAGACCTTTGTGCAGGGCCTCACCTTGCATCCACAGGTAAGCTTAAGGCAGTTAAGCTCACATCCTGCACAGGCGCATACTGGAGAGGCGATGCAACCAAGAAGATGCTCAAGCGTATCTACGGTACAGCTTTCCCCAAGCAGACAGAGCTTGACGAATACCTTGCGCAGGTTGAAGAAGCAAAGAAGCGTGACCACAACAAGCTTGGCCGTGAACTTGAAATCTTTACAACAGTAGACGTAATCGGTCAGGGCCTTCCCATTATGCTCCCTAAGGGTACAAAGATACTCCAGACACTCCAGAGATGGGTTGAAGACACAGAAGAACAGTGGGGCTGGGAACGCACAAAGACTCCTCTTATGGCAAAGTCCGACCTCTATAAGATTTCAGGACACTGGGATCATTATAAAGAAGGTATGTTTGTAATGGGTGACGAAGAAGACGGCAAGGAATGCTTTGCACTTCGTCCTATGACTTGTCCTTTCCAGTATCAGGCATATCTTAACAGAGCACGTTCATACAGAGATCTGCCTATGCGTCTCGGTGAAACATCAACTCTGTTCAGAAATGAAGATTCCGGAGAAATGCATGGCCTTATAAGAGTTCGTCAGTTTACAATTTCCGAAGGACATCTTATGTGTACTCCCGATCAGCTTGAAAGCGAATTCAAGAGCTGTCTTGAACTTACAAACTATATGATGGAAACTCTTGGACTTAAAGAAGACCTTACCTACAGATTTTCCCAGTGGGATCCCGAAAACAAGGAAAAGTATATCGGAACAGATGAACAGTGGGAAGAAGCTCAGGGAATGATGAAGAGAATCCTTGACGATATCGGACTTGAATACAAGGTGGGAGTCGGCGAAGCGGCTTTCTACGGTCCCAAGCTTGATATTCAGATAAAGAATGTACACGGCAAGGAAGATACGCTAGTTACAATCCAGATTGACCAGATGCTTGCACAGAAGTTCGGAATGGAATATGTAGACAGCGACGGAACAAAGAAGAATCCTTATATCATCCACAGAACATCTATCGGATGCTATGAAAGAACTCTTGCACTTCTTATTGAAAAGTACGCAGGCGCATTCCCCGCATGGCTTGCTCCTACACAGGTAAAGGTGCTTCCCATCAGCGACAGTCAGCTTGAATATGCAAAGGCTGTATGTGAGAAGATGAGAAAAGCAGGTATCAGATTTGAGCTTGATGACAGAAACGAAAAGATTGGCTATAAGATAAGAGAAGCACAGCTTGATAAAGTTCCTTATATGCTTGTTATCGGTGACAAGGAAGTTGAAGCGGGCGCAGTTGCAGTTCGCTCAAGAAAGAACGGCGATATGGGTGCAAAGCCTGCTGATGAATTTATAGCAGATCTCCTCAAAGAAATAGCAGAAAAATCCTTATAGTATAAGCATCACAGATAAATTATCGTAACGTGTAACCGACAACGGTGTACATCAGACAGGCAACAAGAATTGCACCAAGCAGCTACGCCTGATGTAAATTTCACTTTAGGTAAAAGTTTATTTTGCGTTTACGTACAACCGCACTTAGAACCGCCCGTCAATCTTAAAATTTTCTCGTTTGGCATAACTTTAGATGCAACATCAAAGAAAATTTAATTGACGGGCGTGGGGTCAAGGGAACTCCCTTGTGGCTTTTGGGTTCTTTTGTCCACACAAAAGAACCTCGCCGAAGGCACGTTCCCGCCACAGCAGTGGCGATAAATCCCTCCGCCTCGGCTTGCCGAGACACCCCCCTTTAAGCAAGGGCGGTGGGGAAATATTATAGTGAAGGAGAAAAAATTATGGATTGCATATTCTGTAAAATAGCAGAGGGCACAATTCCCTCAAACAAAGTATATGAAGACGAGTATATGCTCGCATTTCACGACATAAATCCTATGGCAAAAGTGCATGTACTTGTTATACCCAAGAAGCATATCGAAAATGTTGACGGAGTAACCGAAGAAAACTCCGACGTTATTGCAAAGATATTCGCGAAAATGGGAGATATTGCAAAGATGGCAGGAATAACAAATGGATACAGAGTTATATCCAACTGCGGACCTGACGCAAAGCAGACTGTTATGCACCTGCACTTCCATATTCTCGGAGGTCAGGAACTTCCTGAAAAAATGGCGTGAGGAGAGAATCCTCTCCCATTTCCGCTTAATAAATACGAAAGAGGTATTTAATATGTCTGAACAGAAATATTATACACTTAACGTCGCAGGTCTGCAGAGAGATTTACCCATCTGCGCCCTAAACGATAAACTCTCTATAGCAGGGTTTGTATTGCTCGGCGATATCGAGCTTACAGAAGCTTGTGCAAGAGAACTTAACAAAATTCTTCCCGAACACGATTACCTGATTGCTCCTGAAGCTAAATCTATCGCCCTTATAAACGAAATGGCACGTCTTGCAGGGGAGAAAAAGCACTTTGTTGCAAGAAAAGGTATGAAAGCCTATATGACAAACCCCATAAGCGTTACCGTTAATTCAATCACCACTGCAAAGGAACAGACACTGTTTCTTGACGGCAAGGATGCAGAGCTTATGAAGGGCAAAAAAATCGTTATTGTTGACGATGTTATAAGCACCGGAGAGTCCCTTGCGGCAGTTGAAAAGCTGGTACAGTCTGCAGGCGGCATAGTTGTGGGCAGAGCAGCAGTTCTTGCAGAAGGCGATGCAGCAGACAGAACAGATATAATCTATCTTGAAAAGCTCCCGCTGTTTTTCAGTTGATGGCAAACAGTATAAAGAAAAAAGCCGCGTTTTATACCCTTGGATGCAGAGTTAATCAGTATGAAACAAGGGCAGTTGAGGAACAATTTATAAGAGCAGGCTTTGAAATAGGTTCTTTTAGTGAAAAATGTGATGTTTACATCATAAATACCTGTACGGTTACTGCCGAAAGCGACAGAAAATCAAGGCAGATGATAAGACGTGCAAAACAGCTTGGCGGACAGAACGCAGTTGTTATGGCAACGGGCTGTATGGTGCAGGTGTGGGCAGAGGGAGAAAATGCAATACCTGAGCTTGATTTTGCTGTAGGAAGCCGCGAAAAAATGACACTTCTCTCAAAAGCTTTGGAGTTGCTTGACGGCAAAAAATGTGATGCTGAAATCATAGCTACCGACTTTGAAAAATACGACAGTATGGAAAAAATGAACATTACAGGCTCGGACACAACAAGAGCATTCCTGAAAATATCCGATGGCTGTAATAACCACTGCTCATACTGTATTATTCCCAAAGCAAGAGGTCCTGTATGCTCAAAAAGTGAGCAGGAAGTGTGCGCTGAGGTAGTGGAACTTTGCGGTAACGGATGGCGGGAAGTTGTGCTGACAGGTATTGAAACCGCAGCATACGGCAAGGAGCTTGAAAACACTGATCTTGCTGAGCTTATTGAAAAAGTAAACAGCCTTGACTGTGAGCTTGAAAGAATAAGACTTGGCTCGCTTGAGCCTACCTTCATTAAGGAAGAAACGGTTAAGAAACTTGCTCTTTGCCAAAAGCTAATGCCACACTATCATCTGTCATTGCAAAGCGGAAGTGATGCCGTGCTTGCGGCTATGAGAAGAAAATATAACACCAAGCAGTTTTTCAGAGTGACACAGCTTTTGCGTGAAAACATAAAGGATGTAACGCTGACAACTGATATAATCGTAGGTTTTCCGGGAGAAACGCAAGAAATGTTCGAGGAAACCTGTGATTTTGTACGAAAATGCAAATTCCTGTTTGTGCATATTTTCCCATACTCCGACAGAGCAGGAACAGATGCTTCAAAAATGAAGAATAAGATTCCCGAAGCAGAGAAAAAGCGCAGAGCCGCAAGTTTAAAGGATATTATGCTTGAAACAAGGCGGTCGATTCTTGCTGAATACGAGGGAACATATAGAAACGTGCTTGTGGAAACCGTCACTAACGGTATTGCCGCAGGTCATACGGATAACTTTATGGAAGTTCACTTTAATATAGGGAACAATACAGATATTGACAAGAACAGCATTGTTTGCGTAAAGCTCGGGAAACCCGACGAAAAACTCGAATATGTAAATGCAGAAATTGTGACGGAAAGGGGTAATTGATATGACAGATGTAATAATCAAAGCGCTGGATTTGTACTATGCATATCCCGACGGGGACAATAATCCCGATAATGATATCAATGCCCTTTCCGGACTGGATGCGGATATTGCAAGAGGAAAGTTCACCGCAATAATAGGACATAACGGTTCAGGCAAGTCAACACTTGCAAAGCTGCTCAGCGGCATTCTTGTACCCGATAAGGGAACTGTTGCCGTTTATAAGGCTGGAAGCACAGAGGGACTTTTGTCGTCAGATGAAGAAAAGAATTTTGACATAAGAAAGACAGTGGGAATGGTTTTCCAGAACCCAGATAACCAGCTTGTTGCAACCATTGTTGAGGATGATGTTGCATTTGCTCCCGAAAATCTCGGAATTGCACCGAAGGAAATACGCAAAAGGGTAGACGATGCCCTTGAAGTTGTTGGTCTTACTGCCTATGCAGGACACGATACACACAAACTGTCAGGCGGTCAGACGCAGGGGGTTGCTATAGCAGGTATGCTTGCAATGAATCCCGAATGTGTTATTTTCGACGAGTCAACTGCTATGCTTGACCCTCAGGGACGAAAGGACATTATGGAAACCATACTGTCGCTTCGTGATAAGGGTATTACAGTTGTGCTTATTACACACTATATGAATGAAGCGGCTGAGGCTGATAATATAATTCTTGTTGATCATGGAAAAGTTGTGCTTACAGGCACGCCCGAAGACGTTTTTGCACAGCACAAGCTATTGAACGAGTGCGGTCTTGAAGCTCCCCAGGCGGCAGAACTGGTGAGATTGCTCAAGGAAAGCGGAATAGATGTGGAAACAAAGGGAATTCTCGATGCCGAAAAGGCGGCAAACGCCATAAAGGCGGCACTTGATAAGAAAAACAGCAGAAAGGGAGAGTAAAAGATGCTTGAATTTAAAAACGTATCGTATGTATACGGCAGAAAGACTCCCTTTGAAAAGGCGGCTGTAAATGACGTATCCATTACAATCAAGGATGACTGCGTAACAGGTCTTATCGGCCACACAGGCTCGGGTAAATCCACCCTTGCACAGATGATGAACGCACTTATCAAGCCAACATCGGGACAGATTTTCCTTGACGGAAAGGATATACACGCAAAGGACTATAATACTCCGTCTGTCAGATATGAGGTTGGCCTTGTGTTTCAGTATCCCGAATATCAGCTTTTCGAGGAAACGGTGTACAAGGATATTGCATACGGTCCTAAAAATATGGGCCTTGGTGACGAGGATATAGACGAGAGGGTAAGATTTGCGGCGCATTTTACGGGTATACCCGATGAAATGTTTGAAAAAAGCCCCTTTGAACTGTCAGGCGGACAAAAGAGAAGGGTAGCCATAGCGGGTGTTCTTGCAATGGATCCCAAGATACTTGTTCTTGACGAGCCTGCGGCAGGTCTTGACCCAAAGGGAAGAAACGAAATACTTGCAGGACTTTGTGATTACCGCAGAAAAAGAGGAAACAGCCTTGTTATAATATCTCACAGTATGGAGGACATTGCAGTGTATTCCGATGAGATAATAGCAATGAGTGGCGGTAAGGTGCTTGTGTCGGGAACACCCGAACAGGTATTTACCCAAAATGAGCTTCTTATTTCTTCGGGACTTGACATTCCACAGGTAACTGAAGTGCTTACAAGACTTCGCAGAATGGGTGTTGACGTAGAGGACAACAAATTCACTCTCGAGGCGGCGGCAGAGGCAATAAAAAGACTTTTTGAGTGATTGGAAAATAAATCAATATTTGTCGAAAAAATAATAAATATTTTTTCAAAAAAGTATTGACAAACATATGACGCCGTGATATAATAACTATCGTTGCAGGGAGCGAGTAACAAAAACGAATGACAGTCGAGAGGCTGAAAACGTTGGAGTTGCAAGCTTTTGCACGATATATGCTGGTGTGGCTCAATGGCAGAGCAGCTGATTTGTAATCAGCAGGTTGGGGGTTCGACTCCCTTCACCAGCTCCAGTTCAATTTTTAAAATTGAATAATGAGGGGGAATTCCCGAGCGGCCAAAGGGGGCAGACTGTAAATCTGTTGTCAGTGACTTCGCTGGTCCGAGTCCACCTTCCCCCACCAGAAAAAGACCAAGTCAATGACTTGGTCTTTTTTATTTAAATCCACCCTTATGAGCGGGTGAAATATTGCTTCGCAATGGAAATCCTCACTGCGTTCGGGTGAAATCGCAGCGGTGGCGGGTGGATTTAATTTCACATTTTTGCGACAGCAAAAATATTTCATCAAAGGCGCAAGCCTTTGATTTCACCGTGAGCGATAGCGAACGATTTCACTAAAATATTATTGTATTTACAATATTTGTAACAGCAAAAAAAGTTCTTGTCAAAATACAAGGTCTTTTTCGCTAAGAAGACTCCTGTCTAAAAAACATCTTTGGTACAAGTAAATATTTAAATCCTACTGTTATTGTAAAATAATTTTATGTTAATTGATTTTTGAAAGTCGATGTGGTATAATTGAGAAGAAATCTAAGAATATATTGGAGTTTTTATTGGTTTTATCTTAATATGAGCCTAGTAAGATTGTCGAATTTTGGCGATAATATATAGATGAAAATGAAGAGGGAACTTAAATGAATGAAGAATGCTTAATTTGTAAATCTCCACTTGAATATATCGACGGCGACGAAATAATGGAATGTGTACTTTGTCACAAAAAACAACTAAACAAAACAAGATGCATAAATGGACATTTTGTTTGTGATGAATGTCATACAAGCGGAATGGACGAAATCATTTCAATATGTTTGCAGAGCAAATCTAAGAATCCAATTGAAATTATAGAAAAAATGATGGGTATGCCATCATGCCATATGCGTGGTCCTGAACATCATACTATGGTTGGCTCTGCTCTTTTGACTGCTTATAAAAATTTAGGTGGCGATATAGATTTAAAAGATGCACTTTGTGAAATGCAGACAAGAGGAAAGCAAGTTCCGGGTGGAGTATGCGGATTTTGGGGTGCTTGCGGTGCAGGTATCAGTACAGGTATGTATATGTCTATCATAACTAAATCCACACCACTTGCAAAAGAAGCATGGGGACTTTCCAATCAAATGACGGGACGAGCGTTAACAGCAATCGGTAAAAACGGCGGTCCCCGTTGTTGTAAAAGAGATTCTTATCGTGCAATTATAGAAGCAGGAGGATTTACAAAGGAAAAAATTGGGGTAGAGATGGAAATTGACGAAATCGAGTGTTCACGCTCCAAACTCAATAATCAATGCATAGAAGAAAGGTGTCCTTTCCATGTCAAAAAGAAAAATAGCATTTATTTGCGTACATAATTCCTGCCGAAGTCAAATGGCAGAGGCTTTTGGTAAAATATATCTTTCTGAAAAATACGAGTGCTATTCTGCGGGAACGGAAACAAAACCACAGATAAATGGGGATGCCCTGCGAATTATGAAAGAGCATTTTGGTATAGATATGTCGGTTCAGTATTCAAAGCTGATTTCAGATATTCCTACCCCTGATATAGTTATAACAATGGGTTGTAATGTTCATTGTCCTAATATTCCATGCAAAGAAAGATGCGATTGGGGACTTGAAGACCCCACAGGAAAAAGCGATGAAGAATTTATAAAAACAGCGAATTTAATCAAAGAGAAAGTTTTGGAGTTAAAACAGTCTTTGATTTGATATGAATAACCACAAAGAACATTGGCATCCAGATTATACAGTCTTTATAAAGGAGATGAATATAAAATGAGACTGATTTTTGTACGGCACGGACATCCGAACTATGCAGAAGACTGCTTAACGGAATTGGGGCACAGACACGCACAAGCTGCGGCTACAAGACTTTCCGAAGAAAAGATTAACCGAATTTATTCGTCTTCCTGCGGGCGTGCCGCACAGACGGCACAGCACATAGCAGATATGCAGGGCTTGCAAGTGGAACTGTGTGATTTTATGCGTGAAATTGCGTGGGGTTCTGTAAACGAAGAACCCATACCGCATAACGGTCACCCTTGGAAAACTGTTGATGATATGGTTGCTTCGGGTGTTTCTCTTATGAGAGAAGACTGGGCAAATGATAAATATTTTTGCAACAATAAAGTTGTTTCGCACTTTAGTCGTGTTGCAAGAGAGTTTGACGGATTTTTAGAGAGCCTTGGATATAAGCGAGAAGATAACCTTTACCGTGTTTGCAAAGGCAATTCGGAAAATATTGTGATGGTCAGTCACGCAGGCTCATCCTCTGCTGTGCTTTCACATATATTTAATTTGCCTATGCCTTTTGTATGTGCGGCAATAAGCCCGAATTATACAGGAATAACGGTCGTTTCTTTTTCCGATAAGGATGGAACACTGATTTCTCCACAATTTGAGATTATGAATGATGCCCGTCATATTGCCGAAGATGCAATAGAAGTTGTCTTTGATAATTAAAGGGTTTACTGCTATATAAGTGTGTGTTGATTAGGACGAGTGCCGATTTAATATTACTATTTTAGAAAAAAGAGGAATTTATATGTTTGGGAATTTAAAGAAGTTTTGCGATTCGTTTTTAGAGCTTGGCGTTCCGGGATTTGACCTTGCGGTTTACAAAGACGGGGAATGTGTATTGCGTTATATGAATGGCTACAGCGACCTTGAAAATAAGATTAAAATGAATGGAACTGAAATATATAATATTTATTCCTGCACCAAAGAAATAACCTGCATAGCGGCACTTCAGTTATGGGAGAGGGGATTGTTTTCACTTGAAGACGAGCTTTCTTTGTATATGCCCGAATTCAAAGAAATGACCGTAATATCCGAAAACGGCGTGAAAAAGTCTGAAAATCCCATTTTAATAAAGCACTTGTTTGAAATGACGGCAGGCTTCTCTTATGACTGTTCGTCACCCGAGTTAAAAAAGGGAAAAACTGAAACTGACGGAAGATGCAGTACCCGTGAGATGATGAGATATCTTGCTAAAGAACCGTTGCTGTTCGAACCGGGCGACAGATGGAATTACAGCCTTTGTCACGATGTTTTAGCGGCTTTTGTTGAGGTTGTATCGGGAGAAAAGTTTGAAGAATACGTTAAGAAGAATATTTTTGATATCTTAGGAATGAATAATTCCACACTTATGCTGCCTGAAGAAAAAATAGATACTATTGCTCCGCAATACAGATTTGAAAACGGGAAACCAGTTAATGTTGGAAAGCAGATATGTTACTACAAGCTTGGATCTGAATATGCTTCAGGCGGAGCAGGTGGTGTTTCAACCGTTGATGACTATATGAAGTTTATAGAGGGCATCCGCACACATAAATTATTAAAGTCCGAAACGCTTGAAATGATGATAACGGATCGATTAACTCCTCACCAGAAACGTACCTTCGGGGCATCTGACACTTACGGTTATGGGTTGGGAGTCCGTTGCCCGCTGAGTGACGGAAAGCATATTGATTTTGGTTGGGGCGGTGCTGCGGGAGCATATTGGTCTGTTGATATGGAAAATTCTATTTCTATATTTTTGGGTTGTCACCTGTTATCATCTCCTGCACAGGGAATACGCTCAATGCTGTATCGCTTTGTAAGAGCTGAAATGATAGATAACGGAGGATTTGAGGAAATATACAAAACTTTGAAAGATTTGTACAATTATAACCTTACATATTGAGAATTGTGACATAAATTTCTGTTTTGACAATCAACTTGTGTTTTTAACTGCGTAGTATTGCCAACTGAAGGAGCTCATATGAAAAATAATACCCCAAAAGCTGTCCTTATGATAACACTGACTGTAGCATTCTGTGTTTTTATGGCTGTGATTGACGGAATACTGAAAGCAGATTATTTTATGAAATCAGTCATAAAAATAGTGTTGTTTGCGGTGTTGCCGGCTGTATATTCTTTCTACGATAAGGATATAAAAATAAAAGAGATATTTATCCCAGGCAAAAAGGGAATAACAACTGCGTTTTTCCTCTGTATCGCAGTTTATGTTGTTATTCTCGGTGGATATCTGCTTCTTAAAGACGTCTTCGATTTTTCGGCGGTTACAGGAACACTTTCGAATAATATAGGCGTTACGGGAAAGAATTTTATATTTGTTTCTATATACATTTCCTTTGTAAATTCATTTCTTGAAGAATTTTTCTTCAGAGGATTTGCCTTCATAACTCTTAAAAAAATAACAAGCAGAAAGTTTGCGTATATTTTCAGTGCGGCAGTATTTGCCGTTTACCACGTAGCTATGATGATTGGCTGGTTTGGAATCGGTGTATTCTTAATTGTTATGACAGGACTTTTTGCAGGCGGAATTATATTCAACTACCTCAATGAGAAAAGCGAAACTATTTACCCGTCGTGGCTTGTGCATATGTTTGCAAACTTTGCTATAAACACTGTAGGCTTTATGCTGTTCGGTATAATTTGATAAATATTAGGTTAAGGAAACAATAAAAAGACCGAGTCCGGAATAAAATTCAGAAATCATATAATGCCTGTTGCGGTGTGCTTATAAACAGATTTGATTAAAGGAGCTTTCATGAAAACAGAAAGAAACATTCTTATAGCATTTATACTTAACCTTTCATTTTCAATTTTTGAATTTGCGGGCGGAATATTTACGGGAAGCGTTGCCATAATTTCCGATGCGGTTCACGATATAGGGGATGCGGCAAGCATAGGCGTGTCCTATTTTCTCGAAAAGAAAAGCAAGAAACAGCCTGATGACGTGTACACATATGGCTATGCAGGGTACTCTGTAATCGGTGGACTTATTACCACGCTCATTCTGCTGCTCGGCTCTGCAGGTGTAATATACAATGCAATAGGCAGAATAATTAATCCCACGGAAATCAACTATAATGGGATGATAGTCTTTGCTCTTGTGGGTGTGTCAGTAAACCTTGCGGCAGCGTTTTTTACAAGAGAGGGGGATTCTCTCAATCAGAAAGCGGTGAATCTTCATATGCTTGAAGATGTGCTTGGCTGGATTGTGGTGCTTGTGGGTGCAGTTGTGATGAAATTTACGGAT
>JAZOLW010000032.1:0-15452 GCA_045653405.1 Eubacteriales bacterium | reverse complement strand
AAAGCAGGCAGAAGGCCTTTGCTAATCCTCAGGAGGAATTGGAAGATGAATGGAACAAAGAAGGATTCGTTAAAAACGCTGTTACTCGCATTGCTGGTAATGGCTCTGTGGGGTTCTCTATTCCCTTTTATAAAAATAGGATATACAGTATTCGAGATTAACTCGGAATCTGTTCCCGACATTCTTATGTTTGCAGGTATGAGATTTACCGTCTGCGGTGTAATACTGTCTCTTATCGCCCTTAAACGTAAGGAAATTCTCGCAAATCCCAAATTTAAGAACATAGGTCTTATTGTTCTTACGGGTTTATTTTCAATAGTTTTGCATTATATGTTCACATATGTGGGACTTTCCACTACAGATGCATCAAAAACTGCACTTATTAAGCAGTTGGGCCCGTTGCTTTATGTATGCTTTGCTTTTCTGTTCATAAAGAGCGAAAAGTTCAGCACCTTTAAAATTATAGGCGCAATAGCAGGCTTTGCGGGTATTATTGCCATAAACTATAACCCTAATGGAATTACATTTTCGGCGGGTGATATCCTTATTATCTGCGCGTCTGTATGTTCTGTGGTTTCCACCATACTCTGCAAGATAACCGTAGAGGATAACTCTCCTTTCTGGGTAAATGCCATATCCCAGCTTTTCGGAGGTGTGATTATTCTTGCTGCGGCTCTTGTTATGGGTGCTGATATGCTGACATTTAACCTCAAATCAACTCTTGCGTTCACATACATATGTGTAGCATCAATGGGTGCGTATGTATTGCACAGCTATCTGCTCAAGACCGTAAGCGTATCAAAGATGTTTATAATCAAATTCACAGAACCGCTGTTTGCCTGCCTGTTCGGAGCACTGTTCCTTGGCGAAAACATATTCAAGTGGCAGTATCTTATAGCATTCATACTCATTTCAGCAGGTATAACAATCGGCAATAAGAACTGAGACCTAAAGTATATATGAAGAAAATAGTATTGCTTGGAGATTCCATAAGACGAGGCTATGACAGATATACAAGAATGGCGTTTGAGGGAGAAGCAAAGGTGTATTATCCCGACGACAACTGCCGCTTTGCTCCGTATTTTCTCAGATATCTGAATGAATGGAAAAACGGCTTCGGATGCGGCGACGATGTGGATTGTGTACATTGGAATGTCGGTCTTTGGGATACTTTAAGAGCAGATGACGGCGAGTGTTTTGTTCCGTTAGAAATCTATAAATACTATATCGACAGAATTTGCAGATACCTCAAGATGCTCTATCCCAAGGCAAAAGTGATTTTTGCAACCTCAACACCTGTCCAAGAGGAGCTTTTCACAGGCTTTAAAAGATACAATAAGGACGTGGAACTCTATAACGCGGCGGCTGTTGAAATATGCAAAAAACACGGGTTTGAAATAAATGACCTGTATGCACTCACTTCTGCTGCTCCAAAGGAATACCATTCCGACCTTACTCACTTCTACACAAAAGAGGGAACCGAACTTATTACAAACCAGGTTGTATCATACATTGAAAAAGCCATAGGCGAAAAGGCAAAAAAGCTTGATTATGATATGCTGTTTGCAGAGGAAAAGAAAATTGTAGGGATATGATAAGTCAATGAAAGCTAAAATCTTTGAAATAAAGCGCTTTGCAGTACACGACGGGGACGGAATAAGAACCACCGTGTTTTTGAAAGGCTGTCCTCTCAAATGCGTGTGGTGTCATAACCCCGAAGGAATCGGTTTCAAACCGCAGATTGCATTTTATTCTGATAAATGCATAGGATGCGGAGAGTGTGCCGCAGTATGCCCGTCGGGCGCTCACGTTATGACAAATGAAGGACACGTTTTTGACAGAGAAAAGTGTATATCCTGCGGAAAATGCGCAGAAGTATGTCTCGGAAACGCACTCAACTTCTACGGCAGAGAAATGTCGGCGGATGAGCTTATGGAAGTACTTCTTGAGGACAGAGCATTCTATGAAAATTCAGGCGGAGGAGTAACTCTTTCCGGCGGGGAATGTCTTATGCAGGCTGATTTTTGTGCAGAACTGTTGAAAAAGTTGAAGGATAACAACATAAATACGGCTGTCGATACCTGCGGATTTGTCAGAAGGGATGCTATAGAAAAAGTTATGCCGTATACAGATGTGTTTCTGTATGACGTTAAGGCTTTTGACAGTGATGTGCATACAAAGTGTACAGGGCATCCCAATGACATAATCCTTGACAATTTAAGGTATATCGACAGCTGTGCCAAAGCAATCGAAATACGTATTCCCTTTGTCCCCGGATACAATGACGGCGAGATTGAAAAAATCGGAGAATTTTTAAGCGAACTTAAACACGTGAAAAAGGTGAGGGTTCTTCCGTATCATAACTATGCTGGTTCAAAATACAGGGCATTGGAAATGAAAAACACTTTGCCAGAAAGCCTTCCGTCAGATGACCAATTAAAACTGGCAGAAAGCATACTTAGAAAATATAATTTGAACATATAACAAATAATGGAGTGAAAACATTGGAAAACACCGTAAAAACATTTAAAGATACTTTTCGTGAGTGGCGTGATGACGTATACTTTGATGAGCAGACAAGAAAAGAACTTTCGGCACTTGATGAAGTTGCGGATGCAGTGGAAATAGAAGACCGTTTCTACACAAGACTTGAGTTTGGAACAGGCGGACTTCGCGGAGTAATGGGCGCAGGAACAAACCGTATGAACAGATATACAGTAGGTCTTGCTACATACGGCCTCGGGCTTTACCTCATAAACGAATACGGAAAAGAGAAATGTGCGGCGCACGGTGTTGTAATTGCCTGTGATACTCGTAATAATAGCAGATATTTTGCTGAAACGGTGGCAGATGTGCTCAGCGGTATGGGTGTTCTTGCAATAGTACATACAGAGCCAAGACCTACACCCCAGCTCAGCTTCTCCGTAAAACACTTCGGAGCTCTTGCAGGTGTAGTCATTACGGCAAGCCATAATCCAAAGGAGTATAATGGATATAAGGTTTATGATAGCGACGGATGTCAGTTAGTACCCCATCAGGCAGAAAAAGTGCTTGAGTATATAAACGGAATCGAGGATTTTAAGCAGGTTTCATATAAAAGAAACCCCGATTTTGTGAAAACTGTCGATGTTACTGATGAATTTGTAAGCAAGGTTCTTGAGCAAAGCCGTTTTTCAGACAATGATGCTAAAAAAGAACTGAAGATAGTATATACACCACTTCACGGAACGGGAAGCGTACCCGTAAAAAAAGCTCTTTCGTCAGACGGTTTTGAAAATGTAAGCATTGTAAAAGCACAGGACACCGAGGATGGAAACTTTCCTACGGTGGTGTCTCCCAATCCCGAGGACCGCAGAGCTCTGGAGCTTGGCATAGAACAGGCAAAGGATATATGTGCTGATATAGTTCTCGGAACTGACCCTGATTGCGACAGAGTGGGTGTTGCGGTAAGAAAAGATGACGGATATGTCCTTCTTACCGGCAATCAGACCGGAGCTTTACTTATGGATTATGTGCTTGAAAATACAAATCTTGAAAACATCAGTAATCCTGCAATTGTAAAAACAACGGTAACTTCTGAGCTTGGTGCGGAAATTGCCCTTAAAAAGGGAGTTTCTGTGTTCACCACACTCACGGGATTCAAATACATAGGCGAAAAAATAAATCAGTTTGAAAAAGCAAATAAGGAAAAAGACAGTCAAAGAAACTTTACATATCTGTTCGGATATGAAGAATCCTACGGCTATCTGTGCGGAACTCACGCAAGAGATAAAGATGCAGCTGTTTCTGCAATGCTGATTTGCGAAATGGCGGCAAGCCTTAAAAAGCAGGGAAAAACTCCGATTGACAGACTTGAAGAGCTTTATTCGGAATACGGATATTATCTGGATGCCCTCGACAGCTTTACTTTGAAAGGCAAAGACGGACTTGAAAAGATTTCAGGTATGATGAAAAAGCTGAGAGAAGAAGGAGTGCCTTTTGCAGACGGCGGAAAGACAACAGACTATTTGCAGCTCATATCTGCAGAAGAAGGCTTTGGATATCTTCCCAAATCTGACGTTATAAAGTATATGTTTACCGATGGCTCCTGGATTGCAGTGCGCCCGTCAGGAACAGAACCTAAAATTAAAATTTATTACAGCATAAAAGAGAAAAACAAAGCGGATGCAGAAATTCGTCTTGACAGTGTAAGACAGCAGATAAAAGAATTTCTGAACCTCGCATAAAGAAAGGAAAACTGTTATGGAAAAATTATTACCCGAACTCAAAACCTCACCCGTTATCACAAAATATCCCGGAAACCCTATCTTAAGCGATAAGGATATACCTTACAGCGCATCTCTCATTTTCAATGCAGGTGTTGCCAAGTATCAGGGAAAATACGTAATGATTTTCCGCAACGACTACGGTTGCAACCAGAAGCAGTGGGAAGAAGAAGGAAGATTGTATTTTGACGGAACCCACTTAGGAATTGCTTTCAGTGACGACGGAATACACTGGGATGTTCAGAAAAAGCCGTTTTTCTCACAGGAAGATATGAAAACCGACGAAATTGTAAGATTCTATGATCCCAGACTTACCGTTATTGACGGAGAGCTTATGATGTGCTTTGCCGTTGATACAAAGCACGGCGTTCTTGGTGGAATAGGCAGAGTTCATGATTTTGAAAAGCTGGAAGTAATAAGTATGTCAGTTCCCGACAACAGAAATATGGTACTGTTTCCCGAAAAAATCGGCGGACTTTATACAAGACTTGAAAGACCGTTCCCTGTTTACAGCAGAGGCAAGGACAGATTCGACACATGGATTTCACAGTCGCCCGACCTTAAATTCTGGGGCAACTCAAAGCTGCTTATGGGTGTTGAGCACGTTCCCTTTGCAAACGACAAAATAGGACCTGCAGCACCTCCCGTAAAAACAGAAAAGGGATGGCTTACAACATTCCATGCAGTAGACATAGACCACACAAGAGGCAAACACGGTTGGGAAAAAGCGTGGAAAAAGAGATATACTGCAGGTATTATGCTGCTTGACCTTGAAGACCCGTCAAAAATTGTGGGATATTCAAAGCAGCCTCTTATCGCTCCCGATGCACCTTACGAAGCCGAAGGCGGATTCAGAAATAACGTAATATTCCCCGGCGGAATGATTCTTGAAGACAGCGGAGAGGTTAAGATTTACTATGGCGCAGCAGATACAGTGGAATGTCTTGCAACAGCAGACGTCAACGACCTTATCAAGCTCTGTCTTGAAGGCTGAAACAGATTTTAAATCTGAATTTTAATAATATTATAAATGCCCTGCGTTTTAAACTCTGCAGGGCATTTTGTTTTGAACTATAACTAATCCCTTGTAATTCAAAATCATATGTGATATTATAAATATATATCAATGAAAAGAGCAGGTGAAAATAATGAATATCCTTCACGTGAAATATGCTGTAGAGGTAGCAAAATCAGGCTCACTGAACAAAGCAGCAGAAAAACTTCTTGTTGCACAGCCCAATATCAGCCGTTCCATAAAGGAACTTGAAGCAGATCTTGGAATTGCCATATTTGAAAGAACTGCAAAAGGGATGTTCCTTACCTCCGAAGGGGAGGAATTTATACAGGATGCCAAGAAGATACTCAAGTCCATTGAACACGTAGAGTCCCATTATAAAAAGGGAGCGCCTAAGAAACAGCAGTTTTCTATCTCAGTTCCCCGTGCCTGCTATATATCGGAGGCTTTTGCTCGGTTTTCCAATAGTCTTACGGATGATGTTGCCGAAATTTTCTATAAAGAAACAAATTCCCAGCGCACAATAAAGAATATTCTTGAAAACGACTACAGATTGGGCATTATAAGATACGCTGAAAACTACGATGCATATTTCAAAACGATGCTCGAAGAAAAGGGGATTTGTTACGAGCTTGTAAGCGAATTTACCTATTCGCTGATTATGAGCAAGGAAAGTCCTCTTGCGGCAAAAGAAAATATAAACTATGACGATTTGAATGGTTACATTGAAATTGCCCACGCAGACCCTTATGTGCCGTCGCTTCCTCTTGCAAAAGTAGTAAAGGAAGAACTGCCAGACAACATAGACAGAAGAATTTTCATTTTTGAGAGGGCGAGCCAGTTTGATCTGCTCAGTGAAAATTCCGAAACCTTTATGTGGGTGTCACCTGCACCTGACAAAGTCCTCGAAAGATATAATCTTGTACAGAAAAAATGCAAAGACAACAAGAAAATATATAAAGATGTTCTCATCTATAAAAACGGCTACAAAATGACTAAACTTGATAAGCAGTTTGTAACCGAGCTTTGCGAATCAAGAAGAAAATATCTGAAATAAATATCAATGCTGTGAAACCCTGCCGACAGGCAGGGTTTTTTCTTGCTTATCAGGTTATATCAAAAAGTATAAGCCCCATAAACAAATTGATTATTCCCAAGGGGACAAAACTGTGATAAAATATTAACAAAGATAAGAAATCCGTTGCAAAAGAAAGGAATATCATAATTATGGAAAAGAAGACTTATGAAATTGTAGACAGCGTTGAAAAGCTTACCGAAGCAATTGAACGCACAAGAAAAGCACAGAAGATATTCGCGACCTACACACAGGAA
The DNA here is from genome assembly GCA_045653405.1 of Eubacteriales bacterium. Classification (GTDB taxonomy): domain Bacteria; phylum Bacillota; class Clostridia; order Oscillospirales; family CAG-382; genus UMGS882. Next base: position 8,840 of record JAZOLW010000032.1, on the reverse strand, counting down.
CAGGTTGACAAGATTTTCCTTGCAGCGGCATCTGCTGCAAATAAGGCAAGAATTCCTCTTGCAAAGCTTGCTGTTGAAGAAACGGGTATGGGTATTGTAGAAGATAAGGTTATCAAGAACAACTATGCGTCTGAATACATATATAATGCTTACAAGGATACAAAGACCTGTGGCATTATCGAAGAAGATAAAGCTTTCGGTATAAAGAAAATAGCTGAGCCTATCGGTGTTGTTGCGGCAGTTATCCCCACAACCAACCCCACATCTACAGCAATCTTCAAGTGCCTTCTTGCTCTTAAGACAAGAAATGCAATCATAATCTCTCCTCACCCCAGAGCAAAGAATTCCACAATTGCAGCGGCAAAGCTCGTGCTTGAAGCAGCAGTTTCAGCAGGCGCTCCCGAAGGAATTATTGACTGGATTGACGTTCCTTCTCTTGATATGACAAACACTGTAATGAAGGAAGCAGATATTATCCTTGCAACAGGCGGTCCCGGAATGGTTAAGGCTGCATACTCAAGCGGCAAGCCCGCTCTCGGTGTTGGTGCAGGTAACACTCCAGCAATTATTGATGATTCTGCTGATATTCTTCTTGCAGTTAACTCCATTATACATTCAAAAACATTCGATAACGGTATGATTTGTGCTTCCGAACAGTCTGTAATTGTTCTCGAAAGCATATACGATGCAGTAAAGAAGGAATTTGCCGAAAGAGGATGCTACTTCCTTACACCTGCAGAAACAGAAAAGGTAAGAAAGACAATAATTATCAACGGCGCACTCAATGCAAAGATAGTTGGTCAGTCTGCAGCAAGGATAGCTGAACTTGCAGGCGTAACAGTTCCCGCAGGCACAAAGATTCTTATGGGCGAAGTTGAATCAGTTGACATTTCCGAAGAATTTGCTCACGAAAAGCTTTCTCCCGTTCTTGCTATGTACAAGGCAAAGACATTTGAAGAAGCACTTGACAAAGCTGAAAGACTTGTTGAAGACGGCGGTTTTGGTCATACATCTTCAGTATACCTCAACGAAGTAACAGAAACAGAAAAGCTTAACTCTTTTGCTGCAAGAATGAAGACCTGCCGTATTCTCGTAAATACTCCCTCCGCTCATGGCGGTATCGGAGACCTTTACAACTTCAAACTCGCTCCCTCTCTCACACTGGGATGCGGTTCCTGGGGCGGCAACTCCGTATCCGACAATGTTGGTGTAAAACACCTCTTAAACATCAAAACTGTGGCTGAAAGAAGGGAAAATATGCTTTGGTTCCGTGCTCCTGAAAAGGTTTATATAAAGAAAGGATGTCTCCCCGTTGCACTTGACGAACTCAAGAACGTTCTCGGCAAGAAGAGAGCATTCATTGTAACAGATACATTCCTCTACGAAAACGGCTATACAAAGCCTATCACAGACAAGCTTGACGAAATGGGTATCGCTCATACGACATTCTTTGATGTACAGCCTGACCCCACACTTGCAAATGCTACAAACGGTGCAGCACAGATGGCGGCATTCAAGCCTGATACAATCATCGCACTTGGCGGTGGTTCTGCAATGGACGCAGCTAAGATTATGTGGGTTCTCTACGAACATCCCGAAGCTGACTTTATGGATATGTCAATGAGATTTATTGTCATTAGAAAGAGAGTATACACATTCCCCAAGATGGGTGAAAAGGCGTACTTCATCGCAATCCCCACATCTGCAGGTACAGGCTCTGAAGTAACTCCTTTCGCAGTTATCACAGACGAAAAGACAGGTGTTAAGTATCCTCTTGCAGACTACGAGCTTCTCCCCAACATGGCAATTGTTGACACAGACTTCCATATGTCTGCACCCAAGGGACTTACAGCAGCATCCGGTATCGACGCTGTAACACATGCGCTTGAAGCATACGTTGCAATGCTCGCAACTGACTATACAGACGGTCTTGCACTCAAGGCTCTCAAGACTGTATTTGAGTATCTCCCCAGAGCTTACGAAAATGGACAGACAGACGTTGTTGCCCGTGAAAAGATGGCAAACGCAGCTACAATGGCAGGAATGGCATTTGCAAATGCATTCCTTGGCGTATGTCACTCAATGGCTCATAAGCTTGGTGCTTTCCACCACCTGCCTCACGGTGTTGCTAACGCACTTATGATTGAAGAAGTTATTCGCTTCAACTCTTCAGAAGCTCCCGCAAAGATGGGCACATTCTCTCAGTATGACCACCCCCACACACTTGCTCGTTATGCAGAAATTGCTGATTACCTTGGCATCAAGGGTGCAAACGATACTGAAAAGGTTGAAGGACTTATCGCTGCAATCAATGAACTCAAGAAGATTGTCGGCATAAAGGAAACAATCAAGGATTACAACATCGACGAAAAGACATTCCTTGACAATCTCGACGAAATGACAGAACAGGCATTTGACGACCAGTGTACAGGTGCTAACCCCAGATATCCTCTTATGAGTGAAATAAAGCAGATGTACCTCAACGCATACTATGGCAAGCACTTTGAAGAAAAGGAAATGCCCACAGCAGCACACATTGAAAAGGCTGACAAGGGCGATGCCGTAAAGACTGCATACCGCAAAGGCAAGAAGGCATAATTAAGGTAACTGAGGGAGGAAAATAAAATGAAACTTGACAGAGTAATAGCAGTAAGAAACAATAAGACAATATACCGCGACGGCGATAAGTGCGTTAAGGTGTTTGACGAGCACTACTCAAAAGCAGATGTTCTCAATGAAGCACTTAATCAGGCAAGAATTGAAGAAACAGGTCTCAACATTCCCAAAATTCTTGAAGTAACAATGATTGATGGCAGGTGGGCAATCGTTTCAGAATACATCAAGGGCAAGACTCTTGCACAGCTTATAGATGAAGCAGAAGACGAAGAAAAAAAGAACAAGTATCTTGAAATGTTCGTTGACCTTCAAATTTCCGTTCATTCAAAGACTTGCCCTATGCTTAACAAGCTCAAGGACAAGATGAACCGCAAAATCAGCATCTCCGACCTTGATGCAACAACAAGATACGACCTGCACACACGTCTTGAAGGTATGCCTAAGCACAACAAGGTTTGCCACGGTGACTTCAATCCTTCAAACATAATTGTTACGGAAGACGGCACACTTTATATTCTCGACTGGGCACACGCAACACAAGGTAATGCCTCTGCAGATGTTGCAAGAACATACCTTCTCTTCTGGCTTAACGGCAATATTGAGGGAGCAAAGAAGTACCTCGATATGTTCTGTGCAAAGTCCAACACAGCTAAGCAGTATGTTCAGAAGTGGATGCCCATCGTTGCAGCTTCACAGTCAGTAAAGGGCAACGAAAAGGAAAGAGAATTCCTCCTTTCCTGGGTTGACGTTGTAGACTACGAATAAGCGCGGAGATTACATCGGAAAAAATGTTATATATTTACGGCCGCCGGAAACGTCGGTCGTAAAGTCATGAATTAAAGATAAATTTTTGAGAGGTATTATTATGAAAATTACAGTATGTATCGGATCATCCTGCCACATTAAGGGTTCACGCAAGGTAGTTGAACAACTCCAGTATCTCATTAACGAACACAACCTCGGCGATAAGGTTGAACTCGGCGGAACATTTTGTATGGGCAAGTGCCAGAGCGGTGTATGCGTAACTGTTGACGACGCATTCCACTCCGTAACACCTGAATCAGTTGATACATTCTTTGCAGAAACAGTTCTTGCAAAGTTCAAAGCGTAAGTATATAAAGTTTTAAATATCTGCGAGGTACGCAATCCGGTTGTGTACCTGTCCGCAGTATCTCGCGCTTTACACATCCTTATCCGTAAGCAAAGAAAGGACATCTTTTAATATGATAGTACAGGTTTGCGTTGGTTCATCCTGCCACCTTAAAGGCTCACAGACCATTGCCGAAATGCTTGCAAAAGTAATTGAGGAAAAAGGTCTGACAGAAGAAATAACTCTCACAGGAAGCTTTTGCATAGGCAAATGCAACAGAATAGGGGTTACCGTTCAGGTCGATGACGAAATTTTTACCGGAATCACCGTTGAAAACTTTAAGGAGTTTTTTAATAAGAACATTCTTTCAAAATTTGAAGGCAAAGGAGAAATTTGAGTATGAATTGCCTTACACTGAAAAAATCAAACTGCAAAAACTGTTACAAATGTATACGTCACTGTCCCGTAAAGGCAATAAGATTTTCCGCTAACCAGGCTCATATTATCGGAAATGAATGTATTCTCTGCGGACAGTGTTTTGTTGTTTGTCCCCAGAATGCCAAGGAAATAAAGAGCGAAACGGAAAAGGTAAAGGTTCTTCTTCAGGGAACAGAGCCGGTTGTTGTCAGCCTTGCACCTTCCTTTATTGCAAACTATGACGGCGTTGGAATTGAAGCTATGGAAAAAGCTCTTAAGAAACTTGGTTTCCACAGCGTAGAAGAAACTGCAATTGGCGCAACAATGGTTAAGAATGAATATGAAAGAATGATAAAAGAAGATGAAAGAGATATAATTATCACTTCCTGCTGTCATTCAATTAATCTTCTCATCCAAAAGTATTTTCCTTCCTGCCTTGAACATCTTGCGGATATAATGAGCCCTATGCAGGCTCACTGTCTTGATATAAAGAAGAGATATCCCGGTGCAAAGACTGTTTTTGTCGGTCCCTGCGTTGCCAAGAAGGATGAAGCGGAATACTACGAAGGCATTGTTGACGCAGTTCTTACTTTTGAAGAACTGACAAACTGGCTGAAAGAAGAAAATATAGAGCTTGAAAAGGAAATTGATTCAAATCCCGAAACAAGAGCAAGATTTTTCCCCACAACAGGCGGTATTCTCAAAACAATGACTGAAAGAATGCCAGGTTATACATATATCGCCCTTGACGGTGTTGAAAACTGCATTTCGGCTCTGCGCGATATTGAAAGCGGAAGTATCCACAAGTGCTTTATTGAAATGTCTGCCTGTGTTGGTAGCTGTATCGGCGGTCCTGTTATGGAAAAATACCACAGAAGCTCTCCCATAAAGGATTATATAACAATATCCGACTATGCAGGCGAAAAGGATTTCGAAGTTGCACAGCCCAAGCCTTTTGATGTTAAAAAGAACTTTACTTACATAGAACCCAGATACACAAAGCCTTCTGAAAGCGAAATCAACGCAATACTCCGTCAGATGGGTAAATTCAAGCCCTCCGACGAGCTTAACTGCGGGTCCTGCGGTTACAACACCTGCCGTGAAAAGGCAGCTGCTATTCTTCAGGGCAAAGCAGAAAGTTCAATGTGTCTGCCTTTCTTAAAAGATAAGGCTGAAAGCTTCTCAGATACTATCGTTAAAAACACTCCCAACGGTCTTATTGTACTTAATGAAAAACTTGAGGTTCAGCAGTTAAATGAAGCTGCAAAGGAAATTATGAATATCCGACACGACAGCGATATTCTTGGCGATCAGGTTGTAAGAATACTAGATCCTGCAGTATTTGTATCTGTTCTTACCACCGGAAGAGACGTAAAAGACCAGAGAGTTTACCTTGCAGAATACAAGAGATATATTGAACAGACTGTTGTTTATGACCGTGACTCACATCTCCTTATCGGCATTTTGCGTGATGTAACGGATGAAGAAAAACAGAAAGAAAGAAAAGAAAACATCAGCCGTCAGACAATAGAAGTTGCAGACAAGGTTGTTGATAAGCAGATGCGTATTGTTCAGGAAATTGCGTCACTTCTGGGAGAAACTGCCGCTGAAACAAAAATTGCCCTTGCAAAGTTAAAGGAGTCGATTTCTGATGAATGATTTATGTGCTGATATCGGATACAAGAGCATAAACCACTACGGCGAACAGCTTTGCGGCGAGCACGTAGATATTGTTGAGCAGAACGAAAATTCTACAGTTATTGTACTTGCAGACGGACTTGGAAGCGGAGTTAAGGCGAGCATCCTTTCAACGCTCACCTCGAAAATTATTTCAACTATGATGTCAGAGGGACTTTCCATTGAAGAATGTGTGTCTACTATTGCGGCAACACTTCCCGTATGCTCCGTAAGAGGTGTTGCATATTCAACCTTCACCATTATCCATATTCTCAACAACGAAACTGCCGAAATCATACAGTATGACAACCCTCAGGTAATTGTCATCCGCGACTGCCGGAACTATGATTATCCAAAAACCGAAATGAATATTGGCGGTAAAAAGATATACAAATCAACTATACGCCTAAAAGAGAATGACATTTTTGTTGCAATGAGCGACGGATGTCCCCACGCTGGTCTCGGACTTGCATACAATTTCGGTTGGAAGCGCGACGATATAATCAGCTTTATGGAAACTATGTCGGTAAACGGATATACAGCAAAGAATCTCTCGACAATTCTTGTTGACGAGTGCTTTAAGCTGTACGGCGGAAAGCCGGGTGACGATGCTACAGCCTGTATCGTAAGAATAAGAAAAAGAGAACCGATGAATATGCTGTTTGGTCCTCCTGCCAACAGAGATGACTGTGACAGAATGATGTCCCTTTTCTTCTCCAAGGAAGGAAAGCACATTATCTGTGGCGGAACAACATCTTCCATTGCGGCAAAATATTTAAGAAAGCCACTTGTTCCTACACTCAATTTTGAACGTGCGGATGTTCCACCTATAGCAAAGCTCGAAGGTGTTGACCTTGTAACAGAGGGTGTTATCACCGTAAACAAGGTGCTTGAATATGCAAAGGACTACCTTGCTGAAAACGAAAAGTACGAAGAATGGAACTTTAGCAAAGACGGGGCATCTCTTATATGCAGACTTCTTTTTGAAGAAGCAACAGATATTAACTTCTATGTCGGCAGAGCCGTAAATCCTGCGCATCAGAACCCTGATTTGCCCATCAACTTCAATATCAAGATGAATCTTGTTGAGGAACTGTCAGCGTGTCTCAGTAAAATGGGTAAACGAATAAAAGTAAGCTACTTTTAACGGTAGGCAATCATTGAAAAGGAGAGAATTATGAGAAAATTTGATACAAAAGTACAGCATTTGAAATATAAAGTGCTTCGCGAAGTTGCAAGACAGGCGTGGAATGACACACTTCTCGAAAACCTCATAGATATTCCCAAAATTATTGTACCGGGAAATACTCCCACAATGAGATGCTGTGTTTACAAGGAACGTGCAATTCTGTCCGAGCGTGTAAAAATCGCAATGGGAGGTGATAAAGAAAACCCCAATGTTATTGAGGTTATTGATATTGCCTGCGACGAATGTCCTGCAGCGGGATACGAAGTAACAGACTCCTGCAGAGGCTGTCTTGCCCACAGATGTGAAGATGTGTGCAAGAGAGGGGCAATTTCTTTTGACCACAATCACGTAGCACACATAGACAAGTCAAAGTGTGTTGAGTGCGGTCAGTGCGCAAAGGTTTGTCCCTATTCTGCAATAGTAAACAGAAAACGTCCCTGTCAGGTTGCCTGCAAGGTAAAGGCTATTTCCATAAAGGAAAACAAGGCGGCTGACATTGACAATGAAAAATGTACTGCCTGCGGTGCTTGCGTTTACCAGTGTCCCTTTGGTGCAATTTCCGATAAGTCATATATCCTCAATGTAATTGACTTTATAAAGAAGAGCGAAAACAACAGCAAGTACAAGGTATATGCTATGGTTGCCCCTTCAATTTCCAGCCAGTTTACATATGCAAAGCTCGGTCAGGTTATCACAGGACTTAAAAAGTTAGGATTTTTTACTGTTATTGAAGCGGCTCTCGGTGCTGATATGGTAGCGGATGACGAAGCAAAGGAACTTGCGGAAAAGGGATTTCTTACAAGCTCCTGCTGTCCTGCATTTGTCAAGTATATCAAGTCTGCGTTCCCTGACCTTGTGCCACTTATTTCACATAATCCCTCGCCTATGGCGGCTCTTGCAAAATACATAAAGAGCACCGATGCAAATTCAAAGGTTGTATTTATCGGTCCGTGTACTGCCAAGAAGGCAGAGGCGCAGCTTGAAAAAGTGAAGCCTTATGTTGATGCAGTGCTGACATTTGAAGAACTTCAGGCACTCTTTGACAGCAAGGATTTTGAAATTACATCTCTTGAAGAAGACGTTCTTGACAATGCATCATATTTCGGAAGAATTTTTGCGAGAAGCGGAGGACTTTCCGATGCCGTTGCCCAGGGCCTCAGGGAACAGAATATAGAATTTGAACTTAAAGCAGTTTCCTGCGACGGCATTGAAGAATGTAAGCTCGCACTTCTCAAAAAGAGCAAGAATATGCTTGATGCAAACTTCATAGAAGGGATGGCTTGTATCGGTGGATGTATCGGTGGTGCAGGATGTCTTACCCATGGGGAAAAGAATAAAGCTGAAGTTGATAAGTACGGCAGGGAAGCCATGGAAAAAACAATTTCCGATGCGGTTTCTGTTTTGAAATAATCGAGTATAAAAAATGATTTGTCGGACTTAGAGCAACTCTTTTTTATAAAATTCTGAAACAAACCTAATAATTTTAAGAATAAAAACTTTTCAGGACCTTGTGTTAACTAACGCAAGGTCCTGAAGTCGTTTACTATCCCGAGGGTCGCTAGGATAAGGGAAATTGCCCCGGAGTGGATAAATGGGGTTTGCTGGAATATAATATTCACCGATAATAAAAATTGCACTCAAAATGTACTCGAAAGGCAAAAAGAAACCCCGAAAACCCTGATATTTCAAGGCTTTCGGGGATATTTCATTTTATTCCCACTCAATCGTACCAACAGGCTTAGGAGTAAGGTCGAGAAGAACTCTGTTAATACCTTCAACTTCGGATGTGATACGGTCAGTGATTTTGTGAAGAACGCTGTAAGGAATTTCTTCAATAGTTGCGCTCATTGC
>JAZOLW010000031.1:0-37766 GCA_045653405.1 Eubacteriales bacterium | reverse complement strand
CAAAAACGCAGTCCAAACGGACTGCGTTTTATGCTGTATTATCAAATTGTAATTATATACTCTTTATGTAGCAGCGGCGGCGGCGATGCTGACGCTTTTCAAAAGGTTTCCACATACTGTGAACATCAAGATTTGTTTCGAGCATCGGACCGGTTTCGCAATATTTTACCCCATTTTCAATAATTTTCTTTGCAAGAGTCTGCATAATAATTGCAGGAAGTCCCTGCGCCTGATAATCGGGATGCACAGCAACAAAGAACATCTCAAGAGTGTCATTCTTGCCGTTTATTGCTTTAAGCATACGGAATATACCCAAGGGAAACAATTTCCCGTCAGACCTTTTGAGTGCCTTGGCTATCGACGGCATAAGTGCGCCAAAACCGACAACATTTCCGTCCTTGTCCTTTACAGAACAGATATAATCAAGATTAACAACAGGCAAATAACTGTCGACGGCATGCTTGATAACTTCAGGTGTAAGCGGAACGGTTCCGTACAATTTCGAAAAAGCAACATCAATAATCTTGAAAGCGTCCCAGACGTCAGCATTAAGGGCTTTACGGTTGCTGTAGGTTGTTACCTGATATCCGTTCTTTTTGATAATATGATTGCTGATACGTTCAATGCGCGGGTCTATTGATTCGGGAACATTAATGCGGTATTCAATCCAGTCAATATCTTTTTTTAGTCCCAATTTTTCCATATGGTCAATGTAATAGGGATGATTGTAAAAAGTTATTGACATATTAAGTTCTTCAAAACCTTCAACCAGCATTCCCTCGTGGTCCATATCGGTAAATCCGATGGGGCCCATAACTTCCGTAAAGCCGTTTTCCTTGCCCCAACCCACAACCGTATCAAACAGAGCCTTTGAAACACTGTAATCGTCAACAAAATCAAAACGGGTAAAACGGATTGCATTTTTATTCCACTTTTCGTTATAAGCACGGTTGATAAGACCTGCTATTCTGCCAACAATTTCATCATCCTTATACGCTAAGAACAGTTTTGTTTCGCAAAAATCATATGCGGGGTTTTTATCAGGAGAAAATGTCTCCGTTTCATCACTCGCTAAGAACGGAACAAAATAGTCATTGTCCTTATAGAGCACAGTGGGAAAATCAACCCAATTTTTTAAATCCTTCTTTGTTGTAACTTCCTTTATGACAATACTCATAAAACCCATCCTTGAACATTTTTAAATGTTATTACTATAAGAATACTACTTTTTTCGTTTTATGTCAATATTTGTCGATATAATCTTGCAGGTGCGAGTGAGATTGATTATGTGATAACTAAATAGCCGTGTTATTAGACGACCCGTGTGATGGGCGGTCTTAATATTTTATTTACTCGGATTCGGTTTCTAAGTCTGTATCTTTTTTCAACGACTCTTCTTTTTCTCCGTACGAACTTCCTTCATAGACCATAGCCGTGATGAAAAATACAGAAACCTTTGCAAAAAAATAAGTGACTGTGACCGTTCCCCGTCTTTCCGCCAATTGCGGTACTTTTGCCAATGTACACTTGTTTTTTTACCGTTCCTGTGTTATACTGTAATCGGTTTTTTTATTTTAAATAAACAAACAAGCAGGAGTGAAATATTATGTTTAAAAAAGAATACGGTAACATCTTAATAGAGGAAGCTGTCCTTCCGAAAAGGGGTCGCTGCTTAGTAGCCACACGTATGGATACAGATTTCTCCATTTATATGGACATTGTTGGAGTGAATATTCCTGACGGTGTTAACTGCTATGCCTTTGGCAACAAATTGATTTTTGTTACACGTTGGTCGGATTTTTCTGACGATGAAGTTGATATGGTTTTAAACGAAAATATTTCGTTAGGTGTCTTTCCCGCCAGATTGACAAATCATTTTATGATTAAATTCGGGGATTTTCAATGGGGCGATGTTTTTACCTCTCACGGAATCATCCCTGATATGAATGACATCAACAATCCTGTCGATGAGGCGATATTTATTTTTTACGACAGGCTTAGTGGAGATTTCATAGGCGAAAGATCCGTAAAGCTTCCCGAAAATCTGCAGAATACCTTTGCGTTTGGCAATAAAAGAGTATTGGAAGCATATAAAAATTCCGAAAACAACTATTTGAATTTGTTTTACAATTTATTTCACGGGGAGTCCGAAACCATTAAAAATTTTGCCCGTCAGTCTATAGAAAATGAAACACAAGACTGGTGCGATATTTTGTATGATGAATGCCACGCTCTAATAGAACCGGAAGCGAGTAATATCAGAGCATGGGAACCTGAGGAATTCGTTACCGAGGTTCGAGGCGTCATTCTGGTTGAGATTGAAGAAAACCAAGTTATACACGTTTCTCAGAATAAATAATTATGGCTGACATCAAAGTAGTAGTAAGAAAAAATGCAACTGTTTCCGACAAGCCGAAGGTATATGTATCCTATCATCCAAACGAATTTCACAAATTGGAAAAGGTTACATCGGATATACTGCTGGCGAAGGACTGTTCTGTCTTTTATTATCCTGCGGATGATAATCCCGTCGACAGGGAGCAGGTGCGTTTTGAATTAAAAAATATGCATCTTTTTGTATTCGTTGTGACCTCAGCATTGCTTTCTGAGCGTCCCGAATCTTTTTTAAGAGATATAAGCATTGCAAGGGAAAACAAAATACCTGTGCTTCCCCTGATGATGGAACAGGACCTTCAGGTGCAATTCAACGAGTTTTACGGCGATATACAATGGCTGTCTGCAGTTGACGACGATCCGACTGCTATCCCGTATCAGGAAAAGCTGACAAGTTACTTGAATCAGTTTTTTCCCGATACTGTAAAAGTTGAAAGTATTCGCCAAGCCTTTTCGGGAACCATATTCCTGAGCTACAGAAAAAAAGACCGTGCATTGGCAAACACACTAATGCATATGATTCATAAACAAAAGGATCTTCTTGGAATATCCATTTGGTATGATGAATTTCTGGCGCCCGGGGAAAGTTTCAATGACAGTATCAAGGAGGCTTTGCAAGAAAGCGATATAATGATCCTTCTTGTCACTCCAAATACGGTAGCTGAAAACAATTACATAATTAAGGTAGAATATCCCGAAGCGTGCTCTATGAGAAAGGAAATTGTACCTGTCGAAATGGAACACACCGGTCGAACGGAGCTTGTCCGTGCTTTTCAGGGAATATCGCCCGCTATTGTTGCTAAGAATGATGCGGCTTTTGGCAATTTCTTGAGAGAATTAAGCTGCAGATTCGGACTTACGGTACAAAACGACTCTCCTCAGCGGGACTATCTGATTGGGCTTGCTTATCTGTTCGGTTTGCGTGTAGAGAAAAACAGCGATATCGGGGTTATGATGATTCGTTCTGCAGCCGAAGCAGGTTTGGACGAAGCCATAAACAAATTCGCATTTATGTGCTCAATTGGAGATGGCGTACAAAAAGACACTGAAGAGGCTATAAGATGGTATGAACGGTTGATTGAGCTTCGCACAAATGCTTTTGAGGAAAACGTATGTGAGCAGGCAGCAAAAAACGTTCTTGTGGCTTATCTTGCGTTGGCAGAGTTATATCAAAACACACACGATTTCTCTCTTGCCAACCATATATACTTGAACAGGATGGGACCGTTTGGAGTCGATAGCCGAATTTCCGGAAGCATTCTTGTCAGAAAAATTCTCATCTTTGCATATGGAATGTGCGGGAAAAATCTTATGGAGATGGGTGAATATTTTCACGCACGCTGTATATTCAACAAATCAGTTTCCCTTTTAGAAGATTCGCTGAAGCAGGATCCTACTCTTGAGTCGGTTCTTGAACTTATGGAAAACCACCAAAACATAGGAGATTCACATCGGGCGCTTGATCAGAATACTATGTACCGGTCAAGTTATCTGGAAGCACTGCGGATAGAATCAAACTACCGCGATTTGATCTCCAAAAGCTCACAAACAGATGATTTCCGTGTTCAAAGGCGGCTGTTTAGTTTTCATAATCGCTGTGCCCATATGCATATTGAAACAGGCTACGATCGCAAAGCTATAGAATGCAGTAATACTGCTGTTTCCATAATCAAAAAATTAAATGAACAGCACGGCACATTAGATACTAAGCTTCTTTTGATCTCGGCATATATAAATGCCGCCGACATTTACGCATCTGCAAAATACGAATCTGACTCAGATTACGCTGCATTTTTGTACAAATGTGCGCTGGAGCTCGGTAAAGAAGCCGTGAGTGCGGATGACTCTCCCAGCACTAAACGCTTGCTTGCGGTATGTTATCGGGAGAGTGACAAATTTGATGATGCTATTAAGTTGTTTTCCGAGATCGAAGAACAAACGCACACCTTTAGTGCTATGTGTGATGTGTACAGGACTTATTACAAATGGGCGTGCTTGCTGTTTGAGAGAGATATGCTCCCGGAGGCACTGGAGCAGGTTGAAAATAGCATAAAACGGAACGAGGAAATCTTGGAAAAAGCTGACAACAAAAAGATTTTCTTGTATGATCTAGCGGATTCATTCTCTCTCATGGGCAAGATACAAGGCGCACAAAAACGTTACTCTGCAGCTTTAAGAGCATACAAAAAAGCGAACGGGCTTCTTGCGGAAGCGGCGGATGACACACAGCTTGTTAGCGCGTATGTAAAATACATTAACAGTTTTGACGTTCTTATAAAAACTGCCAAAATGGGCGGCCGCTTCGCAGAGCATCAAAGAATGATCGAAGAAAAAGCTCGGGTTCTGGATAAGGTTAATGCTGAGCTTGTAAAAGCAGGGAGACCGACACTTGACGGAAACGACAGTTATTCGTTAAAAGACTGATAAACACCGAGAAATCACAATGCCATGTTCGACTCAGTTGCGTTGCATTGTATCAAATTTGGTCTGTAATAAAAAATTGAGCCTTGACAAAGTAACGTCAAGGCTCTTTTTACATAATATATCGTTTTTTACAGTTGTGAACTTTCGCCGTTTTTCAGTGCTTTTTCTTTTTCCTCTGTTCTTATTTCCCAGTGAATAATAACGGAAAGCAGTGCACGGATAACAATTACGACACCGAGAATTGCAAGTTCTTCAAGATTATGAATTATTACCGTTTTGATAATCTCAGCACCCATTTTGAATTCAAGTGCCAAAGACAGCGCCTTGCCAAGGTCAATAACTATATGGAAAGGGTGCTTTTTCACAAGGCAGCGTAAAAGACGTATCAGTGCACGGCATGAACCGACAACAATTATGAGAACACCTATGAGTTCCAGTGTGCATGCCGCAAATTCTGCCAGTACATACAGAATTTCTTTATATTGAGCAACAATATTTTCCAACATACAAATTCTCCTTATTTTTTCACATATTCATTCCAGCCGGATGACACTGTTTTAGTGCCGTCCTCTGCCACCCACATTGCTTCAGTACCCGGCACAGCCTCAATAAGCTCCACACCTTTTTCCTTCGGTAAACAGAACAGCGCAGTTGACATTGCATCACCGAATCCCGAATTATCACATATAATTGACACAGACAAATATCCTTCTGCCGGCATAAGGGTATCGGGATGTATAATATGGTGATACGATTTTCCGTCCACATAATAATACCTTTGGTACGAACCGCTTGTAACAACGGACTTGCCCTCTAACTGCAGATATTCAAGAGAATCTCCTCCGAGAGGGTCTTCAATTCCCACAGTCCATTTTTCTCCGTCGGGCTTGCCTCCTATGGCACGGATATTTCCGCCCACATTCAGCACATATCCGCTTATTCCCTTTTCTTCCATATAACGGGCAACACATTCAACAGCATATCCCTTGGCAATTGCTCCCACATCAAGTTTCATAAGCGGGTCCAAGAGGGTTACTGTGCAGTTTTCCTCATCAATAACCATTTTTGAGATGTCTGTGTGCTCTGCCGCCGATTTTAATTTTTCCATTGGCGGAAGGGATGCCTGTGCAGGGTTATCCATACCAATCTCACGGTAATTGTGCCACAGTGACAGAACACTGCCCATAGCCACATTGACTATGCCGTCTGTCGCATCGTACATTTCCTTTGCATACATAAGCATATCAATTATACGTCTGTCTACGGTCACTGTACGATGTTCTCCGTCTACAACATCGTTGATTGTGCAGAGATTTTCCATTCCGTCAAAACGGTGATATATGGAATACAGGCGGTGATATTCACCAAACAGATTCAACACCTCATCTGCCACGGCATCAAATTCTTCCTTTGTGTTTTCATAGCCGATAACAGTAATTACAGTATCGAAATAGTCCATTGAATATGCTGAATATTTAATTTTCTGCGGTTTTGCCGCACAGGCTGAAAGTATTACACAAATCAGCAGACACAGAGCCGTGACTCTGCCAAACAGTTTATATTTCATAATCATATATTTAGCAAAAAAAGGAGAAAACTCTCCTTTTTTTGCATCAGTATTTATTTTCGTTTAGACCGATTAGTTCTTGGAAGCAGCCTTTACAAAGCCTGTTACATAGATTGTGCAGCCTGCTGTCTGGAGGTCACTTACGCCCTTGCCGTCTTCAGCAAGGAGACCTGCGATTTCTGCTCCGGTCTTACCAACACAAGTAGCGTCAAATGCTGCAGCCTGTTCGAACCATTCCTTAACTGCTCCGCCGTATGCAACCATACCGTAGTCTGTGCCCTGTTCCTTCTTGGAAACAACTGCCTTTGCTGTATCGAGAGTAGCAACACCCTGTGCATCAAATGTAAATGCAAGTTCAACACAATCGCTGGAAGCAGCAACTACCTTGCCTTCAGCATCGTTTGCAGCTGCGAATACGTAAACGGAAATCTTATTGCTTCCGTCTTTTTCTTCTGTAGCGTCTTCGCAAGTCTGTTCAGTAGCCATATTCACCTTAAGAACTGCATCTGCCGCAACTTCAACTGTTGCTGCACCAACTGCCTTTTCAATAGCGCCTACAAATTCGTGAATCATAATTGTGCAGCCTGCGTTTATAACTTCTTCTGTACCCTTGTTAGCTTCAGCAACGAGAGCCTTAACTTCGTCAAGTGTCTTGCCAACAACAAGTGCTTCAAATGCGTCAGCCTGTTCATACCATTCCTTAACTGATCCGCCGTATGCAACCATATTGTAGTCTGTTCCGAGTTCATACTTAGTCTTGAAGCCGTCGTTTGCAACGCTCTTACCGTCAGCTGTGAAGTTTACTGTGTTGCTTGCTGTATCAAGCTGGCAAGCTACGATTTTGCCGTCTGCATCAACTGTAACAGCGGCTGCTGTAACGTCGAGCTTACCTGAACCGTTCTTATCTTCTGTTGCATCTGTAACAGAGGGTGCGCTTGTGTACACGCCTGCGCCGAACTTAACTGTGGAAACTACGTCTGCCTTGTCACATCCAACCATAAATGTAGGAACTGCCATAAGCACACAAAGTGCGATTACTAAAAGCTTTTTCATAGTAAAAATCTCCTTAAAAATAAAATTAATTTAAATGCCAAACTATTTTACCATATTCTTATGCGTTTTGTCAATAATTTGTCAAACATATTTTACAAAAACATTTTCTGAGGTATCTTTTTTATCATAACCGAGCCGCACAACCCGATAAGTATACCTGCAACGGTGCCCGTAACGGTAAGTACTGCAAGGTAATATCCCAGTTCTGCCGTTTCAAGCAATAACATTGCTGTAAGGATCTGCCCGATATTATGCGTGACTCCGCCGGCAACACTTACACCCACTACAGACATAAGGTTTAACTTTTTCAGCAGTATCATAACAGCAAGGCTCAGCACTCCGCCTGCCAGGCTGTATACAAGTGCCATAAAGTTGCCGAAAAGCATATTCACGAGAATTATACGAAGCATTGACACGCAAATAGCTGAAACCGATCCGCGTCGATAGAGTAAAAACACAATAATGATATTGGGAAGCCCCATTTTAATTCCGGGAATTGATGGAACGAGAGGTTGTATCAGAATTTCCACATATGCCAGTATCAAGGCAAGTGCAGTACACAAACCTAGAAAGGCAACCATTTTGTTTTTCTTTTTCATACTGTTCCTCCCTATGCCACAACATCAGGAGAAGCTGTGTCGTCTTCCTTAACCACGGTAACCACAACTTTGTTGGGTAAGCACACAACACTTTCACTGTTGCGAAATATCGGTCTGTGAGCAACGCAGATTCCGTCAGGGCAGGTAGCCCTTTCCATATAAGCCTTGCCGTCACGGATAACAAGTCTGTTGAGCTGTTCTCCGTTTTCACCTGTCCGTATATCTTGTTCCAAGTCCTGCGACAGAGAATAAACCCCGTAAAGGTCACCGTTTACGGTGACCTTTACTGTATCTCCGCTTTCACGGAATACAAACAGATAAATCAATCCCACTGCACATACTGCAAGCAGTACGGCAATAAAGATTATATCGTTACGCAAATGAAATCTGCCTGTGTTTTTCTGATTGTTCATATTATTCAATAACTTCTTTATAATCGTAATCTTCGGGCAAATCGGGGAAGAATATCTTATGCAGACATCCTGTAGGACATCCTTCTATACAAAGTCCGCAGTTTGTACACTTAGTATAATCAATTGCAGCAAGATTATCCTTAATAACTATAGCACCGCTCGGACAAGCCTTTTCACACTTTTTACAGCCGATACAAGCATTCTTGCAAGCCTTCATAGCATCTGCACCCTTCTGCTTGTTACTGCACATAACAACTGTGCCTGCATCCTGAGGAAGCATTGAAATAATATGCTTAGGGCAAGTCTGTTCACAAAGACCGCATCCTATACAGCGTGATGTATCAACACGTGCAATTCCGTCTTCCATACAGATAGCTCCTGCAGGACAAACTACCGCGCAGTCGCCAAGTCCGAGACAACCGTATCTGCAAGAATTTGTACCGCCATAAAGCATTGATGCTGCACGGCAGGTCTGAACACCTTCGTACTGTGCCACTGGAGAAGTAACTCCCTTATGACCGTTACAAGCCACAAAGGCAACAACGTCTACAGTTTCGTCTTCAACGGTAACACCAAGGAGTGCGCTTATCTCCTCTGCAACCTTAAGTGAGCCGGGAATACAGAGATTAGGCTTAACACCGCCTTCAGCAAGAGCCGCTGCATAGTCGTCGCAACCTTTATATCCGCACGCACCGCAGTTGATGCCGGGAAGGCATTCTCTTATGTTTTTTTCAAGCTCATTTTTTTCCACTGCAAAGAAACGGGAGAAAACAAGAAGTAAAATCCCTGCCGTCAGTGCAATGGCGAGCATTATAAGAAATGCAATTAATATTTCCATAATCAGCACCTCATATTAACCAAAAATGTTTTGTACTATGCCACCAAATCCCATAAATGCAAGGGAAACAAATGATGCGGCAATAAGTGTAACTGCAAGTCCCCGGAAAGGCGCGGGAATATTGGTTTCATTTATACGGGAGCGAAGTCCTGAGAACAGAACCATCGCAAGTAAAAAGCCAAGACCGCAGCCAAGGGAGCTTACCATAGATTCCACAAAAGTATACTTGTCATTGATGTTGTTGATTGTAACACCAAGAACAGCACAGTTTGTTGTTATAAGGGGCAGATAAACGCCAAGTCCCTTATACAGTGCAGGTGAAATCTTTTTAAGAACCATTTCCAGAATCTGCACCAGTGTGGCGATGATAAGGATAAAAACGATATTCTGCAGATATCCAAGCCCAAGTGAATCAAGTACAAGATACTGAATCGGCCAGGTTGCCGCAGTTGCAAGCAACATAACAATGGTAACGGCTACACCCATACCGGATGCCTGATCCAGTTTCTTTGAAACACCAAGGAAAGGACAGATTCCGAGAAAACGGCTGAGTACATAGTTATCCACAAACACTGAGGAAAGCAGAATAACAATAAGAATTTTGAAGTTTTCCATTACTTTTCAGCCTCCTTACCTGCACAGCTTGCGGCACTGCACATACCCGCATGGACACATCCGCTGCAGGAAAATGATTTCTTTTTAGGAAATCTTCCCTTTGTAAGTGCGTAAACCGCCGCAATAAGCAATCCGTAAACAAGCAGTCCGCCGGGTGCTTTTGTCATAAATTCAATCTTATATTCTTCCATAAAGGGAATTGCAATGCCTGCAAATGAACCTGAGCCCAGCACTTCTCGGATTGTAGACATAGCTCCGAGAGCAAGTGTAAAGCCAAGACCCATACCTATGCCGTCGAGAGCAGAAGCGACAACAGCATTCTTGCCTGCGAACATTTCAGCACGGCCGAGAATGATACAGTTTACCGTTATCAGGTCAAGATATACACCAAGAGTTTCATAAAGTCCCGGGAAAAGCGCCTGAACCATCATTTTTACAATGGTAACAAATCCTGCAATAATTACTATGTAGCAAGGAATACGCATTGTTTCGGGAATAATTTTACGAAGAAGCGAAATAAAAATGTTTGAGCAAAGTAAAACCACAAGTGCCGCAAGTCCCATACCGAGAGCACCTGTAACCGTAGTTGTTGTTGCAAGGGTGGGACAAGTTCCGAGAATCAGCACAAGAACCGGGTTTTCTTTTATAATTCCGTTTGTTAGTACGGAAAGAGATTTATTCTTTTCCATTATCATTCTCCTCCGTTAAAAGTTTTTACAGCATCAAATGCACGCCCAATTGCCTGCTTATAACCGTCGGTTGTCATTGTTGCACCGCCGATAGCATCAATATCCGTATAGTTTTCTTCTGACTTACCGACAAACTGGCCGTAGAAGCTTTCATCTGCACACGCATCGCCAAGTCCGTCTGTTTCTGCTTCGGAAACTGTGATGCAATCAATAATTTTTCCATCGGGTGTCATTGCCACTTTGACAATAATATATTCACCTGATGCAGGGTGATACTCATTACCGCCCTTTTTCCCATAGCCTGCACCCTTTGTTTCAACAACAAAGTTTCCTGAAGATGTCTTTTTAGCTGAAACAACGGTTTTTGCAAGGTCGGGATATGCTGAAAGGTCAATTTCTTCAAATGTTGTTGTCTTAATCTTTGCAACAGCTTCAGAAAGAGCTTGTGCATTTTCAGCACCCTCTGTCACCACAGTTCCGTCTGCGAGTACGCCGATAAACTGCTCGTCAACCACAAAAACATAACCCGTTCCGTTATCGGCAGCATAAACACCGGTTACACCTTCAACATACTCTGTAAGGAACTGCTTTGTAAACGCATCCTCGCCTGAAGGAAGTGCTGCTGCAAGATTATCTGCAAGAATTTCTTCTTCTGTTCGGATATCAACAGAGCCGCCGCCCAGAATAATGGCTGCGTTAAGTGCATCCTTTACTGCATTCTTGTATGCCGCGGTTGTTTTTGTCGCACCGCCTATTATATCTACGGTGTCAACCCCTGCAGCATCTTTGTTTGTAAAGTTTTCTCCGTAAGTCTTTTCCTTGCTAAGAGTTTCATTGGAAGCAAGACACACCGCACCTGTTACAACGCCGTTTGCGTCAACACCGCACATAATTGTCATACCTGTTCCGTAACCGGTAGTAACCAGCTTTACAACATAACCCTTGCCGGCTATTTCTCTGTGAACCTCAGAAACGGTTGCGGGCAATGTATATTCGCTCAAATCTACCGCCTCAAAGCCTGTGCCTTCGGGCATTACTTCAAGAAGCGCTTTGTTTGCCGCAGCATTCTGATTTTTCAGAATAATGGGAGCCGTAAATGAATTTGTGATTGCCAAGAGCACCGTTATCACAGTACAGATGCAAACAAACACGGAGAGGTTCTTTATACTGTTTTTCATTGTTTTTTACCTCCCGTTGCAAAAACTTTATGCTTTGTCCAGCTATCTATGTAAGGAGTAAGTATGTTCATAAACAGAATTGCAAAAGATACTCCCTCGGGATAGTTGCCAAAATAACGGATTAGGCAGGTAATAAGTCCTGCACCAAGACCGAATATCACTTTTCCCCACGCTGTTGACGGAGATGTTACATAGTCGGTAGCCATAAAGACAGCACCAATAAACACACCGCCTGCCATTGTAAGGCTGAGCGCTGCAACGGCATCAAAACCTGTGAAGAACAGTGAGAAAACAAACACTGTTCCGATGAACACTACGGGAAGGTGCCAGGTAATTACTCTGCGTACCAGCAGATAGATGCCGCCAAGCAGTAATGCCGCAGTGCAGGTTTCACCGATACTTCCGCCGTAATTACCGAGGAACATTGTCATAAGAGATGGCATTTCTTCAGATGCAAGAGGTGTTGCGCCAGCCACTGTATCAACAGGGAAAGCCGCTGTAGCCATCGAACCGAAAGCAACAAGCATAAATACTCTCGCGGTAATAGCAGGGTTTACAAGGTTACATCCTATGCCTCCGAACAGACATTTAACAACAATTATTGCGAACAGAGAGCCTACTGCACACTGCCAGAGAGGAATGTTTGCAGGAAGATTAAGTGCAAGCAGCAAGCCTGTAACAACTGCCGATAAATCGCCTATTGTCTGTTCTCTTTTTGTAATCATATTGAAGAGTGCTTCAAAGCCTACGCAGAAAGCAACGCAGACAAGCACGGGAAGCAAGGCTTTTACACCGAAAATCACTGTTCCCGCAACAGTTGCAGGAAGTAAGGAAATCAGTACATCCCTCATAATTCCGGAAGTTGATTTTCCGCTGTGAATATGGGGAGAAATCATAACTTTTGTAAGTGTACTCACGATTTATTTGCCTCCTTCATCTTTTCTTCTCTGAGAAATTGCTTTGACAGCTTATTTACCTGTACCAAGGGACGGTTTGCAGGACATACAAAGCTGCAGCAGCCGCATTCCATACAAGTATCTACCGACAGTTCTTTCAGAGCTTGCGCATCCTTTTTTTCAAAGGCTGCAGAAATATTTCCCGGTGCAAGTCCAAAAGGACAGGTATTGATACACGAACCGCATCTGATGCAGGCTGTTGTTTTGGGAAGCTTTGCCTCTTTTGCTGTAAGAGCAAGAACCGCATTTGTATTTTTAATAACAGAACAATCTGTGTTTGGTACGGTTATACCCATCATAGGTCCGCCGTAAATAATCTTTGCAGGGTCTTCCTTAAGTCCTCCGCAGAACTCGAACAAATCCTTCAGGGCTGTTCCGATGGGGGCAATTACATTCTGAGGTTTTTTAACTGCTCCGCCGTCAACAGTTACGCACTTTTGGGTAAGAGGCATACCTGTTTTCAGATATGTTCCTATTGCCGCAAGAGTTGTGCAGTTAAGAACAACGCATCCTACATCAATAGGAAGTTTACCCAACGCAATTTTGCGTCCTGTAGTATGATATACAAGAACCTTTTCACCTCCCTGAGGATATACCGCAGGAAGACTCTTTACAGTTACCGAACATTCGCTTACCCTTGAAGCCATAGCACGCATTGCTGAAATTGCTTCTTTTTTATTGTTTTCGATGCCGATAACTACATTTTTTATGCCAAGCAGGCGGCTTAGCTCTTTCAGTGCATATTTCATATCCTCTGCACGTGTAAGCATAGTTACTGTATCGCTTGTTATGTAAGGCTCACATTCTGCTCCGTTGATTACAAGATACTCAATACGCTCAGGGGCAACATCAAGCTTTACGTGTGTGGGGAACCCTGCACCGCCAAGTCCTACAACACCGCTTTTTTCTATTGCTTCAATGAGTTCCTCTCGGGTATTTACAACAGGCGGGCAAACTGCTTCATCCACAGTCATTTCGCCGTCGGATTCAATAACAACAGCGGTTGTAACAGCACCGTTTGACAGCAGATATTCTGCAAGTTTTGTTACCTTACCTGATATACTTGAATAAATGCAGGACGATACCTTTCCGTCTGCTTCGCCGATTTTTGTGCCAACCTTGACCAGATCCCCCACCTTAACTGTGGGAACGGCAGGCTTGCCGATATGCATTGCCATAGGTATTGTTACGGACTTGGGAGTGTCCATTTTTACCGCCGGCTGTTTTGCTGTATTTTTTCTGTGCGGAACGTGTATTCCGGGAAGATAAAAAGCCATATTTATTTTACCTTTCTTATATTAATTATGATTTATACAATTGAAAATACGCATTTTTTCTGCATAAATCACCAATCATAAAAATTATACCTTAGCATTATAAGGTTGTCAAGTGTAAATAGATTGAATATCATCCAGCTTTTGAGCATTTTTCAATAGTATATCTAAACTGATATGCAATTATATTCATTTTATCAATTCACTGGTAGAACAACCCGTGTTTTCCTTGAAGAAACGGCTGAAAATTTTTGTCATTAAGAACACTCGCCTAAAAGCTGTTTTGTTTTTCTTGTATTATACGAAAATATATTGGATCTGCTACTTCTTTCAGTGTTCCCTCATGTTTATTGCGGTTTATGACTTAAAATTGTTCATAAATTCTGTAAAGCTGCTAAAAATCCCGCCTACAGTACCCAATATCAACAGGTTTGGCGTTATAATGTCATTGAAAAAAAGAAAAATATGTTGTATAATTGAGCTATAATACTAAACTGGAGAAAGGTCGCTTATGGAACACTCAAGAATCAATAACAAAACCTATGAGCTTTACGGCAGTGTGCTCAGAGGAACAGATTACGAAAATGAAACCGACAGCATTTCATATATTCCTTATTCAGAGGATATGTCTCCCCTTTCCGCTGAAATGAAAGTTGGCAGAGGAAAGGTTGCTAAGAACAGAATATGCTATCAGCCAATGGAGGGACAGGACGGTGACGGAAACGGTGCGCCCACTGACATCACTTTCAAAAGATATGCAGACCTTGCCGCAGGCGGTGCAGGTATTGTCTGGGTTGAAGCTGTTTCGGTAAGCACAGACGGAAAAAGCAATCCTTACCAGCTTGAACTGAAAGAAGATACTGCCGACGGATTCAAGAAATTGGCAGAGATTATAAAAACAGAGGGTGAAAAAGCAACAGGAAAAGCTCCTGTTGTAATTATGCAAATGAACCATTCGGGAAGATATGCAAAGCCCCTCGGCACGCCCGACCCTATTGTCGCATACATAAATCCCGATATTGACAAAGACAAAACACCGAGAGTAGCAAGTGACGACTATCTCGCCGCTCTTCCCGAAAAGTTTGCAAAAAGTGCACATCTTGCAGAACTTTGCGGATTTGATGGGGTTGACCTTAAATGCTGTCACGGATATCTGTTCTCGGAGCTTATGTCTGCTTTTGACAGAGAGGGCAGATACGGCGGAAGCTTTGAAAACAGAAGCAGACTGTTCAGAGAGTCTGCCGAGGCAGTAGACGCAGTGCTGTCGCAAAGCACAATCAGAGCTTCCCGTCTTAATGTTTACGACGGATATCTTTCAAAGTACAGTTTCGGAGAGGCCAAGGGCAAGCTGTATGACCTTACCGAAGCAAATAAAGCCATAGATATGCTCAAAGAAAACGGTGTTACACTTCTCAATGTAACTATGGGTAGTCCATACAGAAATCCTCATGTATCACGCCCCTACAGACGCGGACTTGATATGCCTAAATCCAATGCAATCCACGCGCTTTCCCGAATACTCGGAGGGGCATATGACATAAAGAAACAGCATCCCGACCTTGCAATAGTTGACACGGGCATTTCCCTTCTCGGTGAGATGTCACATCTTGCGGCGGCAGGTCTTGTAAGAGAGGGTATGACTGACTTTGTCGGCTTTGGCAGAATGTCCTTTGCATACCCCGACCTTGCAAATGATATCCTTTCAGATACATTCAACAGGAAAAAGGTATGTGTTGCCTGCGGAGGCTGCTCATATCTCAAGAAGAATGTTCAGAAAAGCGGATGTATCATAAGAAGCAGCTTTTACAACGGCGTTTACAAGAAATACAAGGCTGAAAACAACTGAGGAGGAACGCAGATGAAGAAAATTGCACTTGTTACGGGAGCATCAAGAGGAATTGGCTTTGAAATTGCAAAGCAGCTTTCCGAAAAAGGATATCACGTTGTTGCGGCATCCTCATCATACAGCGAAAAGACCGAGCAAAAGTTTGCTGAAGCTTTCGGTGGTGACTTTACATATGTATGGGGCGATATAAAGGCAAAGGAAACAAGAGAAAACTTTATGTATGCTATCAGGATGCTCGGCGGAATTGACCTGCTTGTAAACAATGCGGGAATTGCACCGCCTGTGAGAATGGATATACTCGAAACAACCGAGGATAGTTTTGACCTTGTTATGGAAACCAACCTCAAGGCAACATTTTTCCTTACTCAAAGCGTGGCAAACTATATGGTAGAGCTTAAAAAAGAAAATCCCGCACTCTCTCCGAGAATTGTAAACGTTGGCTCAATGTCTGCATATGTTTCCTCCACATCCCGTGGAGAATACTGCATATCAAAGGCAGGGGTATCTATGGTGACCGCACTGTTTGCAGACAGACTCAGCGAGTATGACATTCCTGTATTTGAAATACGTCCCGGCATAATAAAGACGGATATGACTTCATCCGTTACAGAAAAATACGACAAGCTCATAGCAGGCGGAATCACTCCCACAAAACGCTGGGGAGAACCGTCTGACATTGCTAAGATTGTAAACAGCATTTCAGACGGAAATTTTGATTTCTCTACAGGTCAGGTATTCAATGCCGACGGCGGATTTCATCTGAGGAGATTATAAAAACACACAAAAACCGTACCAACTCCCGTTGGTACGGTTTTTTAACTTACCAGTTTCTGTTTACTGTAAGAGCAATGAGCAAATCCATATTATCATACTGTTCAGCAGGCAAATCGTTCTTCCCGTCGGGAAGCGCCGCCTTGTTTCTGCCTGTGAATCCGCACTTGGAACACTTATGGTGTATAATGTACCCCTTTTTCGGGTCAGGCTCAGCTGACTGCGGTCTTAAAATTCCTCCGCAATCGCAGGCTCTGTCACCGGGAAGTATATCCACGTGCAGCGAGCAAAGACATTTAGGACAGTGGTTTCTGCTTGTGCGACCAAGAGGCATTACCTCGAAACCGCAGTTCGCACAGACAAATCCGTTGTCATTTTTAATGAAACGTTTCTGTTCCATTATTTCTCGTTTTCTCTTACAACTGCTTCCCACAGACCATTAAGGTATGCAGCACCCAACGCTCTGTCATAAAGACCATAGCCAGGTCTTCCCTTTTCACCCCAGATCATTCTGCCGTGGTCGGGACGGATATATCCGTCAAAGCCTGCATCGTATGCAGCCTTGATGATTTCGTACATATCAAGAGAACCGCACTCTGTCTTATGTGCTGTTTCGTTAAAGTCGCGTTCGCCTGTCCACTTGATGTTTCTTGCGTGGATAAAGGGAATTCTTCCTTCCTTACCGAAACGTCTTATCATACCGGGAATATCGTTCTTGGGGTTTACCCCGAGAGAACCTGTGCAGAGAGTAAGTCCGTTGCAGGGAGAGTCAACAAGACGAAGGAACTTTTCAAGGTTTGCTTCATCAATGATTACTCTGGGAAGACCGAAAATGCCCCATGGCGGATCGTCGGGATGTATAGCCATCTTAATTCCGCACTCTTCACAAGTGGGGATTATTCCCTTGAGGAAGTATTCAAGATTGTCCCAGAGAGCTTTGTCGTCTATTGCCTTGTATTCTTCAAGGAGCTTTCCGAGCCCTTCCTTTGTATAGCTGGAGTCCCATCCGGGGAGAGAAAGGTCGCCTGAACGGGGGTCCATATCAAGAACAGCCTGATCTCTGTAGATAAGAGATGTAGAGCCGTCTTCGTTTTCGTAGTCAAGACTGCTTCTCAGCCAGTCGAATACAGGCATAAAGTTATAGCATATTACCTTTACGCCGTACTTTGCAAGTCTGCGGATATTCTCGCAGTATACTTCAATGTAGTGGTCTCTTGAGGGCTTGCCGAGCTTGATGTCTTCGTGAACGGGAACACTTTCAACAACGTCAAACTTCAAGTTGTTTGCTGCTGCCTTGTCCTTGATGTCCTTGATTGCTTCTTCGGGCCAAACTTCACCCGGAGCAACTGAGTATACAGCGGAAACGATGCTGTCCATTGCAGGAATCTGAGAGATGTACTGCAGTGTTACGGGATCGCTGTCGCCGTACCATCTGAAACTCATTTTCATAGTGATTTCTCCTTTTCGTGTGCTTGTTTTTATGTAATTTTCTTATTTTTTCTGTACCGCTCTTTTAATTCTGATGTCTTCACCGGTAAACTTGAAGGTTCTGAAGTTTCCTATAAGACGGGAATTGATTCTGTCATCATACTGCTTCTTGAAAAGCTCGGAATCGTCAAGGTTTGTGCTTATTATCATTGCTTTTCCCGATATAATTCTTGTGTTCAGCAGGTTATAAAGCACCGACTGTGTAAATGCATTCTTGAATTCAGTTCCGAGGTCATCAATAATAAGCAAAGCGCATTCATCATATCTCTGCACATTTGCCGCGGCATCGGTATTGTGTCCGAATGTCTGCTGTTCGTATGTATTTATAATGTTCTGCACGGTGTCGTACACTACATCATAACCCTTGTCAATTACGCCCTTTGCAATAGCTGTGGAAATATGTGTTTTGCCAAGGCCTGTCTTGCCGATAAAGAGAAGATTTGCATTTCTGTCTGTCTTTCCGAAGTCCTTTACATATTGCTTAGCTTCCTCAAGGATATACTTCATATTATCCCTCGGGCTTATTCCCTTTGATGTCTTAGCATCAGAATAGTATTCAAGGTCAAAATTGTCAAATCCTTGTTTTGTAAGAACTGCGCCCAGACCCGATGTTTCATATGCTTCCTTTACAAGCGCCTTTTTCATACAGGAACACATATTAAGTCCGTCGTATCCCGTGTCAGAACACTTTTTGCAGGAATATACAACGTCAAGATAGTTTTCAGGCTTGCCGTTCATTTTAAGAATTCTGCGCTTATCGTCCTGAAGCTCCATATTTTCTTTCTGAAGGGCGGCTATTCTTTCTTCAAGACCAACCTTACCCTCAAGAGCTGCCTTATATACTTTAAGACCTGTTGCTGCAAGGGCGGCATCAATCTGCCTTAAAACAGGACAAGCGCCGTACATTTCCGCTTTTCTCTCCTCAGCGGCATCTTCAGCGGCTTTACGCTTTCTTTCAAATTCGTCTTTTACTTTTTCTATTACCTGCTTTGAATATCCCATTAGTGTCCTCCGGAACAAACAATGATTTCCATACATTTATCATTGTACCACAAAACAAAGACAAGGTCAACAAAAAAATTTAAAACACTGTTTATATGTTCTTTTATATGTAAAATTATAGCATCAATAATAATATTGTCAATGTATTTGTACATAAAAAGCCGAAATCCACGGTTAACAAAGTGGAATAATACAAATACACCCACAAGAAACACAAACATAACCGCAATGTTGCTCCGCAAACACTATTTATTTGCGAAGCAACAGTAAAAGTTGGTTATCAGAAAGTTGAAGTTGTATTTCCGCCTGTGTTGCCGGCACTGCCGAGGACACCGTTTGCCATATTTCCTGCGCCGTTTGCGGCACCGTTTACCATATCCCCTGCCATATCTGCGGCATTTCCCGCAACGCCGTCAAGTCCCATATCGGTATCGCTGTAAGCGTCACCATATCCACCGTCGGCGCTTCCGTTGTTGGTGTTTATCTGTCCGTAGTTTTCTGTGTCGTGGGAAGTATTACCTGATGTGCTTCCTGCTCCGCTTCCTGTACCCATAGAGGCACTGCCGGAAGCATTGTTACCGTAGTCTGTTGCTGTACCGTTACCTGTTGTTACACCTGAGTTTCTGCCTGCGTTTCCTGCATTATCCATTCCGCCTGTGCAAGACATGAGACATACTGCAAAAAGTGCGCAGATAAGTGAGAGTATAATCATTTTTTTGTTGGTTCTCATTGTTAAGGTCCGTTCCTTTCATTATAAAACCAAGACATATATTTGCCCGGTCTGTTATTATTTTTTCATTTTTTCATTTTCTTATCAGAGTTATTTTATTCTTGTTTCGGGATGAAATGGAAACTATTAAAATATTTTAAGGCAGTTGACACAATTACGGTTTCATGGCATAATAAAATTGTAATAACAATAAAGAAAGAGAGGGACAATTATGAAAATAATGGAAAACATCCGCAATTCCTGCACCGCTTTGAAAAAGACCTTTGAAAGATTTCCGGCGGCAACGGTAAATCTGTATGCGCTTTTTGCAGTAATTGCCTTTTACACGATTACGGAATTTGACGACGAATGGTTTATTTATCTTATACCTGTATTTCTGTGCGGAGCTTTTGTTTCTGCGGCACTTTCCCTCTTGCACGAAAAAGGCGGAAAAGAAAGCCTGCTGATTAAGCGTTCCCTTTACATTATTCCCGCAATTTTTGATGCAGTGTGGTATGCGCTGTCTTTTGTAATAAGAGAAGAATACTACTTTACTGCCTGCGGAGGAATTTGTCTTTGTGCGGTCCTTATCTCGCTTTGGGCAGTAACAGACGGTGGAAAAAGTCTTTTGGCATCTGCGCATCTGTTGAAAGGTGCAGGGTTTGCTTTTCTTGCATCATTTGTCACCTTTGTGGGCGGAGCAATCTGCATCGGTGCATTCATTGTTCTGATTTTTGATTTCAACAGTTCCTACAAGCTGTTTTTGCTCCTGTTTGAGTTCAGCGCTTTGCTGGGATTACTGCTTGTGCTTTCGGGAACTCCGCATCCAAAAAAAGAACGTCCTGAACTTCCGAAAGCCTATAAAGCAATAATTTTATACACCGAGCTTACGCTTTACTTTGTTCTTACGGCTGTACTTTACATATATCTCTTTAAGATGATATTCACCCGGCATCTTCCGTCAGGAGGAGTTAATCCCTATGTAACGGTTGCAAGTGCGGCATATATATTCAACATTTTTGCCGCAGGTGTATATGCCGAAAATTCAAAACTTGCAAAGTTCTTTATGAAATACGGCGGAATGCTTATGCTTCCCCTTATTGCAATTCAGTGTGTTGCAGTAGGCATCAGGCTTTACCATTACGGACTGACAACAACTCGTATGGCTTCCCTTTGCTTTATTGCAGTAACTCTGGTATTTGCTCTCGGCTCTTTTATAAAACACATAGGGTTTGGAAAATCTTTACTGTTTGCCGTGTGTCTTTCATTTGTAATTTTCTGCACACCCTTCAATGTTTTCGATATTCCGGTATATCAGCAGACACAAATGCTGATAGGTGTTCTTGAAGAAAACGGTATGCTTATAGACGGAGATGTTGTGCCCGCGACCGAAGAAATTTCACCTGAAGATAAAGCGAAAATAATCAGCGCTCACCATTACATAAAATACGATGCGTTAAATACTCCTGCCTTCTTTGAAAACTTAGCGGACAAAAACATAAGTGAAATATACGGATTTGAAGCTGAAAGTGCTTCAGTCACCGAATACATATGGTACAATAACGAAATGTTCGCAAGAACAGGACTGTTTGATATTTCGCAGTACAAATATCTTTGCGATATAGGATACCTGCATTTCAGCGGTGAAAAACAACCGTATGCAACAGTTTATCTCTCTGACGGAACTGTTAAAGAGTATAATCTTATGCCTGTTATAGAAGCACTCGTAAACAAATACGGATATGACGGGTACCGCGCAGGAAATCAGCCTGATGAAGTAATTGCCCTTGATGAATATACTGATTTTTATTACGAAGGAATAGGCTTTTCTGTAAATAAGAAAACCGAGGAACTTAATGACTTTTCAGTGGAAGGATTTATACTTATCAAAAAGTAACTAAAGCTCAAGCACTTGCTGTTGTTATAAAACGCAACTTGCAAGTGCTTTTTATTCGGATTTTATTCCGCAAAGAATACGAAAAAACGGTACGGCATTAAAACATTACTTTATAAAACAAATTTATAACTTTTGTACTTACAATTATGATATCCTTAAAAATTATTTTCAGTCTTTGTTATTGAAATTCATCAAATTATGTGATACAATGAAGATACTATATTGTGATTTTTTAAAAAGGAGAATTATTATGGATAAAAACTGTGCTTACTGTATGGAAAATGAACTGCTTGATGCATTCGGTATAAAAATCTGCGAATTGTCACAGAGCAAGGTATACCTATTCAAAGAACAAAGCCACAGAGGGAGGGTAATTGTTGCCCACAAAAAGCACGTAAGTGAAATAGTAGACCTGACACCCGAAGAAAGAGCAGGGTTTATGGAGGATATTGCAAAAGTATCTCGTGCCATTCATAAAGCATTTTCCCCGAAAAAGGTAAACTACGGTGCTTACGGAGACACAGGATGCCATCTTCACTTTCATCTTGTTCCCAAATATGAGAATGAGTTTGAATGGGGCGGTGTGTTTGCCATGAACCCCGGGAAAACACTTCTTTCCGATGCAGAATATGCAGAAATTATTGGCAAAATAAAAGACAACTTATAAACTCATCATAATTGAACAATACCTATAACTCATTAACTTATTGAAAAAACCTTGACATCAGGTGCTATTGACTACATTGCTATACTACCAAGATATAGATATTGCAAGGTAGATAAATTATTTTATAGTATAATTTGATAAACAAGATAATGAAAGAGAATAATTGTATGAAAAATATGTGGAAGTACATTTTGATTGGTTTGATTACTATAGTTTTAGAGTGGATATTTTTAGCAGTGTTTGCGACCTGGTTTAACGGCATGGGAGAATTGGGCGGTATTATTATCGGTACGGCTTTCTTCCTTGCGTTTGAAATGGTTATCTGCACAGGGGCAATCATTAATAAAATTGGTAATAACCAAAACAAATAAGCCGATTCAGATTTATCAATTTATCAACAAATAAGAGCGGGGGTTCCCCGCTCTTTTCTGTAAGAAAACCTCCAATAGTAGTTGTTTTATCCCACTATTGGAGGTCCCTGTTTTTTATTGACATTATTTACGAACTTATGAAGTAAGAAGTTTCATTTCTTTATTAAAGTGCTTCAATTATCTCAATATAGTCTGCAAAGCTTGCGTCACTTGGCATTTTCAAATCTCCTCTGGGTGATATGCCTACACTTCCTACCTTAACTCCGTCGGCAAGACAGCTTCTCTTGAACTGCTGTGTAAAGAAACGTCTATAGAATACTTTCAGCCATTTTTTCACTGTTTCACCGTCAAAATCATCTGCAAAAGCACGAGTTGCAAGGGTGTATATCTTTTCAGGTGTAAAGCCGTATCTCAATGTATAGTAAAGGAAGAAGTCGTGGAGTGCGTAGGGCCCAACCGAATCTTCAGTCTTCTGTGCAATTTCTCCGCTTTCATCCGGTGGCAGAAGCTCGGGACTTATGGGAGTATCCGCTATATCAAGAAGTGTGTTTTCACATCCTGCAAATCTTCCGTCTTCAGCAAGGCTTTCAAGCATCCAGCGAATGAGTGTCTTGGGAATACCTGCATTAACGTCATACATACTCATATGGTCTGCGTTGTAGGTACACCAACCGAGTGTCAATTCACTGAGGTCACCCGTGCCGCACACGATTGCTCCGTTCTTGTTGGCAACATCCATAAGCACCTGTGTTCTCTCACGCGCCTGCACGTTTTCAAAGGTTACGTCTTTTACATCATAATCGTGTCCGATATCTTTGAAATGCTGTAAGCAGGCATCCTTGATGCTTATATTCATAGATGTTACGCCAAGCTGTTCCATAAGTGCAAGTGAATTGTTATAGGTTCTTGATGTTGTACCGAAGCAGGGCATTGTCACACCTATAATATCTGTCATAGGCTTGTGCATTTTTCTCATAGCTTCTGCACAAACAAGAATAGCAAGTGTGGAATCAAGCCCTCCCGAAACACCTATAACTATCTTCTGTGCCGCAACGCTCATTCTCTTTACAAGTCCTGCCGCCTGCATATCAAAAATTTCAAGACATCTGAGTGTTCTTGTCCGCTTATCTGTGGGAACAAAGGGAAGTTTCTTCAAGGGATAAAGGAAGCCGTCTGAACTCAGCTTACTGTCAAATATGCCGTTATACAGCTTTACTGTTTTGCACTTATCGGCAGTTGCCGCACAATCAGCAAAGCTTCTTATTCTTGCTCTGTCGGCTCTTATTTTGCCTAAATCCACATCGCAGTTCATTATATAATCATTGTCTATATACTGCTTATTTTCACAGATAACACTTCCGTTTTCGCATACTATGCTGTGTCCGGAGAACACAAGGTCTGTTGTAGACTCACTGCAACCGGCAGATGCATAAGCGTACACACACAGTTCGCTTGATGAACGTGTACTTACCATATCTTTTCTGAAATGGTGTTTGCCTACAGTTTCGTTGCTTGCCGAAAGGTTGAAAATTATTTCCGCACCCGAAAGAGCAAGGTGGGCGCTTGGCGGAATGGGTGCCAACATATCTTCGCAGACTTCAACGCCGAACTTTACGCCCTCTCTGCCCTCAAGAACAAGTCTGTTTGAAACAGCAACGGGGTATGTCGGATAAATTCCTATATCCTCGGACATTATTTCATCTGTATCAAGATTCAATGCTGAGGAAAACCATCTTTTTTCACTGAATTCGTTGTAATCGGGAATGAATGTTTTAGGTACAACAGCACACACTCTGCCTCCCGACAGTACAACACCGCAGTTATAGAGCTGACCGTTTATTTTCAAAGGTGCGCCCACTATAATTACACTCTTTACCTTTGCGGAAAGCTCTGCTATCTCGCAAAGTGCTGAGCATACGTTGTCCTGCAAGGTCTTCTGAAAAAACAGATCTCCACAGGTATATCCCGTAAGGGATAATTCGGGAAACAGCACAAAGTCTGCGCCCTGTCCTGATGCCTCTTTGATTTTTTCAATTATATCCGCCTTGTTCTTGGTTACCGAGCCGACAGTTACATTTGGCACGGCAATACTAATTCTTGCATAATCCAGCATATTCATCGTCCTTTCGGTTTTGCCTGAATATATACATCTATTATTCTCTCAAGCAAACAATCTATTCTGTATATGGTTTATATGGTGTACCGAAAATATCCGTATAATTTCACCGCCACCAGCCTGTTACACATAAATAAATTACTTGCAGATAGTTCCTACAAGTCTGTTTATGTTAAAGCCCTTTGCAGAGAAATTATCTTCGTATTCTGTATGGATATTATCCTTTTCGTATTCGGAATTGTGCAAATCAAAGGTTACATCCGACAGAGGTATCTTTGCCTCCTCAAACTGTTCGAGTGAAAAATCAAACAACGGGCGATTGTCCGTTTTGAAGAATATTTTTCCGCCGTTTTTGATAATCTGCTTATATTTTTCAAGGAATGTCACAAATGTAAGTCTTCTCTTTGCGTGTCTTTTCTTGGGCCACGGGTCGGAGAAATTGAGATAAAGTCCGTCAAGCTCGGATTCTTCAAAAATTTCAGTTATTCTCTCTGCGTCATCGCATACGAAAACAACATTTTCAAGCTCCTCGTTCATTACCTTTTCCATAGCAAGAACAATTACATCTGCAATCTTTTCAAATCCCACAAAAAACTTATCGGGATTTTTCTTTGCGGTTTCCAGAATAAATCTTCCCTTTCCGCATCCGATTTCAGCGTACAGTTCCTTTCCTTTGGCAAGCTCTTGCCACTTGCCTTTCATTTCAGACGGTGTCTGTATATGTATTTTTGCACAGGCTTCCATACGCTGCGAGCCGTTTTTCTTTTTTCTCATTCTCATAATGACGTAACCTCTTGATTTTATTTTTGATTAATGTATAAATTTCTTTCCTTTGCAAACAATACTTGCAGAATGAGCCTGTTCCGCCGTCAAAAAGAGCGGAACGCTCGTTTACAAAGATACTCAAAGGAGATGAAACAAATGCTTGACAGAATTGCTCTTATTCTTTCTATAATCGGTGCCGTAAACTGGGGAAGCATCGGTCTTTTCCAGTTTGACCTCGTTGCCTGGCTTTTCGGCGGTCAGGACAATATCGTAAGCCGTATCATATACGCACTTGTAGGTCTTGCAGGTGTATGGTGTATCACTCTGCTGTTCAGAGAAAGAAATATTATCACTGACGGCGAAGAACACATCTGACGTACTCACGCATTCCCATAAGACTTTGCAGGTTTCTGCAGAGTCTTTTTATTTGCGTTTTCTGCTTCTGCTGTCTGTCTTTTTATTTGTTCTGTTATCCGATTTTCCAAACGTCTTTGCATTCTTTGTCCTGCCTGATTTATTATCTGCATTTCTGCCGGAATTTCTGCCATTCTTTGCTGAAGACAAACCCTTGCGGTCAGTGTTTCTTCCTGAAGTACCTTTTCTTGCCGGCTGTCTTGCCGCATTTCCCGTCTTTTCGCTGTAAAATGCACTCTTGGGTAACAGTTCTTTTGCATCTTCCCTGCCCGACATCTGTATAGCCTTTTTAACAAGCTCGGTATTTTCCGGACGTGTTGCCTGAAGAAGTGCTCTTTGAATTCTCTTTTGCTCGTAATCCCTGGTTACCTCGACACTTTGCATTGTAAAGGGGTCAATTCCCGTATAATACATAGCTGTTGCCGCAGTTCCGGGCGTGGGATAAAAATCCTGCACCTGTTCAGGTCTTATATTGTGCTTTTTAAGATACAGCGCAAGGTCGATTGCATCCGAAACTGTGCTTCCGGGGTGGGATGACATAAGATAAGGTACGATATACTGCTCAAGTCCTGCCTTTTTGCAAACGTCAAAATATTTGTCACAGAATTTTTCATATACCGATATCTCGGGCTTGCCCATATATTTCAGCACATTGTTTGAAATATGCTCGGGTGCTGTCTTCAACTGACCGCTTACGTGCTTTCTGACAAGCACATTTATAAATGAATGGTCTTTGTCATAAATTGCGTAGTCAAATCTTACTCCGCTTCTGACAAACACTTTTTTAACCTTTGGAAGTGCCGCAACCTTTTCAAGTAATTCAACATATTCGCTATGGTCGCACACAAGGTTCTTACAGGGTTTTGGTGCAAGACATCTTCTTTCCTTACATACACCCTTTTTGCCGTCCCTTACCGCCTCGCAGGGACCGTACCTGAAGTTCGCAGTAGGACCGCCCACATCGTGGATGTATCCTTTGAAGCCGGGAAGGGTTGTGAGAAGTCTTGCTTCCTCAACAACTGATTCAATGCTTCTTGATACCACATTTCTGCCCTGATGGAAAGCAATGGAGCAGAAAGCACATCCGCCGAAGCATCCTCGGTTATGTGTAATGGAAAATTCAACCTCACGAAGTGCCGCAATTCCGCCGTATTTGTCATATGACGGATGCCAGGTTCTTGTGTAGGGCAATGAATATACCTTGTCCATATCTTCTCTTGTGAGAAGGGGTGACGGAGGATTCTGAACCAGTTTTTTGTTGTCGTAATACTCAACAACCGCCTTGCCGTCTACGGGACTCTGGTTTGCATACTGTATTTTGAAGGCTTTGGAATAAGCCTTTTTATCTGTTTTCAGTTCATCGTATTTAAATGTATCAACAAATTCAAATTCGGGCTTATAGTCAAGCTCTGCAGCAAAAACAGTTCCTCTGATACCTCTGATTTTCTTTACGGGAACGCCCTTATCCAGCATTCTTGCAATTTCGGGGATGGAATACTCTCCCATTCCGTAACTGAGAATATCTGCACCCGAATCGATAAGCACACTTCTTCTCACTTTATCGTCCCAATAATCGTAATGCGCAAATCTTCGAAGGGATGCCTCAACTCCGCCTATGATGATAGGCACATCGCCGTATGCCTGTCTTATTCTGTTACAGTAGACAATTACCGCTCTGTCGGGACGAAGACCCGCTTTCATTTCAGGAGAATAATAGTCCTCACTTCTGCGCTTTTTGGATGCGGTATAGTGGGCAACCATTGAGTCCATATTACCTGAACTTACAAGAAAACCCAGTCTCGGTCTTCCGAAAACGCAAACACCTTTGCCGCTTCCGTCCTTGTACATATTCTTATAATCGGGCTGTGCGATTATTCCCACAGTAAAACCTGCATCTTCAAGGATTCTGCCTATGATTGCGGTTCCGAAGCTGGGGTGGTCAACATAGGCGTCCCCTGTTACATATACAAAATCGCAGACTGTTCCTTCGGGAAGCTCCTGCGGCGACATAGGGAGCGGCTTTGTTCCGAGCTTTGGTAAGTATTTCATTGTTAAACCTCTCCTTTCTGTTCCGCTTTTTTCTTAATACTCCGCAACTGAACGTAAATCCTTCATCATATCTTCGATTTCTGCTTCAAACGCAGGGTCATCATTCATACGTTCCTTAATTTTATTTACAGATGACACCACTGTTGAATGGTCTCTGTTAAACACTTTACCCACATTTGCGTGTGACATTTCGGTAAGCTCACGCAGTAAAAATACCGCTATCTGTCTTGCGGATGCTATTGCATCTGTCTTTCTCTTTCCGACAATATCCTCAAATGGAATATTGTATTTCTGTGACACATATGTAATTACCTTTTCGGGGGTAACAGCTGCCGCTTTTGCGGTAAGTATATCCGAAACCACCGCCTTTGCGTGTTCCATACTTACGTCAGTACCCTGAATATATGCCATAGCTCTCATTTTCTTGAGAGCTCCCTCTATCTGTCTTATATTATCCTTGATATTTTCGCCGAGATATATAAGCACGTTATTTGGAACCTGCATTCCGAGATGCTGTGCCTTTCTCTTGGCAATTGCAACTCTCAATTCAAGGTCGGGGGGCTGGATATCCGCAATAATACCGTGTTCAAAACGAGAACGCAGTCTTTCCGCTAGGGCTTTGATATCCTTGGGCAAACGGTCTGCCGCAACAATTATCTGCTTTCCTGCTTCAAACAGCATTTCGTATGTATGGAAAAATTCTTCCTGTGTGCTTTTCTTGTCTGCAATAAACTGAATATCGTCCACAAGGAAAACATCTGCATTTCTAAACTTTTCTCTGAACAGAATTGTTGTTCCGTTTGTAATTGCTTCTACCAATTCGTTAGTAAAATCAACGCCCTTTGTATATATAATATTATAATCAGGATGATTTTTCTTTATTTCATTTGTAATAGCGTAAAGAAGATGTGTTTTTCCGAGTCCGGGTGCACCATACAGGAACAGGGGGTTTGCTATAAGTGCAGGCTTTTTTGCAACAGACATTGCTATATTATAAGCATAATGGTTTGACCCGCCAACAACAAAGCTGTCAAATGTATAGGGCATTACAGGTGAAACAAGAGCATCTGCATTTTCTTCTTCCGTACCGATAATTTCTTCTTTGCTTTCTTCCGTTACACCGCCGCTTACATCAAGCATCTTTGAAACTTCAAGTATCTTATCCGATTCCTGCTTGTTGATAAGTCTTGTGTACTGTTGCTCAAAAGGTTCCTTTTCACAGGAGAGTATAACTATTTCCACATCAAATCCCAGAACCTCTGCAAGCTCCTTACGAATAAATTCCGCATATTTATTCTCAACTATATCTTTAACCAGATTGTTATCAGTGCTGAAATATGCTGTATCGGGTGTGAGCTTTTCCATATTCATACGGCTGAACCACAGTTCTATTGTGAGGTCTGAGAAGCCGTTATTATTCTGCATATTTTCAATGACAAGCTTCCAAATATCTCTTTCGTTCATACGTCTTTCCCTTTCCTTTCGTCGATAATACTTCATTATATATTTTATCAAATTATATCTTTTGTGTCAATCGGGTATTTTATAAACATTTATGTATTATTCTTTGGAATTTTTAAATACGTCTCTGTTTCACGGCAGTAAAAAAGACTGCGGTAAAAACCGCAGTCTTAAAAACTTAATTTTCTGTTTTATGCTTCGGAAGTAACTTCTTCAGAAATTTCAGCAGTATTTTCCTCTACAACTTCCTGCTTTGTTTATTCTGCCACAGGAGTTTCTGCTTCTTCAACAGCCTTTTCTTCCTCTGCTACAATCTCAGTTTCAATTTCCGCTTCTGACTTATACACATCGTTATAAGTGA
This sequence comes from Eubacteriales bacterium, assembly GCA_045653405.1. GTDB lineage: Bacteria > Bacillota > Clostridia > Oscillospirales > CAG-382 > UMGS882. Next base: position 7,849 of record JAZOLW010000031.1, on the reverse strand, counting down.
GTACTTCTTCGGGAATTATGAAAGAGTTAGCGTGCAGTGCTGCTGTTGCCTGCTGTGTTGCACTTACCTTACCGAATACGCCAAGGAGAGCAGAGCCTGATTCATTCCATACACAGCCAAGCGCGTTAAGCTGCTTGCCTGCTACGTTGAATACTTCGTCAACTGTCATCTCTCCGCTTTCAAGCTTTTCAAGGGCTGTCTCTGAGAAAGCTTCTACACATTCAAATATTGACTGTGATGCCACGTCATCAAAGGAAGGATTATATCCGAAAAATGTGCTGGGAACGGTTCCGAGATTGAAATCCTTTGCAGTTTCGATATAGTCTGCGGTTTCTTCTGTTGCGTACTTGATGTATACATTTCCTGTAAGAAGATTGTTCATTCTGTATGTATCTTCTTCATCTGTTTCAATATAGGATACAATACCGTCTTCCACTCTGTAGTGCTTGCCTTCGATACCGTACTGGAGAAGATTTGCAAGTTCTGCATCAATTGTAAACAGTTCTATAAGTTCAGCGGCTTTCGCCTTGTTGAGTGAATATGCACTTACACACATTGCAGACTTGAATGCATCATCTGCTGTTACTCTGGGTATATCGTAGAGGTATGCCTGATAGGTAACTCCGTTTTCTGTTGTTTCACGTTCAATGATTTCTTTTGATGTAACATATTCAATTGCATATTCTGCATCTTCAACACCGTCAAATGATGCTACATAACCGCTCTTTCTGAATTCGCCCGCTGCGTTCAGATAATTCATATATGCAACGTTACTCATATAAACAGGGTTGCTTGAACCGGCAACTTTGCCATATTCTGACTGTGAGAACAGAATGTTGTTGTATATTTCCGCTCCCGCAAGTTCGGGGATGTCTGAAATGGGATATACACCGGGTTCGTTAGCCTTGATAAGAGCAAAATATTCACCCATATCCTCAATGTTTCTGAGCTGCTGTACGGAATATCCGTACTTGTCAAGAAGATTCTTGTTGTATACAAGGAATTCATACTCGCCGTCTATAACAAAGTTTGTAGGAATACCGTAAGTCTTCTTGTTAACTGATGTTGATGAAAGAATAAGGGGATGTATGTACTTTGTAACAATCTTTCTGTCATACTTTATGTCAATTTCAGAAACACGTTCTTCTTCAACAAGCTGAACGAATTTATCGTAATCGTCAACAACAAGTACGTCAATCTGGGGATTTTCAAGTTCAACATCATCAATATCGAATACATAGTCGATTGCTTCGTTGAATGTCATCTTGTCAATTGACTTGAGAGCTTCTTCGTCTTCTTCAACAGCAACAGGTGTTGTGCCTGCCGCAGCTGCTGCTCTCTTTTCTTCTGTGTACTTGATTGTTTCAGCTTCTGTGCTTTCTACAACATCCCAGTACTCATCAGCTGTCAGATAGTTTATTTTCACCAGCATCTTGTACTGGGGAACTGTAATTTCGTTAATTGCCATCTGCACTTCTTTTGCTGCAGTCTGGCTGGTTTCTTCTTCTGTGATAACGAACATATTAAGGGTAACAATACCGCTGAGTTCATTCTCGTCACTATTGTCGCCATTAGCGCAACCTGTTGACATTACAGCTGTAAGCATCATAACAGCTGCAAATACCAATGCTAAAATCTTCTTTGTCATTGATTTACGGAGCCTCCCGATAATAATTTCGCAGTACATCTGCGATTTTGCATATTTTGTCTATCTAATATTTTACACCAACAAACCTACGATGTCAATATTCATATATTTTTTTGTAACTTTTGCCCATACTCAAAGAGCAAATTTAAGCATTTTGCATATAATAATAATTTATTATATACTAAATCACTATATGCACAGGCAGACCGTCTTTGTAATTTGTAGTGCATTCGCCCTGAATAAGGGGTTTGAGGTACGCTATTCCCGCCTCTGTAATGCCTGTTCCATCTGCAGTTATATATTCATCGGGAACTGTCTTTACATTATTTGCTGCACCTGAAATATCTGCATCTTCAATATGTACGGAATACGCCCCGTCCTTTTCATCTCTTACAAACACCATCATTCTTCCACTCTTGCCGCTACAAGCCGCCTCTGCCGCCGCACTTCCGATTGCAAATGACTCGTCAATGTCAGTCTTTGAAGCAATGTGGGATGCACATCTCTGGAGGATGTTCAGTTCAACACTGCGGCACTTGCATCCGATTTTGTCACGCACGAGGTTTTCGAGATACTTGCCTGTTCCTGCAAGATATGCGTGTCCGAAGCTGTCTACAACGCCGCTCATAGCCGCCTTTGCAACATATTCTCCGTTTTTATCTCTTATTCCCTCGGAAACAGCAACAATTACACTGCTTTTATCGGGTTTTGCCAGCAGATTGTTCAGATCTGCTATGAATTTTTCTGTATCAAACGCCTTTTCGGGAAGATATATAAGGTCTGCACCAAGTCCGCAGATTTCCTTTGTAAGTGCCGCTGAAGCTGTAAGCCATCCTGCATCACGTCCCATTATTTCAATTATAGTCACTGCCTTGAGCTTGTACACTGCGCAGTCTCTTGCCATTTCTGCAAGGGAGGTTGTAATATACTTTGCAGCAGAGCCAAAGCCCGGTGTATGATCGGTACAGCACAGATCATTATCAATAGTCTTAGGCACACCTATAAAGCAGGTATCCGTAGGATTTGCTTCAGGATGTTCTTTCTTATACTTATCCAGCTTTGCAACAGCATCCATACTGTCGTTTCCGCCTATGTAGAAAAAGTACTTGATACTGTTTCGTTCAATTATTTCAAACACCTTTTCAAGCTGTGACTCCTCTTTGAGTTTCAGTCTGCAGGAACCGAGAGCTGACGCAGGTGTCATACAGAGAAGGTCAAGTTCTTCTTTATTCTTAAAGCGTTCTCCAAGGTCTGCGAAATCTTCTTTGAGGAAGCCTTCCACACCGTTTCTCATACCGTAAATCTTATCAATTTTTCCCTTTGCCGCCGCATCAATACAGCCTGAAATCACACCGGCAAGGGTCGCGTTGATGGCACAGGTTGGTCCGCCGGACTGACCTACAACCGCATTAAACTTCTTTTCCATAAATTTCTGTTCCTTTCTCTGTGGGATTAAACTGACAGAACATTATATATAAAATCTTCTTTTAAACCATTTGTACAGATATTTCACAACTATATAAACAAAAAATACCGTTACTATGTTAAGGGCAAATTCTGGAAGAATTGTGGTTTTGAGAACCGTACCCAATTTTAAACCGCTGTTTTCTGATATAATGTATATACTTCCCGTAACTGCTCTGAACAGGCAGAACGGAATTGCAGACACTGCCGCCGTTGCCGCATTAACACTCACAAAAACGCTGACCGTCTTTGATGCAAAATATGCCGCAAGGAAAAACAGTATTGGTGACAGATGCATAGGAGGTGTTATGAATATATCTGTCAAAACACCTGCAACAAGGGCTATAACCGATGCTGCTTTTCTGTTTTCGTAAACGATACCGCAAACTATACTGAGGGCAAGAAGCAAATCAGATGTTGCGGTAATATTTGCCGCCGAAAAATCCCGTGCAACATACGGCATAAACGATGCACTGAAAAAGAAACCCATAACAAACAGAACTGAAAAGAAAACCTTGCTCTTTACATCTGAACCGGATATCCTCATTTGCTTCCCTCCTTGACTTTTATTCCAGACCTAAGGTATAAGCAGGCACAATCTGCGGATTAAGCAATGCCATCTTCTCCTCATTAACCTTGATGTTTGCCCTGTACTCGGCAAGTCTTGTGTCAAAATCTTTTGAAATAAGCATACTCATAATGCTGTTGTAAACTGTTTCATCCGTATTGTAAAGCTCTGCATCCATAGGGAGCTTATACATAATGTGTATTCCGGCACCCTCGGTTTCAACCATACGGTATTCTCCAACTCTCATTTCAAGGGCTGCCTGCGTAAACTTCTCGGGGTACTCACCGTCGTTTGTGACAAACATTCCGTTGGGAGATGTATAATCTTCAGTGTAATACTCTCTGAGAGCATAGAAATCTTCTCCCGCAAGTATGTTGGAATATGCATTTTGTGCAACCTGTTTTTTTATCTCGATTTCTTCCTCGGTCAGCGAAACATAAGTTCCGTCTTCCTTGACCTTGAATGCGGTATTAAAAAATATATGAGTAACTATAGCATAGTTATCTTCAAAATATTTCTTCACAGTTTCCTCAGGAATTGCATATATTCCCTCTGTGTCATAAAACAGATTGTAAATATTATTCTGCTTCAGGCTGATTTCAAAGTATCTTTTAAGTGTAGCAATGTTTGCACTGTACGCAGAGAGTTGTCCCTCAAGTTGCTGTTTTGAACCTGCGGTACTGATATACTTTTCTATCTGAGCGTCTATTGCCTGCTTCTGCGCATCAGAAAGAGTAAGTCCGTAAACCTTGTCGTGAATATACTCGCAGATAAGAGAGCTTTCCGCAGATTTCTTCACCTGCTCTTTTAAGAAATCGTTGACGGTTGCTCCTGTTTGTTCGTTAATTACAATATCAAAATCCTCATAGGATGTTACGTTCCACATAGTATTCTGAAAAGCAGTAAGCAAATACATAAAGTTTACCGACAGCTTTCCGCCTCCATCCATGGACATCGCTGTGTCTTTATCTGTATTTGAACAAGAACACAACACTCCTGCACACATAACAATCGCAAGTACGAGCGCCATTATTTTTTTCATTGTACCCATCTCCCTTAAAACTGCTTTTTTCGCCTTTTTTCGCGGGCATAATATAACTAATTTATTCTATCATATATATTCAATTCTTTGGTGAATAAATCTTGAATATTTCCTCCAAAACACGCCCTGCTTCATCGGCACTGCTTACTTTTATATTATAGCAGGGAGTTTTTCCGAGGGAAGTAAGGACTTTGCCGGGGAATTTCATTGCAAGAGCCACAGACTGTTCCTTTGTGGGCGCATCTGACGGATAAACCGCAAGTTTTCCCCCTCTGTATTCAACTTTTACTATGCCGATTGCAGTACATCTCGCTCTTACAGATGCAACTGTGATAAGATTTTTGGTTTCCTTGGGAATTTCGCCGTAACGGTCGGTCATTTCATCCGTTACATCATCTGCATCCGCCTGAGATTTAATCTCTGCAATACGTTTGTACATCTCAATTCTTCCTGCAGGACGCTTGATGTACTTTTCGGGAATATATGCGCTGACACCAAGGTCTATGACACATTCTTTTACTTCTTCCGGAGCTTCTCCCTTTTCTTCAAGCACTGCCTGTTCGAGAATTTTTACAAACATATCGTATCCGACAGCTTCCATATGTCCCGACTGCTCTGCGCCAAGAAGATTTCCTGCTCCTCTTATTTCAAGGTCGCGCATAGCAATTCTGAAGCCTGAACCGAACTCCGTAAATTCCTTTATGGCAACAAGACGTTTCTGGGCTATTTCGTTAAGCATATTCTGAGGCTTCCACGTAAAATATGCATATGCTCTTCTGTTTGAACGACCTACTCTGCCTCTAATCTGATGAAGCTGTGCAAGTCCAAGTTTGTCCGCATCCTCTATAATCAGAGTGTTGGCATTAGGTACATCCACACCTGTTTCAATAATGGTTGTGCAGACAAGAACGTCGATTTTGCCCTCGGTCATATCATACCATATTTCCGAAAGCTCCTCTTTGTCCATCTGTCCGTGAGCAACTGCCACAACAGCATCCGGCACTTCTTCCTTGATGTGTGCCGCAACCGTCATTATATCTTCGACTTTGTTATGCATATAAAAGACCTGTCCGCCTCGGCGAAGTTCTTTCTTGATTGCCTCGGTTATTATGGTGTGGTCATACTCAAGAACATAGGTCTGAACAGGATATCTGTCAACAGGCGCTTCTTCAAGCACCGACATATCACGTATTCCCACTAGCGCCATATTGAAGGTTCTGGGAATAGGGGTTGCAGTAAGTGTAAGAACATCCACCTGCTTTGACATTTCTTTAAGTCTTTCTTTGTGGGCAACACCAAATCTCTGTTCTTCGTCAACAATAAGCAGTCCCAAATCCTTGAATTTTACATTCTTTCCGAGAATTTTGTGAGTTCCCACAACAATGTCTGTTTCACCGCATTCAAGGCGCTTCAGCACCTCTTTTGCCTTTTTGGGAGAAACATATCGTGACAGCATTTCTATCTTTATAGGGAAACCGTGCATTCTTGAGGAGAATGTTCTGAAATGCTGGAATGCAAGTATGGTTGTAGGCACAAGAACTGCCGCTTGCTTGCCGTCCATTACGCATTTGAATGCGGCGCGAAGTGCAACCTCAGTTTTGCCAAATCCAACATCTCCGCAGAGAAGTCTGTCCATGGGACATGGCTTTTCCATATCTCTTTTTATATCCTTTATGGCATCAAGCTGGCCTTCTGTTTCCTCATATTCAAAGCCTGCTTCAAATTCTCTCTGCCACTCGTTATCGGGCGAAAAGGCATAACCCGGTCTGCGGCTTCTTTCGGCATAGAGTGCAATAAGCTCCTTTGCCATATCCTTTGCCGCTTTTTTTGCACGCTGTTTTTTCTTTATCCATTCAGCACCTCCCATTTTGGAAAGCACTACATTTTCGCCTTTGCCCGAATACTTTGAAACCTTATCAAGCTGGTCACAGGGTACATACAGGCTGTCTGTTCCTGCATATTTAATGGTAATATAATCCCTTGTAACACCCGCAACCGTCAGTGTTTTTATTCCCAAATACTGCCCTACTCCGTGCTGTTCGTGAACAACATAGTCACCCTCAGTCAGTTCAAGGTACGACAGTATCTTTTTCTTTGCAGATTTCTTTGCCTTGTCATTTGATTTTACTGCTCTTGCAGCAGCACCCTGAGTTGATGCATCCTCGCACAAAAAGGCAAACTTTGACTTTGTAAGTTCAAATCCGGTGTATTCATCGGCAGGGTTATCTTTTGGGATAATATATATGTGTTTACCCGACATTTTCTCAATGTCTGCGCCTGAAGAAATAACCGCCTTTATTCCCTTTTCTTCAAGCATTTCATAAAGGGAGGATGCGTGTGCCGCACCTCTTACACAAAGAACAGTTTTATATCCGTGATTTATATATCCGTCAAGGTCATCGCAAAGTATATCAAGTCCGCACTCCACGCTCACTGTCTGCTTGGAGGTAAACTCGAAAAGCCCCGATATTTCAAAGTCAGGGGTGCTTGTAAATGTATCTGTCACAACAGTCGGGCGCTTTGACAGATAATATTTCATATCTTCATAAGTCTTGCACCATTTCCCGTCTTTGAGAGACATTTCGCCCTCAGAGGCAAGGTCGGTAACTGTCTGACCAAGTTGCCACAGATAAGAATTTAATCTGTCCCTTACTCTTGGATGGTCGCATACAAAGGCGGGGCCTCCCGCATAGTCAAGCAGGGTTGTGAATTCATCATATATAAATGACAGATATTTGTCAGCACCGGGAAATTCTCCCGCTTGTGCATCCAGCTTTTCTTTCTGCAGTTTTTCTGCAAGCTTCTGATTTTTCTTTTTAAGAGCAGAAGCAATCAGGCTGTCAATCTTTTCAGACAGCAACTCACGTTTTTCGGTTGAAATCATCACCTCTTTGACGGGTGTAATTTCAATTTCCTGCACATTTTCGGTTCTGCGCTGTGTCATTGTGTCAAAAAAGCCTGCAGAGTCCAGATCGTCACCGAAAAATTCAAGTCTTACGGGATAATCATTATCGGGGATGAATATGTCAAGAATATCTCCTCGTGACGAATACTGTCCCGGTCCCTCAACCGTGTCGCATCTCGTATAGCCGTATTTTTCAAGTGTCAGTATAAGCTCGGAAAGTCC
>JAZOLW010000030.1:0-10979 GCA_045653405.1 Eubacteriales bacterium | reverse complement strand
CTTGTAGTGTCCTGCTTCGAGAAAGCGTCTTCTTGCACGGCAGGTGTCTGCGGCATCCCCTGAAATTTCAGTGTTGCCCTTTTTTGCGCTTGCAAGATTGATATATCCCTCGGCAGACACATCAAAGCAGTGGTTGTTTTGGCATTTGTATGTTTTTTCACTTTCTTCAAGTATGCACGAGCATACAGGACAAATATATCTGCTTTTCAAAATAGTTACTCCTTTTATGTTATATAAGAATTTTATCATATTTCAAGTGAATATTCAATAATAAATTTATATTGCTTTAACTGAAAAAATGTGATATAATGGTCGAAAAATCAAAGATGCTTCACAGTCTATATTACCGATTTACTTTAAATTGATAGATTCTCGAAAACAGGGAACAATACTGACAAATACCACAAGGCTAAGGAGAATTTAAGCTTGAAAAAGGTAAAGTCAGTTGTTGTTGAACATCTTATAATTTCAGCAGGCTCGCTTATTCTTGCAATAGCGATAAATGTTTTTTTAGCACCTAACAAAACATCAGGCGGAGGCGTTGCGGCAATAGCCACTGTGCTCCTGCATTTGTTCGGCATAAAAATGGCATTTACCAACCTTGTCTGCAACGCAGTGCTGTTCTTGGTGGGATATAAATTTCTCGGAAAATATGCTCTCGTCAAGACGGTTACGGGAATACTTACTCTGTCTTTGTTTCTTGAACTGACGACAGGCTTTCCTGCATACACAGATGATATAACCGCTTCCACTATTATCGGCGGTGTCCTTATGGGAATAGGAATAGGTCTTGCTGTGAGGTGCGGTGCATCAACAGGCGGAAGCGACTTTGCCGCCCTTACAATAAACAAGCTTATGCCTCATATAAGTGTTGCAAGAATTATTCTCATTATCGACATTCTTATCATTGCAGTTTCGGGGGTAGTTTTTGGCAGTTTTACGGTTACTGTTTATTCTGCGGTGGCTCTTTATATCTGCTCGGCTGTGATGGATGCCGTTGTAACAATGGGAAATACGGCAAAAGGTGTGCAGATAATTTCCTCTGCGTATATGGATATTGCAGATGGGATAATGAAAGAATACAGGCGGGGAGTTACGGGAATAACAAGCGTCGGTATGTACACGGGTAAAGACGGAAAGATGCTTTACTGCGTGGTAAGTCCCAAGCAGCTTCCGGGGGTTGTGAAGCTTGTAAAAAACATTGACGAAAAAGCATTTATAATTATAACGGACGTAAGAGAAGTTCTCGGAGAGGGCTTCAGACTGTAAATAATAAAGGGAAAGTGTAGAAATAAACTCAGGCTATGGAGAAAATCAAGATTATATAAACAAATATTCCGGAGGAAATGGTATGGATTTTGCCAAAGCATATTATAAGACTCTCAAGCAACAGCTTTTTGCTCTGCAGGATTTATCATACCGCGATTTTCATTCTGCACTTATGCCGACGGTAGACAAGGAAAGTATAATCGGCATAAGAGTGCCAATTCTTCGCAAGTTTGCCAAGGAATATGCGAAAAGTACGGAAGTGTCAGGTTTTTTGGCTTCACTTCCGCACAAATATTATGAAGAAAACAATCTCCACGCTTTTATCATTGAAAAAATATCGGACTTTGATGAAGCAGTAAAAGCTGTAGACGAATTCCTGCCCTATGTTGATAACTGGGCAACCTGCGATATGATGTCGCCGAAAGTTTTTGCAAAGTACCCCGATAAACTCCTTGACAAAATAGAGGAATGGATTTATTCGGGTAAAACATATACTGTCCGTTTTGGCATCGGGATGCTTATGAGATACTTTCTTGGTGAACGTTTTGATGTGAAGCATCTCGAACTGACAGCATCAGTCAATTCTGATGAATACTATGTAAATATGATGGTTGCGTGGTTTTTTGCAACAGCTCTAGCAAAACAGTATGAAACGGCAATTATGTTTATAGAGCAGAAAAGACTTCCCGTGTGGACGCATAACAAAGCAATACAGAAAGCCGTTGAAAGCTACCGCATAACCGATGAACATAAAAAGCATCTTAAAACACTGAAAATAAAGTGAAAAGAAGCACCGAGCCGGTGCTTCTTTCAGTTTGTTGCAAAGGTATATTAAAACTTATATTAGAATTTTTCTGTAGTAATAATTATAAGTTTGCAGTTTGTTTTGAGAGGAGATAAGCCTCCACGGCGAAAGAGGGGAAGTCAGCGGAGATTGGGAGCTGAAAGACGGTTTAAATTAAAAATCAACAATATTTGAACCTTGCTTGTCCCCAATCGAGCCATTCCCTCTTTTTGAGTGGCGAATTTTGGCACTTTTCTTCGGTGAAAAGTGCAAGAAAATGTTTTTTATTTATAATAATTAATTTGGTATTAAAACAAGTTTATTGACAGAAATAAAAGAAGCACCGAGCCGGTGCTTCTTTTGTGTTATATTTATTTCGCCTTTGTTTCGCAGTAAATACAGCGGTAAACTCTGTTTTCTCTGTCTGTAAGTCTGAAAATATTGGGCAGTTCCTGTTCTGTTGTTGTAATGCATCTGGGATTCTTGCAGGCAATTACACCTGTGAGCTTGTCGGGAAGCTCGGGAAACTTTTTATCTGCCAGCTTTTCGTCCTTTATGATGTTTACTGTAACACCTGGGTTTACATATCCGAGGATGTCCATATCAATGTCAATAAGTGCATCAATTTTGATAATGTCCTTTTTGCCCATTTTGTTGCTGGAAACATTCATAATCATTGCAACACAGTCCTGTATTGTGTCAAGCTTCAGCAAACGGTATATTTCCATAGCGTTGCCGGCTGTGATATGGTCTATAACTATTCCGTTCTTAATTGAATCTATGTTCATATCTTCTATCCTTTCCGAAAATTATTCTATTCCGAGAAGTTTCAGAATAAGTGCCATACGCATATACTTGCCGTTAAGTACCTGCTTGAAGTAGCAAGCTCTGGGATCGTCATCCACAGCAACGCTGATTTCGTTTACTCTGGGCAGGGGATGCATAATTACAAGGTCTTCCTTGGCACCTGTAAGCTTATCGGGAGTAAGGATATAGCTGTCTTTAAGACGCAGATAGTCTTCTTCGTTGAAGAAACGCTCTTTCTGAACTCTTGTCATGTAGAGAATATCAAGGTCGGGAAGAACGGATGTGAGGTCGGTTGTTTCCATATAGCCCACATTGTTCTTGCTGATAACTTCTGTTTTTATGTATCCGGGAACCTTGAGTTCTTCGGGGGATATGAGTATGAAATCAATACCCGAATATCTGGAAAGAGCAGAAATAAGGGAGTGAACCGTACGTCCGAACTTTAAGTCTCCGCAGAAGCCTACGGTGAGATTGCCAAAATGTCCCTTTTCACGGTAGATGGTCAGCAAATCTGCAAGAGTCTGTGTGGGGTGATTGTGACCGCCATCACCTGCGTTGATAACAGGAACTGTTGCGTTCATTGAAGCAACAAGAGGAGCGCCCTCTTTGGGATGACGCATCGCAATAATGTCTGCATAGCACGAAACTGTCTTTGCAGTATCAGCAACGCTTTCACCCTTTGCCGCAGATGAGCTGTTAGCCTCGGAAAATCCGAGAACATTTCCGCCAAGCTCCATCATTGCCGCCTCAAAAGAGAGTCTCGTTCTGGTTGACGGTTCGAAAAACAGTGTAGCTAACTTCTTGTACTTGCATTTTTCTCTGTATTTTTCGGGATGGTCGACGATATCGCAAGCCGTGGCAACAAGCTCGTCGATTTCTTCAACCGATAAATCCATTATATCTATTAAACTACGCATAATAAATCCTTTCTTGCTTTATGTGGGATTACAGTCTGTACAGCCACAGCCGCCTTTTGTGAGGTGGCGAAAGCACCGTGCATCTATGTTCGCACAGAATTGGTGGCGGAATTTCCCGCAGTGGTTCACTGTGCGCCGTTTACCGCAAGATAGTTCTTGATTCTTGTTACATTTTCTTCGTTTTCAGGGTTTTCTTCGAGATATTCAATAATGTCGTATACATCAACAATGGAATATACAGGGAAACCGAACTGTTCTTCAATTTCCTGCATAGCACCCTTTTCAGTCTGACCCTTTTCTTTTCTGTCAACCATAATGAAGGCTGCAGCAACTTTTACACCTTCAAGGTGTGAAAGGATGTCCATGCTTTCGCGGATAGCAGTTCCTGCTGTGATAACGTCTTCAATGATAACGATTTCTTCGCCTGCTGTGGGAACATATCCTACGAAAACTCCGCCTTCACCGTGGTCCTTTACTTCCTTACGGTTGAAGAAGAAGGGAACATTGAGGTCGTTCTTTGAAAGTGCAACTGCTGCGGAAACAGCAAGTGAAATACCCTTGTATGCAGGTCCGTAAAGAACGGCCTTCTTTGCGCCCAGCTTTTCAAAATAAGCCTTTGCGTAGAATTCACCGAGGGTAGCGATATCGTCGCCTGTCTTAATCATACCTGCGTTTATGAAATAGGGAATTTTTCTTCCGCTTTTTGCTGTAAAATCTCCGAATTTGTGCACGCCTGCTCTTTCAAGAAACTGTATAAACTCTCTCTTGTAGCTTTCCATAATAAATACCTCTTTATAAATGTAATGTTAATTAACCTATGAATTCTTCAACACATCTGTTGTATGCCGCAACAGGGTCTTCTGCCGCTGTGATAGGTCTGCCTACAACAATGTAGTCACTGCCGATTCTTTTTGCTTCAGCAGGAGTCATAACTCTCTTCTGGTCGCCGATGTCGCCGTCTGCGAATCTTACGCCTGGAGTAACTGTAAGGAATTCCTTGCCGCAGGTGTCGTGTACCTTTTCTGCTTCAAGGGGAGAACATACAACACCGTCAAGTCCTGCAAGCTTTGCATTGTGTGCATAGTGCATAACAACCTTGTCAATGGGTTCTTTGATAAGAAGGTCATTTTCCATACGCTGTTGGTCGGTTGAAGTAAGCTGTGTTACTGCAATGAGTAGGGGTCTTGTCCCGTCGGGGCGTGTAAGACCTTCAATAGCCGCTTCCATCATTGAGATAGTACCTGCAGCGTGAAGGTTTGTCATATCAACATCAAGTCTTGAAAGAACGCTCATAGACTTCTTTACTGTGTTGGGGATATCGTGAAGCTTGAGGTCGAGGAATATCTTGTGACCTCTCTTCTTGATTTCTCTTACTATTTCGGGACCTTCTGCATAGAAGAGTTCCATACCTATTTTGACAAAAGGCTTTCTGCCCTCAAATTTGTCAAGAAATGAAAATACCTGTTCCTTGCTTGAAAAATCACAAGCAATAATTACATCTTTTCCCATTAGTGTGCTCCTCCTATTATATCACTTAATTTTGTTATTCCGTATTTTTCCATAACATAAGGTAAATCATTGATAATATCACGGCAAACATAGGGGTCAACAAGGTTTGCAGCACCCACCTGAACACCCGTAGCGCCTGCCAGCATAAATTCAATAACATCTTCGGCTGTGCTTACACCGCCCATTCCGATAATCGGAATCTTTACAGCCTCATATACCTGATATACCATTCTTACTGCAACAGGCTTAATTGCAGGACCTGAGAAACCGCCCATCTTGTTTGCAATAACCGGTTTCTTTGTCTTTAAATCAATTCTCATACCCATAAGAGTGTTGATAAGAGAGATGCCGTCGGCGCCTGCTTCTTCACAAGCCTTTGCAATGCTCACAATGTCTGTAACATTGGGGCTTAACTTCATATATACAGGCTTCTTTGTTACTGATTTTACAGCCTTTGTTACTTCAGCCGCACTTTCGGGAAGTGTGCCGAAGCTCATACCGCCATTATGTACATTGGGACAGCTGATGTTTACTTCAATAATGCCCACCTGTTCTTCCTTGTCTATCTTTTCGCAGGTGTACATATATTCTTCCAGCGAAAAACCGCTGACATTTGCAACAACCTTCTTGTTGAAACACTTTTTCAGCTTGGGCAGTTCTTCGGAGATAACCTTTTCAACACCGGGATTCTGAAGACCAACCGAGTTAATCATACCTGCATCGCATTCTGCAATTCTTGGTGTGGGATTTCCGAAACGGGGGTCTTTTGTTGTTCCTTTGAAGGAGAATGAACCGAGGATGTTTATATCGTACAGTTCTGCGAACTCATATCCGAAGCCGAAGGTTCCGCTTGCGGGAATTATAGGGTTGTCAAGAACAAGCCCCGAAAGATTTACTCTTGTGTCCATAAGATTTCCTCCCTCTTCATTACAGGTCCGTCTTTGCAGATTCTCTTGTATCCGCCGGTAAGTGTCTTGCAGGAGCATCCCATACAAGCACCGAAACCGCAACCCATACGTTCTTCAAAAGAATATTCACCGCTTGTTACGGCAACCTTTTCTATTGCTCTGAACATAGGCATAGGTCCGCAGGTGTAGAAATAGCTGTATGTAAGGTTCTTCATAACATCTGTAACAAAGCCCTTTGTTCCTACACTTCCGTCAACAGTTGTTATGTAAACCGTTGCACCGAGGCGTTCAAATTCTTCCTTGAAGAATATTTCGGATTCCTTGTTGAAGCCGAGAATAACTGTTGGCTTCTTGCCTTCAGAAACCAGCTTCTTGCAAAGCCCGTACATAGGGGGAACTCCAACGCCTCCGCCGATAAGAAGGGGAGAGTCTCCCGAAAGGGAAGTGTCAAAGCCGTTGCCAAGCCCTGTGAGAATGTCAAGCTGTTCGCCGACACAAAGCTCAGCCATCTGCTCTGTTCCTGTTCCCACAACCTTGTATATGATTGTGATTGTGTTGTCGTCATAATCGCAAACCGAAATAGGACGTCTTAAAAACAACCCGTCAAGCTTGATGTTGAGAAACTGTCCCGGTCTGACGAAAGCCGAAGTGTCGCCTTCAAGTACCATAAGGTAAATACTGTCGGCAATTTTCTCATTAGAGAGAACTGTGTATAATCCCTGTACCATATTTCCTCCTGTAATTTGTATATCAAAAAAATTTATGCAAGTATAAGTGAATTTCCGCTGACTTCCATCAGATAATCTCCGCTTTTTAATATTTCTGCAAGTTCAAAGGAATCCTTGGGTAAAACTCTTGTTCTCAATGCGCTTACACCCTCGTGATTGCAGTTCGGATGGTGAAAATCACTGCCCGAAGTGATTATGTCAAATCCGTTTTCTTTTGCAAACTTTGCCGCAAGACCTACTCTTGAATTGTGATTGGGGTGCATGTTGAAAACTTCAACACCGTCAAGAAGTTCGGGTTTTGCTCTTACCATGCCGTTTCTGAAGGGGTGAGCCTGAAGAAACACGCTCTTTTCAAGCTTAACTTCGGTTCTGTATGCTTCAAGTCCCTTGTCGAAATAGTCGAAAACTTGTGTCAGCACATCACGATCAACACCGTATATGAGATAGTCATTATGATTTTCTGTAAATCTTACTTCCGAGCCGAGTAGCACTGACATTCCGTATTTTTCACACTCATCCTTAAGTTCTTCGTAAGCAGCTATGTGCATGTCAGCTGCACTCTCTCTGTCCATATCTGGACAGAGACCAAGGCTGTAATGGTTGGTAAGAACTATTGAATCATAATTAAGCTTGCTGTAAATTTTTGCAAGTTCCGCTGCAGTTACTTCACTGCATGGACTTGTGGGCATTGTATGCGCGTGCATTTCAATTCTGTATGAATATTCTTTATCAAGCTGTGCTTTTAATTCCTTAACTGTCATTTTTTTGCCTTTCAGTTGTTGACAACAGTTACAATGTGTTTTCCGTAAACTTTCACACCGTCAAATGGAGTGCTTCTGCCCATAGTTTTGAATTCTTCGGGGTTTATTGCATATTCTTCGTCCAGATCCCAGATTACAAATTCGTTTTCACCTTCGGGAAGCCCGAAACGCTCTCTCGGATTTTTGCTCATAAGTTCGCACACTTTTTCAAGCGTAAGAACTCCTGTTTTAACAAGATAAGTGTACATAACGGGAAATGCTGTTTCAAGTCCTACAACACCCATCATACTCTTTTCAAGTCCCTTAGATTTTTCTTCGGCAGAGTGGGGTGCGTGGTCTGTTGCAATCATATCAACTGTTCCGTCGAGTATGCCCTCAATAAGTGCGAGCTTGTCCTTTTCAGCGCGCAGAGGGGGATTCATTTTGAATCTTCCTTCTTCTTTAAGGTCCATATCTGTAAGCACAAGATAGTGGGGTGCAGTTTCGCAGGTGATGTCAACACCGTTTTTCTTTGCCTGTCTTATTATTTCAACGCTTTCGGCTGTAGAAACGTGGCAAACGTGGTATTTAACACCTGTCTTTGCGGCAAGTGCCACATCTCGTTCTATCTGCTTCCATTCACTCTCACTGCAGATGCCTCTGTGACCGTGCTTTTCGGCATATTCACCTTTGTGTATATATCCGCCAAAAAGCAGTGTGTTGTCCTCACAGTGCGCTGCAATAATCTTGTCAAGCGCCTTTGCTTTATTCATAGCATCAAGCATCATTTCGTCAGACTGCACACCCTTGCCGTCATCTGTAAAAGCAACGGCATATTCAGCCATACCGTCAAGATCGGAGAGTTGTTCTCCCATTTCTTCAACAGTTATTGAACCGTAGGGGTGAACTCTGATGCAGGCATCGTTCTTTATGATTTCAACCTGTTCGGTGATGTGTTCTACACTGTCGGGAACAGGCTTGAGGTTGGGCATTGAACACACATCGGTATATCCTCCTGCTTTTGCCGCAAGAGTCCCTGTCTTTATGGTTTCCTTATAACAAAAGCCCGGCTGACGCAAATGAACGTGAACGTCGCAAAAACCGGGCAGGACAGCATAAGTGTGTGCTGTCTTGAGAGAAATGTTATTATTCTTTATATAATCAGCGGCAACGGAAAGTCTATCTTCCATTCCGTCGGGAGCTATAAGTTTGATTCCGTTAACTTCAGTTGTGCAGCTCATAATTTCCTCCGTTGTTAAGAGCATACAGACAGAAAAAATAGTCCTGCCTGCCGGCAAGACTACTGTAACAAGACATATGTTTATATCAAAACACGCCGCCGGTCAGCTGCTCTTAATGTTTCAAATAATTATATCATCTTTAATATAGTTTGTCAATGATTTTGCACCACAAATCCGATGTAAATTTCTACAAAAAACACAACAAAAGAATGCCTGTTATCATAACACTCCGCACAGTTGTAAGAACTGTAGGAGACACTCTGGTTTTTACACAGCAATATATACAGCACAAACCCAATCCCGCAAGGGCGGGGAACAGCCATACCCTTGATGAATATGAGCCGGTTAAAAGCAAAAAAATGACCGACAGCAGTATTCCGAGTGCGCCGAGCTTCATACTCTGTTTAAGAGTTTGTGAAAAAAGTTTGTCTTTCTTGTCCATAATCGGCAGACAAAAGGGAAGGCCTGCGCAAAGTGATGCAAACACAGACATTCTGCCCGTAAGAAACGATATAACAAGATATATAAGTGCTGTATTTTTCAAAGAGCTGAATATGAGTTTCTTATCGTTTCTGTCCATTGTTTCTGTTTTATCTCAATTCCTTTTTAATTCTTTCCAACGCACCTTTTTCAAGCCTTGATACCTGTGCCTGACTGATTGATATTTCCTCTGCGACTTCCATCTGCGTACGTCCTTGAAAAAATCTCATCATTATTATACGTTTTTCCCTGGGGGTCAGCTTATCTATCGCCTGGGATATGGCAATTCGCTCAAGCCAGTTTTCGTCTGTGTTTCCCGTGTCACACACCTTGTCCATAACGTAAACCGAGTCACCGTTTTCAGAGTAAACAGGCTCATAAAGTGAAACTGGGTCTGCAATTGCATCAAGGGCAAGGGAAACTTCCTCCCTTGCAACGCCGAGTTCCTTTGCAATTTCTTCTATCTGCGGTTCTCTTGACAGCCTGCGGGAAAGCTCCTCTCTTGCAGTCAGTGCCTTGTACGCAAGGTCACGCACAGAACGACTCACCCTTATTGCGTTGTTATCACGCAGGTAGCGGCGCAGTTCGCCTATTATCATAGGAACTGCATAGGTGCTGAATTTTACGTTGTGGGACATATCAAAGTTGTCGATTGCCTTTATAAGTCCGATACAGCCCACCTGAAACAAATCGTCGGGGTTTTCACCTCTGCCGCCAAATCGTTTTATAACGCTCAGCACAAGTTTAAGATTTCCGGATATAAGGGTTTCTCTAGCTTTTTTGTCGCCCTCTTTTGCCCGTATAAGAAGTTCTTCCTTTTCCTTTGACGAAAGAACCTTCAGTTCCGATGTATTAACCCCGCATATTTCTACTTTACCCGTACGCATCGCCGTAAATCCTCCCCGTATATTTTCCTTACACAGAGAGTATTTCCATTTGATTTGTGTTAATTCACGGAAATATGCACAACTTTTTTCAGATTTAGGGTGATCTATTATAATGTAGATACATAAAATTTGAACACATTGTAAAAAAAATGAAATTTCGCAAAAACAGTGGAAAAATCGGAAAAAGGATGATATAATGTTGGGTGCGACAGTGTAAATAAAATTAAAAAAATAAAAAAATCAGGAGGTTCATTTAAATGAGCAAAAAGTTTGTTTACCTTTTTAAAGAAGGCGACGCTTCCATGCGTGAGCTCCTCGGCGGTAAGGGTGCTAACCTTGCAGAAATGACAAAGATTGGTCTTCCCGTTCCCCAGGGCTTCACAGTAACAACAGAAGCTTGTACTCAGTACTACGAAGACGGCAGAAAGATCAACGCTGATATCCAGGCACAGATTATGGAATACATTGGCAAGATGGAAGAAATCTGCGGCAAGAAGTTCGGCGATAAGGAAAACCCCCTTCTCGTTTCCGTTCGTTCAGGTGCTCGTGCTTCCATGCCCGGTATGATGGACACAATCCTCAACCTCGGTCTTAACGAAGAAGTTGTAGAAGTTATGTCTGCAAAGTCCGGCAACCCCAGATGGGCTTGGGACTGCTACAGAAGATTCATCCAGATGTACTCTGACGTAGTTATGGAAGTTGGTAAGAA
>JAZOLW010000029.1:0-31054 GCA_045653405.1 Eubacteriales bacterium | reverse complement strand
TTTCCACATATACAGCGGTTACTGCCCCGTTCACCAGCACATTACGGCTCAGGTAGTGAAAAAGGTTAAAGATGAACATCCCGATGCCCTTTTCCTTGTTCACCCCGAATGCGAGGCTGAGGTTGTAAAGATGTCTGACTTTGCAGGAAGCACATCAGGTATAATTGACTATGCTCACAAATCAGGTGCAAAATCCTTTATTATCGGTACAGAAAATGCTGTTTGCGAAAGACTTACGGAAGAATGTCCTGACAAGGAGTTTATACAGCTTTCTAATACTCTTGTCTGCAAGGATATGAAACTCACCACTCTTGATGCATTGCTTGATACAATAGAAAAACTTGATGATGAAGTGATACTTGACAAAGATACTATGGACTCGGCAAGAAAATGTCTTGAAAATATGCTTGAAGCAGGAAGTGTTAAATAACTTATGAGAAGATATTTGTTTTCTACAGAAAATGTAAAGAACAACGGTGAAGTATACGACGTCATAATTGTTGGCGGCGGACTTGCCGGTCTTTACTGTGCTCTCAATATTGACAGCAAGTACAGAATTGCACTTGTTTCAAAGGGCGATATAGACTCGGGAAGCTCCTGGCTTGCTCAGGGCGGTATTGCTGCCGTGACACAGGAAACCGACAGTTTTGAAGCTCATATCAAGGATACTCTTACGGCGGGTGCCGGTCACTGCGACGAAAAGGCAGTAAATGTGCTTGTTTCTGAAGGTCCTATTGTTATTGACGATATGATTAAACTGGGCGTCCCCTTTGACAAGGACGAAAATGGGAACATTATCGTTACCCGTGAGGGCGGACACTGCTGCAGAAGAATACTTCACTGCGGCGGAGACGCTACGGGCAAGCTGATGACAGAAACTCTCGGCAAGGCTGTAGCTTCAAGAAACAATATTTCTGTATTTTTCAACACATATCTCGTTGACGTACTTACAGACAAAAACGGCACAACGGGTATTGTTGTAAATGACGGAAAAGGTGACCGTGCTATGTTCTCCCGAAATGTAGTAATTGCAACCGGAGCTATCGGTCAGCTTTATAAATACTCCACAAATTCAGAGGGAACAACAGGCGACGGTATTGCCGCTTGTATAAGAGCAGGCGCACCCAGCCGTGATATGGAGTTTGTTCAGTTCCACCCCACTGCTCTTGCAGTCGGCATTGAAAAAGGAAAGATGTTCCTTATTTCCGAAGCAGTACGAGGTGAAGGCGGAGTTCTCAGAAACTCCTCAGGCGAAGCGTTTATGTACAACAAGCACTCACTTCGTGACCTTGCTCCCCGCGATATTGTAACCCGTGAAATTCTCAAAAATATGAAAAAGACGGGGGATGAACACGTTTATCTCGATGTTTCTGATATGAGCGAGGAGTTTTTCTCCCACCGCTTCCCCACTATTTTTAACAAATGCCGTTCTCTCGGCATAAATGTTCCTTATGAACACATACCCGTTCATCCCACAGAGCACTATCATATGGGCGGTATAAAAACAGACCTGCACGCAAGAACAGCCGTTTCGGGACTTTATGCCTGCGGCGAGGTTGCCTGCACAGGCGTTCAGGGTGCAAACAGACTTGCAAGTAACTCAACTCTTGAATGTCTTGTTTTCGGAAGGCGTGCAGCTCTCAAAATCAACTCGGACTTCAGACCGTGTGACGGATATGAATTCAGTGTTCCCGAAAGTGAAGCACTTACAGAAAGCTGTCCCGATGCTGAAGAAGTAAAGGCAGATATCAAGTATATGAAGTCGCTTATGACTAAAAATGTCGGTGCAATAAGACATTCTGCAGAGCTTGAATTTGCTCACGCAGAGCTTGACAGAATATATGACAAGTACAGAATAAAGCGTCTTGAAAATATTGAACAGTACACAGTTTTCAATGCGGCAATGGCATCAACACTCATCGCAGAGGGTGCTTGCAAGAGAAAAGAGAGCATCGGTTCTCACTACATAGTTGACTGATAAAGGAGAAAGTATTATGTATCTTTTTAACAATCCCCAGGTTGACAGCATCATTGAGCTTGCTCTCAACGAAGATATAGGAACAGGTGATATCACTACCCTTTCCACAATTCCTGCAGACAAGATTGCAAACGGCAGATTTATTGCCAAGGAAGATATGGTAATCTGCGGTATTGACCTTGCTGAGTACATTTTTGCAAAGGTTGACAAGACAATTGAGTTCAAGGCAAACTTTAAAGACGGCGACAAGGTATCAAAGGGTGACGTTATTGCAACAGTATCAGGTAACGCACAGAACGTTCTTACAGGTGAACGCACTGCCCTTAACTTTATGCAGCGACTTACGGGTATTGCATCAAGAACGGCTTTGGCAGTAGCTGAAGTTGAAGGAACAAATGCAAAGGTTACCGACACAAGAAAGACAACACCCGGTATGCGTGTGCTTGAAAAGTATGCTGTCCGTATGGGCGGAGGAACCAACCACCGCTTCAATCTTGCAGACGGCGTTCTTATAAAGGACAATCACATTGCAGTTTCCGGCGGCATTAAAAACGCAGTCAAAAATGCAAGAAATACTATCCCCCACACACTGAAAATCGAAGTTGAAGTTGAAACAAAGGAACAGCTCGCCGAGGCACTTGAAGCGGGGGCGGATATCATTATGCTTGATAATATGTCAAACGAAATGATGGCTGAATGTGTAAAGATTGTTGACGGCAGAGCACTTGTTGAAGCAAGCGGAAATATGGGAGAAAAGAGCCTTCGTGATGTTGCGGCAACAGGCGTTGACATTATTTCAATCGGCGCTCTTACCCATACAGTAAAGGCGGCAGACATAAGCCTTAAATTTACTATTTCTTAATCACATTATTAAAGTTATTTGGAGAGCGAGGTGTAATTTTTGGGAATAATCAATGTACTGGATAAACACACGGCAAATCTTATTGCCGCAGGCGAAGTTGTTGAAAGACCGGCATCCGCAGTTAAAGAAATGCTTGAAAACTGTGCCGATGCGGGTGCTACCACCGTAACTGTTGAAATAAAAGACGGCGGTACTTCATTTATACGTATTTCGGATGACGGATGCGGAATATCAAGGGAGGATGTTCCCAAAACAATTCTGCGCCACGCAACAAGTAAAATAAAAACAGGCAGTGACCTTGAAGCAATCGGTACACTCGGCTTCCGTGGAGAAGCTCTTGCGGCAATATCGGCTGTATCTCAGGTGAGAATACTTACCAAAAGAGCCGAGGATGAAAGCGGAACACTTTTTGTGTGCAGTTTCGGTGAGGTTGAATGTACCGAGGATGCAGGCTGTCCAGATGGCACAACAATTATTGTTGAAAATATTTTTGAAAACACCCCTGCAAGAAGAAAGTTTTTAAAGAAAAACTCAACAGAAGCGACGGCTGTTTTTGCCGTATGCGAAAAATTTGCAATATCCCGTCCCGAAATTGCGGTGAAATTCATAAACGATGGTAATGTAAAACTGCAAACACCCGGTGACGGAAAACTAAAAAATGCAATTTACTCAGCCATTGGCAGAGAATTTGCAAATTCATTGCTTGATGTTGAATACGAGTTTGGCGGCGTGCGGGTATTCGGCTATATAGGAAAACCCGAAACCTGCAGACCCAACAGAAATATGCAGAACTTCTTTGTCAACGGCAGGTATATAAAGAGCAGAACAATGATGGCGGCACTGGAAGAAGGTTTCAGAGGCTTCTGTCCTACGGGCAAATTTCCTGCCTGCGTGCTTTTCGTTGAAATTGCACTCAGCCTTGTTGATGTAAATATTCACCCTGCGAAGCTTGAAATAAAGTTCTCGGATGACAGAAAAATCTTCGACTGCATTTATTTTGCAACAAAAAATTCCCTATCAAAAGGAATTAACGATATATTTGCTTTTTCAAAGTCGGTGAGTGACCATATTCCCGTTCAGTATCTGAAAAAGGAAGAAGAAAGCACTTCAAAAGCAGAAACTTCTGCACCTGAACAGATGAAATCCCCTGCTCCTGTTACCCCTGTGGTAAATGTTACGGTAAATGTTGACACAACGCCCCGCAACACAGAAGTATCGGTGGTTGAAAAGCCAAAAGCTGAAGAAAGCAAGCCTTCATCTTATGTTCCTGACTTCCCGCCTATGCCTGAAGTCAAGGACGAGCCGAAAGCTGATGTGGCAAGTGTTCAGAAAGAACCCGAAAAGGTTCCGTCTGAAACACAGGAAATCGAATATACAGACTATACTCAGCCAATCTTTACAGAACCTGCACGCACACCCGTAGAAAAAAAACAGGTGTTTACACAGGAAGAACTGATACCGAAAAAAGAGCTTGTGACAGTCAAGTATGTGGGTGAAGTGTTCGACACATACATTATTGTTGAGCGCGGCGGCTGTATGTATATGATAGACAAGCACGCGGCTCACGAAAGAATTATATACGAGCGCATAAAGCACTCTGCTGAAACCAACGATGCACAGTATATGCTGGAACCTGTTGCAATCACACTCACTCCCAAGGAATACGACGCTGTAAGCGAAAACGCAGAGTATTTCACCAAAATAGGCTTTGATTTTGAGGAATTCGGTCCTGAAGCGTATCTTGTACGTTCAAAGCCGTCAAGTATTGAGCTTTCCGATGTAAAGGATGTTTTCACTTTCCTTGCGGGAAAGCTTGCCGAGGGCAACACAAAGAGCGCAGGAGAAATATTTGACAGGGCATTGTTTACTGCAGCCTGCAAGGCGGCAATCAAGGCAGGAAACAAATTCACTGAGCACGACAACAAGCGCATTATAAACGAGATATTTGAAAATGATGCGGTTTTATACTGTCCTCACGGAAGACCTGTGCTGACAGAATTTACCAAAGAGCGAATTGAAAAACTGTTCGGCAGACTTTAAGCCGACTGAAAGGATTTTATAGATGTTTATTTTACTCAAGCAAGAAGGCTCTGCCCGTCGCGGCAGATTTATCACTCCTCACGGTGTTATAGAAACTCCGGTATTTATGAACGTCGGTACTTCTGCTGCAATCAAGGGTGCTGTTGGTACTGATGATCTGAAGCAGATTAAGTGTCAGGTTGAACTGTCAAACACATATCACCTTCACGTTCGTCCCGGCGACGAGCTTATAAAGAAGCTTGGCGGACTTCACAAGTTTTTCAACTGGGACGGTCCTGTTCTCACAGACAGCGGCGGATTTCAGGTTTTCTCCCTTGCAGTTCTCCGTAAAATCAGTGAAGAAGGCGTAACCTTTGCTTCTCATATGGACGGCAAGCGCATATTTATGGGTCCTAAGGAAAGTATGAAAATTCAGGCAAACCTCGGTTCAACAATTGCAATGGCGTTTGACGAATGTGTGGCAAATCCCGCCCAGCACAGCTATTCAAAGGCGGCTTGTGCAAGAACTACCCGTTGGTTGAAGATATGTAAAGAGGAAGTTGCAAAGAACAATGCTATGGAAGATGCCGTAAACCCAAAACAGATGCTTTTCGGTATCAATCAGGGATGCACATTTGAAGACTTGCGTGTTGACCATATGAAAGAAATCGCAGAACTCGACCTTGACGGATACGCAATAGGTGGTCTTGCTGTCGGAGAAAGTGCTGAGGATATGTACCGCATTATTGAAGCGGTTGAACCTCATATGCCAACCCAGAAGCCGAGATATCTTATGGGTGTCGGAACTCCCGTAAACATTCTTGAAGCAGTTCGTCGCGGTGTTGACTTCTTTGACTGTGTAATGCCGAGCAGAAATGCACGTCACGGAAACCTTTTCACATCATTTGGTATGATGAACCTCAACAACAACAAGTATGAATCAGACCCAAGACCCATTGAAGAAGGCTGTCAGTGCCCTGCCTGCAGAAACTTCTCAAGAGCATATATAAGACATCTGTTCAAGGCAAGGGAGCTTCTGGGAATGCGCCTTTGCGTTCTTCACAATCTCTATTTCTACAACACTCTTATGGAAAGAATAAGAGAAGCACTTGATGAGGGCAGATTTGAACAGTTCTACAGAGAAAATGTAGAAATTCTCGGTTCAAGAGTTAATGACTAAAAAAATTAAGACGGTTTTGATATTCAAAACCGTGTTTTTTTTATTGAATGAACATTGCGTCTCCAAAGGAGAAGAATCTGTATTTCTCCGCAACTGCAGTATTATATGCTTCAAGAATTTTCTCCCTGCCCGCAAGAGCCGAAACAAGCATAATAAGGGTGCTTTCGGGGAGATGGAAGTTAGTTATCAGGCAGTCAATTGCCTTGAATTTATAACCGGGATATATGAATATCTCGGTGTTTTCGCTTTTTGCTGACAAAAGACCGTTTTCATCCACCGCACTTTCAAGAGTTCTGCAGGAGGTTGTGCCGACGGATATAATTCTACCGCCTTTTTTCTTTACCTCATTAAACTTTCTTGCACTTTCTTCTGAAACTGTATAAAACTCACTGTGCATTTTGTGGTCAGTGATAACATCCTCTTTTACAGGTCTGAAAGTACCAAGTCCTACATGGAGAGTTACATATATAATCTCAACGCCCATTGCCTTTGCCTTTTCAAGCAGTTCTTCCGTAAAGTGAAGTCCTGCTGTGGGTGCGGCACTTGAGCCTTCGTGCTTTGCATATACTGTCTGATATCTGTCCTTTGAGCTTTCTCGGGATGTGATATACGGTGGAAGAGGCATTTCCCCTACCTCGTCGAGAACTGAGAAGAACTCGCCCTCATAGGAGAACTCTATAATTCTGTTTCCGTCATCCTTTATCCCCTTTACAGTTCCCTCAAGTTTATCCGAAAAACGTATTCTT
Source organism: Eubacteriales bacterium (assembly GCA_045653405.1). Lineage (GTDB taxonomy): Bacteria > Bacillota > Clostridia > Oscillospirales > CAG-382 > UMGS882. Next base: position 24,269 of record JAZOLW010000029.1, on the reverse strand, counting down.
GTGCCTTCCTGCATCTTTTTGCCGGGACGAACCAAGGTTTCCCACTCATTATCACTAAGCCTTTTGAGAAGCAGTACTTCGATATCACTTCCTGACGGAACATCTGCCTCTGTGCCGTCGGGATTCTTTGCGTATCTCTTACCGAAAATTCTTGCAGGAATTACCTTTGAGTTATTAAGAACAAGGGCATCACCGGGACGCAGATAGTCGCATATATCGTGGAAATGTCTGTGCGTGATGTTGCCTGTTTCCCTGTCAAGAACAAGAAGCCTTGACATATCTCTTTTTTCGGCGGGGGTCTGCGCTATAAGTTCTTCGGGTAAATCATAATTATACAACGATTTTCTCAGAACATTCTGTGTTTCTTCCATTTTTATTCCTCTTTGGCTCACTTTGTTACATCGATAAGCATTGTGAGCTTTTTATTCTTTGTTACAACGAGATTGTTGTCAAGGGTAACAGTATTACCCTCAATATCACAAGGCCATATTCTGCCCCCGTACATTGCCTTATACGGCTTATGCGAGCAGACGAACTTTCTTACCTTGATTTCTCCGCTGAGAAGAAGTATCTCTATATAGTCAAGCCCCTGCTCAACATATCCGAAAGCTCCGTCAAAGCTGATAAACCCTCTGAAAGTTCCGTCACTATCACAAAGTTTGTCATCCGGCTTAAAGGAAACCGTCATTGTGTTTTTGTCATAATCAAATCCTGAAAATGCAGGTATCATAAGACTGCAAAGTGTTGCCATATCATAAAGCTTATGGTTTTCACAATCTACGTTTCTGCAAAGGATTTCATCGAAAATTCTGTCGCACATTTCTGTGTATCCGTATTTTTCAAGACAGGCGCAGGTAAAAAAGTCGTTTTCTTTAAAATTCACTTCGACATTTTCTGCCGCTTTTTTTACAAGCTCGTCACTGTACAGCTTTATGTGACAGAACATTTCCGCAAAACACTGTGAAGACAGTATATACGAGAAAGCCTCTGTCATATTGCTGCTTATAAATATATCAAACGCTGACCGTGCACAGTTGAACATATCAATAAAATACATTTTTCTTCTCTTATCACACAGCACATCTGCCACGTCTATTATTGCTTTGAGAGTACATATTACAGCAGGATAAACAACCATAAAATCTGAACAGCTCATATCATAATGAAGCGCAGTTCTGCACAGCATATCTGCCATATAAGCAATATCAACCCAGTTTTCTGCAAAAAACTTGATTTCAGAGCAATTTCTGTAGTTTCTGTACAGACGCATTATCATCATAAGTCTTGCGCATATCTGGTCAGGCGTACAGTCAGTATCGTAAGCCGACGGCATAAATTCACCTGTGTCAGTGCGCTGTACTCTTGCGGATATAAGGGACTTTATTGCCTTTTCATTTGACGGTCCTGTTATTCCCGGGAAAAGATACTCCAGTGCATAAGACAGGGGTACCGTGCATTTTTCTGTGTTTCCGTCGGATATTCCCCTGAGTATTCCGTAGCTATCACGGCGGAATGTGGGATTCTTCACACAGCCCATCAAAGCCATAAGCTTTGATTTCACTGTATCTGTCATATTGGATTTTTCAAGCAGTTCCTGCATCTGCAGGCTTTCTTTCTTAAGACGCTCAAAGTGCGTTACGCAGTATGTTACACAACTGAGCACATCGGGAAAATAATGATAATAATAATTCTTCTCTGAATATCTCATTGCACCTTCTCCGCAATACGGGAAGTTCCAGGCAACAATAAGTCTTATTTTTTCCTCGCCGAGGGGCTTTATTTTTTTATGGCAGGACAGCAATGCAGATATATTCTTATGTGTTCCTTTATCACTGTCGGCATTGTCAGACAAGAAGCCGTTATTACGGCAAAAATATTCATAGAAATACTCAGAGCTGTTTTCACCTGCTGTTTTATAGGTGAAGTCAGTTGAGTCGGTGGCAAGGCTGATACTTCCCTTTCGGCGTACGGCAACATTTCTTGCTTTTTCGGTAAGCTCCATATAGGAAGTTCCGCTGTGTTTATCATAGCCGAACTCAGCATCCCCCGATGAAAAGAATGTCTTTGTAAGCGTGCAAAGTGAAACGGTTGCCGCTTTTTCGGCATTGTTATTCTTAACTGTAAATTCGAAAAATGCCGCAGGAATTGCCGAGTCGATAGCATTCTGAGGAATTACGGGATTAAATGCAGTAAGGCTTACGCTTACGCCGCAACGCTCCTCTGTATCATAACTTGCATAAGTAAAAGGAAATCTCTGTTCAAAAGAGGAAATTTCAGCAACAGGAACATCCGCCTGCTTATCTACAGGACAGCCGAGAACAGCACTTCTGAATGTTCTTGAATTTGCAAACTTTACACCGATTGCAAAAGAAACAGGATTGGCATTTACAGGTGTTTTATCAGCATATTCTTTGGCTGCTGATTTGACAAGACCTGAAAACTTTGTTTTGCCGTCTTTGCTGAACTTGAGGCATCCTGTGCCCAGTCCGCCGAGCAGAGCCGTATCACAAAGGCTAAGCATATTCTTTAACTGCACTGTTTTTCCTCCTTTCGACAAAATTTCGAAATTTCGTGGACTTATATTATAACACAAGAAAGTTCAGAATGCAACAGTCAATTTTAAATTAAATCACTTTCAATTAACTTTTGTCGTTTAAAGACAAAAAATTAAGGGACGATGCGTTCACCGTCCCCTGATGCTTTATTGTTTTTAAAGCTCTGCTATTACTTCAACTTCCACAAGCACGTCCTTGGGCAGTTGCTTTGCCGCAACACAGCTTCTTGCGGGCTTTGATGTAAAATACTTGCCGTAAACTTCGTTAAATACCGCAAAATCGCTCATTTCCTTTAAAAAGCAAGTTGTTTTAACTGCCTTTTCAATGCTTGTTCCTGCTTCTTTCAGCACTTCGCAGAGATTTTTGCAAACCTGCTCGGTCTGAGCTTCTATTGTTGTGGCTTCAACTGTGTTTGTTTCGGGGTTTATAGCAATCTGTCCCGATGTAAAAACAAGATTTCCACATTTTATTGCCTGTGTGTAGGGTCCCAGTGCTTCGGGAGCCTTATTTGTGTATACCTTTTCCATTTTAATTTACCTCTTTCATTTTATACTATTTTGAAGCCTCTTGATTCAAGGGCATCTGTAATCTCTTTTATATGATCTGCGTTTCTTGTTTCAAGAACAAGACGGAGATAACAGCCGTTAATATCGGTGGTTTCACTGGCTCTTTCGTGATATACTCCTGTAACGTTACCGCCGCAGGATGCAATGATTTCGGATACTTCCTGAAGCTGACCGGGCTTATCAAGCAGTTCAACACAAAGATTGCAGGAACGGCCTGAAGTAAGAAGACCTCTTTCAATGACTCTTGACAGAATTGTAACATCAATGTTACCACCGGAAATTACACATACAACCTTTTTGCCATTCATCTCAGGAATCTTATCAAACATAACTGCAGCAACAGATGCAGCACCTGCACCTTCGGCAATCATTTTCTGCTGTTCTATGAGGGCAAGAATTGCTGAAGAAATTTCATCCTCTGTTACTGTTACAACACCGTCAACATACTCTTTACAAAGTTCAAATGTTGTGTTGCCCGGCTGTTTTACCGCAATACCGTCGGCAATAGTTGAAACTTTATCAAGACGCTCAACCTTTCCGCTCTGGAGTGACTTGAACATTCCCGCAGCACCTGCCGCCTGAACACCGTAGACCTTAACGGAGGGTTTGAGTTTCTTTGCCGCAAAAGCAATACCTGAAATAAGTCCGCCGCCGCCTATTGCCGATACGATTATATCAACATCCGCAAGGTCATTAAGTATTTCAAGACCGATTGTTCCCTGTCCTGCGATAACATTTTCGTCGTCAAAGGGATGAATGAATGTATAGCCGTGTTCGTCACGCATTTCAATTGCCTTTTTGTATGCATCATCATAAACGCCCTTCACCATACATACTTCCGCACCGTAGCTCTTGGTTGCTTCAACCTTTGAAATAGGTGCTCCGTCAGGCAGGCAGATTATTGACTTGATGCCATACTTTGAAGCGGCAAGGGCAACTCCCTGAGCGTGATTTCCCGCACTGCAGGCAATAACGCCGTTTGCCTTTTCTTCCTCTGTAAGCTGGCTGATTTTGTAACCTGAGCCTCTCACCTTAAATGAACCTGTAAGCTGAAGGCACTCGGGCTTGAGATAAACCTCGCAGTCTGTTCTGATTTTGGGAGCTCTTACAAGTGCTGTATTTCTTATAACATCTTTCAGCACATAAGAAGCATGATAGATTTTGTCAAGTGTAAGCATTTGGTCTTCCTCCGAATAAAAATAAAAAAAGCTTATCCCAAAAGAGATAAACCCATACCACTCTTTTTTATTGTTCCAACGCACATCACAATGCATCTGTCCGATAACGCAGACCTGCGGAAGCACCTAATCACCAAGGAAGTTTTCAGCGTTCAGCTAAAGGGTGATATTCATATATGCAGCACTTACCGTCTTGCACCGACCGACGGCTCTCTACAAAGGCTTCACACACTACTTGTCCCTATCAAAGCTTTTATGCTACATATTATATAACCTATTTTCCAAAATGTCAAGAGGTTTTAGCAAAATAAAGTGTACCTTTTCTGACATAAACATTATTTGCAGAATTATTGACTTTTATATGTTTCCGTGCTACAATTCTTATATGAATTTAGATGTAGAATTTGGCATAATAGCTGCCCCAAAACAGCTCATGATATGGTTGATTTCATTTCTTTCTGTGCTCAGGATAGCCTGAAACTACCAACCATTACAGTTAAGAAATAATAATTCGAGAGAATTGTCAATTATCATAAAGCGTACAGCACTTGTTAAAACATAAAACTAAAAATGTAGGAAGGCGGACACACCGTTTGCGATACCGATGACGGACACAGGTTTGTTATGGATGCATTCGGTCACAAGATTTAAATGATATCTATTTTAAGTAAGTTTTTTATTAAAAACAACAAGGACTACAGTAACCCTGCCGTACGTTCTGCATACGGCACTCTGTGCGGTATGTGCGGAATATTCTTCAATGTAGCACTGTTTGTTATGAAGTTGCTTGTAGGTTTCTTTACGGGCTCAGTTGCTGTTACTGCAGACGCCTTCAACAATCTTTCCGATGCAGGTTCATCCGTAATTACCCTTATAGGCTTCAGACTTGCATCCCAGAAACCTGACGAGGATCATCCTTTCGGTCACGGCAGATTTGAGTACATATCCGGTCTTGTTGTGTCTATGATTATACTCCTTATGGGATTTGAGCTTGTAAAAAGTTCCTTTGACAAAATTCTCCACCCTGCCGATGTGCAGATAAACACTGTTTCTATGATTATACTTATAATCTCAGTTGCAGTTAAGCTTTATATGGCAATATACAACAGAAGTATCGGAAAGAAAATCAATTCTTCTGCAATGTGTGCAACGGCTGTTGACAGCATTTCAGACACCCTTGCCACAACAGTTGTTATGATATCAATGCTGATATCTCATTTCTACGGAATAAAGATTGACGGATACTGCGGTCTTGCTGTGGCACTGTTCATCATATACGCAGGCATCAATGCGGCAAAGGAAACAATCAATCCCCTTCTGGGACAGCCTCCGTCAAGAGAGTTTGTTGATGAAATACACACAATTGTTATGTCATATCCCGAAATCAAGGGAATACACGACCTTATAGTTCACGACTACGGACCCGGACGAGTAATGGTTTCGCTTCACGCAGAAGTAAGCGAAAGTGCAAATCTTCTTGAAACCCACGATATTATAGACAACATAGAAAAGTATCTCAGCGAAAAGCTGGAATGCAGTGCGGTCATTCATATGGACCCCATTGCAGAAAACGACGCGGAAACAACCGAAATGAAAGAAACTGTGGCAAAATTTGTTACCGGATCTTTCGGTGAGGATGTAACAATTCACGATTTCCGTATGGTACGGGGAAACACACATACAAATATAATTTTTGATATAGTTGTTCCCTACAACTGCAAACTTTCCGACAGCGAGATAAAAGAAAAAGTACGCATATATCTTGAAAGTTTTGAAAAGAGATATTTTGCTGTCATAACAATCGACAGACCGTACATATGTTAAGAGGTATATAAAGATGACAAATAACAATTCTTCCGTAAGCTGTGATTTCTGCGCATACTATCACGAAGATGAGGACACAGGCTTTTCTGTATGCCATATGGCGCTTGACGAAGACGAAATGCTGCACTTCTTAAGGGGTAAATTCAACAACTGTCCGTACTTTAAACTTTATGATGAGTATGCTGTTGTAAAGAAACAAATGTAATTAAATGAATATAAAAGCAAATGCACCGCTCTCGCGGTGCATTTTTATTTCGGATTATAATTCTTCAAGATCTTCCATTTCATCATCATTAAGGAAGTATTCTGTAAGGATTGTGTAGGTTTCCTCATCAACGCTTCCTGAAACATCCGAAACAAACGTAGAGCTTGTTTCAGGGTCGTTTACAAGTGCTTTAACAGCTAAAATATTGTCTCTGTATACCTTTTTCTTTCTCACATATAACGGATCAATATATACTCCGCTTTCGGCTTCAGCAACAACCGCATTAAGCGTAGCTACAACAAGTTTCTGAATTTCTTTTTCATTTTTCTGGTTAAAATAGAACTTCATATTTCCAAACTGAGTTGCAGCCTTTTTAAGTGCAAGTATAAGAGCAGGGTCATTCGGGTTTTCTGCAAGTTCAAATACTGCGTAGAAGGTTGTTTCCTCTGTAATCTCGTAGTCCTCTACAGAAATTACATCTCCGTCTTCTTCAAGTGCCCAGCCGACAAATTCATATCCGTCAAGCTCGGGGTCTGCAGGTTCGGAAGCGTAGTCGTTTTCCTCCACCTGCTGTGTTTTAACAACTTCTCCGTCAGATATAAATGTAACATCATACTTGATTATTATACGGGTGAATACAGCATAGAAAGTTGTGTTTGATGTAATTTCATAGTCTTCAACCGACACAGGACTTCCGTTTGACTTAAGTGCCCAGCCGACAAAAATATGGTTTGCAAGTTGTGGGTCTGCCGGTTCAGCAGCAAAATCGTTTTCCTCAACTGTTTGTGTAGATATGGTTTTACCGTTCGAAATAAACTTTACTGTATATTTGGGAATTATACGTTCAAAAACGGCATAGAAAGTTGTATTCGTAGTAATCTTGCAGTTTTCCACAGAAACGGGAGTTCCGCCTTCAACAAGCGCCCAGCCTTTGAAGGTGTGGTTTGCAAGAGTTGGTGACGCAGGAGCTGAAGTATATGTATCTTCCTCAACTTCCTTGGTTGAAACGCATTTTCCGTTTGACATAAACTCTACTGTATATTTGATGATTACACGTTCAAATACTGCGTAGAAGGTTGTATCTGAAGTAATTGCATATTTATCAGCAGCAACTATAGCTCCGTTTTCACTTAATGACCAGCCTTTAAACTGATGTTTATCAAGTGTGGGATTTCCCGGTACTGCTGCATATGCGTTTTCGTTTACAAGCTGTTCAGCTACTTTGCTGCCTGCTGACATAAACACTACCTTGTAGGTCTTGGGTGGTTCGGGCTCGTCAGGCTCCTGATTTTCCTTAGCCTTGAATACTGCATAGAATGTTGTTTCTCCGTTAATTGCATATTCACTGACTGAAATAATCGCTCCGTTTTCGCTTAAAGCCCAACCTAAAAATTCGTGATTCTGAAGTGTGGGGTTTGCAGGAGCTACCGCATATTCTTTTTCGGTTACAACCTGCTCAGCTACCTTGCTTCCTGCTGACATAAATGTAACCTTATAAGTTGCTTTGGGAATTTCCTTGAATACTGCATAGAATGTTGTTTCGGAGGTGATTGCATATCCGCCGACTGAAACTATAGTTCCGTTTTCGGTTAATGCCCAGCCTACAAACTCATAGTTTTCTTTTACCGGGTTTGCGGGAACTGTTGCAAATTCGTCTTTCTTTACGGTTTGCTCGGAAAGGGTCTGTGTGCCGGACTTAAATACAACTTTGTAGCTGACTACTACGGGAGCTCCGCCACCTCCGGCTCCTCCGCCGCCTCCGCCGCCTCCGCCGGAAGAACCTTCTTCACCTGCGAAAATTGCGGTAAATACTGTGTCTTTGGTTATTTTATATGTTGCAATATCTACTACATTTGTTGTTCCGTCAACTGCCCAGCCTTTGAATGTAAATCCGCTCATTTCGGGAGAAGCGGGGGCGCCAGCGATTTCTCCGTGCTTTACTGTTCTTTCAGCCACAACTACAGTACCGGCTTTGAACTGTACTGTATACTGTGCAGGAACAAAATATGCATATAGAACTGTGTCTGCAACAAACATATAATTGTCCTTCATTACAACGGTATCATCCGGTGAGAAAACCCAACCGCCAAACATCTTGCCTTCAGGTGCCGGTGTTTTGGGAACAGGTATAGTTTCTATCGTTTTTCCTATTGTAACCTGCTGGGTGAACACTTCATCTCCGCACTTGAATGTTACAGTACACTTAACATCTTCAACTTTTACATTTGAATGAGGAGCAACGGTACTTGCAAGTTCGGAACGCTTTATCGATTCTGTAGCTCTGAAAGTCCCGCCTTCTTCCAGTGACATAAGTCCGTTTTTAACAATTGTTTCAACATACGGTCTTGCCCAATCATCAATCTTGTCGTTGATTGTAACGGGGATAGGCAAATCATATGGCTTTATAATTCTGCAAAGAATTACGCACACTTCCTGACGGCTGATGTTGTCGCCCGGTCTGAATGTGCCTGCTGCATCACCTGTAATATATCCCGCTTTCTGCGCTGCAAGAACATAAGGGATGTACCACTCACCCTCTTTTAAATCAGGAAAGCCCGCTGCACCTTCTATATCGGTATACCCGAATGTAAGGTTAATCATTTTGCACATTTCGGCTCTTGTAAGATTTCCTGCAGGACGGAATGTGCCGTCGGGATATCCGCTGAGTACACCGTTTTTCACAAGCTTATCAATAGCTGCTTTGTAAGGGGCGTCCTGTGCAACATCTGAAAATGCTATGGGTGCCTCTTCAGTTGTTTCCTCAGTCTGCTGTGCATTTGCGTTAGGGTTGGGCGCAATCAATATAGGAAGATCTGATGATGCTGTTTCCTGTGCCGTCACGGGACACACACAAGAAGCAACTATCATAACAAATGTAATTGATGCCGCCAATATTTTTTTGAAATTCATATTATTTCTCCTGTTTTTGCTGAATGAGGCAGACAGCTTAGTCTGTCTGCCTCATTGATAGTGATTAGATTCCTTCGCTTTCCCAATATTCGATAATTGCATCAGCGTCATCTTCGTCATAGCAGAAGTCACTCAAGAAGCTGATTATATTGTCGCCCTTATCAATTGTAATTGAGAATCTGCCGTTTTCTTCAACAATATCAATCTTGTTGATTTTATCGGTCTTTTCAGCAATAATCTCTTTCGCTTTCTTGATGTAATCAAACATATCAGCAACAGTTCCTACTGTGTAGAACAGTTCTGTGCGTTCAATTGCCTCATCCTTCTTGGATTCGTCTTCGGGTATTCTTTCACAGATACTGATAATTCTCTTATCAAGACCGCGTGATTTGAGCTGTCTTACAACAAATTCGTAAACTCGCTTGGCTGTAGCGTTATCTTCAAACTTGCCTACTTTGTTTGTAAGTTCTTCGAATGTGGGGAGTCCATTCTTACCCTCAAAGATTTCCTTGTATTCCATTGCTTTATCGTAAATCTTTTCAAGATATTCGTCGCGTGCTGTTTCATAACCGTTGTTATAGAAGTAGAACATCGCGTCGTCCGAAAGCACGGAAAGCGCCTGAATATTGTCCATATATGAACGTCCGGGAATAACAGCTATATCAGCATCACCTTCTGAGTTTGTATATGCAAAAGGCTTGAGTGAGTAACCGCTCTTTTCTTCCTTATAATCATTTGCTGTTCCGTCAAACCAGAGTGCTATATTAGCAGAACCGTCGGAATTTACAAAGTATTCTTTCATAGCAACAGCATAAGGATTACCTAAGAAATACTCTGCATAAAGTTCCTTGAATCTGTTGGAATCGTCTATGTTTTCAAACTTTTCGTAATAGAACTTGAATATAGGTGCTACAACATCGTCTACGGGATTAAAGTCAACTGCGCCATAGGATGTTATATAGTATTCAGTGCCTTCATTTGCCTTTGCATTAGCAAGTGCCTTTTCAAGTTCATATACATATCCGCCTTCATCAAAGAGGAATCTGTTATAAAGTGTTTCCATAACCTCTCTCGGCAGGAACTGAAGAAGCTTTGCAGGAATCTTGCTTTCCATATCCTCGTAAGTGAACTCGTTGAACTTTGCCAGAACAGCATCAAACATAAATGCTCTGTCTGCCGTAACCGTTACGGGCTTCTTATTGCAAAGCTCGTCAATAAGCTGTTCAATAAATTCATACTTTTCTTCAACTTCCTGAATGCCGAGTGCGTGAGCAAGGTCACCGAGAAGTACACCGTCGTGTGCTACGTCTTCAAGGAGTATTTCAAGATCCGCTTTTGCTTCAGCACTTGCATCGCTGAGGTGGTCAACCATATATTCAATGATTTCTATGTCTACCTTCTTGGACTTGAAGATGTCGTCAATGAACTTGTCAATAATCTTCTTGAAATCGTCTTCCGCATAAAGAGATTCTATGATATCACCTGTTATGGTTTCTCTGGTTGAAGTATTTACGCTTACATATGCACCTGAGAGAATTTCAAACTTGTCATCGTCAACACCCTGTGTGCCTACTACTGTATCTGCATAGTCTGAAATTGTGCCGTCATCAATGTTCTTAAGCTTTTCGGCAACCGCATAGTCAATAACATTATTAATAACAGGCTTGTCGAAATAACTGCTGTCGCTGTCAAGCATTTCAACAATCTTTTCGGCAACAGTTGCCTTGCTCAATGTCTTGATGTGGTCTTCGATGATTTCAGCCTTCAAATCAGCGTCTGAATCTACAAGGTCAATTGCATCATTGATTACTTCGCCGAATCCGCTGATGCCGTTTTCTTCGATGTATTCGTCTACAGCATCCTTGATGTCAGCATTTGTAAGCTGTTCAAATATCTCAGGATCAATGCCTGCAGATACACGTATAGATTCCTTGAAGTCAGCTCTGTTCATGTCTATTGCACTGTAAATTGCAGACTTAACAAAATCAACATCTGATTTCAGTCCAAGTGCATCAACGAGAGTTTCAAGATCCTCACCTGCCACAAATTCAACAACGGTATCATAGCCGTCGTAACCTGCTATGTAGCCTTTAAGCTCATCATTGAGGTTACCTGCCTTGATTTCGCTCTTGATATACTTTGTAAGCTCAGCACTTATATCGCTGTCGTTCTTGTTATCCTTGATGAATGTTGTTACATAGGACTTGAGACCGTCATAATCTGCATCCTTGTATACCTGAAGCATATCCTCCATAAGAGTTCTTACTTCTGCTTCGCGTCCACCCTCAATCATATGTGCTATGTGAGCATTTACGATTGCTTTGATATCCTCAAGAGACATCGCATCGAAGAAGTCATATACAACAGTTCTGACTTCATTCTTCATTGTTGCATCAAGCTCTTTCTCAAGAATTGATTCAAACAATTTATGGAACGCCTCTACAACGTGTTCTTTCTGTGAGTCATCAAATGTTTCAAATCTCTCGATGATTTCACCGACGATATCTCCGTCCTCTGCTATTGCATCTCCCACAACATCATCAATCATCTGTCTGAGTCTTGCTTTGCCGAGTACGTCAACAAGGTAGATTTCTCTGTGCTGGTTAAGGATATTTCCGTCAGCATCGATAAGTTCCTTTTCAACAAGCTTCTCAAGGAGCTTTGCTGTTATTTTTTCGTCTGAGAAAATGCGAATGATATTCTGTTCGTTGCCTTCAGCAAAAATAATATCCTTGAATGCATCAGCAACTCTTCCGTCAACCTCATAGTTGGTCTTAAGGTCAAGTGAGAAGTCTGCTATCTTGGGAACTTCAATCTTCAAGTCGATAAGCTGAGAGTTTATGAACACGTTTGTTATACCGGGTTCAAGTTCAACAGTGCTGTCAAACTCAGTCCATACTCCGTCCTTTACATACCAATAGGTATTCTTGATTTCGTGGATTTCGTTATTCTTATATCTTTCATCCACAGCATCAACACCGGACTTTGCGTCTCCGCTGAGAAGCATTGAATAGTCTCTGATAAATCCAAACTTTGTATCAAGAACATCTACTCCGTCATATGCAGTAATTTCGTGAGGGAAAGTTCCTTCCTTAACAGTATAAACACCTTCAGCTTCATTAAGGTCTGCGTTGTACAAAGTAGCATCTTCAAAGTACTGACCATAACCATCAAAGAATCTTACAATATATTCGTTTTCGGTTTCAGGGAATGTAAATTCAACTACATTTGCATTTTCAGGATGTACAGTTGCTTCTCCGTTTACGGTATAACCGTTTTCGGGAATGCCCACTGTTGTAAATCCTGTAGCCGGAGTTATTGTAATCTTTGCTGTATATACAGTTCCGTATGCAAAGGTTTCTGTGCCTGTTTCCACAAGCTCGTTGCCGTCTGCATCAAACCACTTAACTTCGGCTGTAAAGCATCCGTCTGCAGATGCATCTGTACATACAATCTGTCTTACAGGGGTTTCCCCTGCTACAGGTGCTGTAAGTTCAAGTGATGTGTGGATTGTTGTGGAATTTATTACATTGAATACTACTGTAACAACCAGCTTGTCAGCATCCGAGGTTACGCTCTTTGCTCCGTTTACAACGTAGTCTTCATCCGGTACGGAGTAGTCGGCTTCGAGGTCAATTGTAACTGTTGCAATGTATTCCTTATCATATCCGAATACCGTTTCACCTGCTACAAGGTTCCATTCAACATCCGCTGTATAGCCTTCACCAATGAATGTATACATAGGTGTTGCGTCAATTTCGGGAATTTCAAGAGGAAGTGTCTTGTCTATCTTTTTCTTTTCAGTTATATCGAATGTGAATTCAAATTCATCCGCACCTTCATCGTGAGTTGCTGTCACGCCGTTTACTGTATAGGTGTTTGCAGGAATTCTGAGTGTTGAGTATCCGTCGATAGGCTCGATTGATATCTTTGCCTTATAAATTCTGTTATAGCCGAACTCTGTACCTGTAAACGGTACGAAAGCTCCGTTTTCATAGCAGAACCATTCAACATCTGCTGTATAACAACCGTCTGCGTTACCACAGTCAACACTTGTCTGAGGAAGTCCTCCGGGTACGGGTTCTGTGACAGCAAATTCTGTATGAATCGGCTCTGTTTCTATTGCCGCATAAGTTACAGTAACTGTGAGCTTGTCAGTATCTGCAACAACGCTTTGTGAACCGGCTACTGTGTAATCTCCTGTAGGAACCTTATAGTCTTCTTCAAGTGTGAGATGTACTGTTGCAACATATACGGTATCATATTTGAATGTAGCATCGTCAGGTGCCCATTCAACTGCCGCGGTATAGCCTTCTCCACTGAAAGAGTCAGAAGGTGCCACGTGAACTACAGGCTCTGTAAGTCCGAGTGCTGAGCTTATTTCTTTCTTATCGGTAATCTGATATTCAACTGTCACCTTTGAGGTTGCAGTATCATATTTTACTGAAATAACTGTTGCATTGTCGCTAACTTCAAAGGAGTTTTCATTAAATCCCTCTGTTGTAAAGCCATCTGCGGGTGTGATTGTAAGCTCTGCCTTGTATTCTCTGTTATACCAGAAGTCGCCTGTATGAGCCACCCACTGATTTGTGTTTTTGTCTTTCACAAACCAGTTAACGGCAGTTTCTCCGCCAAGGTAAGATTCGTGAACTACCTTGGTAACAGGTGCTATTTCGGGTACAGGAGCTGTAATATCGAGAACGCGGTTTACTGCATCCAGTGTCTTGGGGAATCTGACAATTACAATTGCCACATTTCCGTCTGAACCGGGTTTTACCCACCAGGTTACGATTTCTGTATCAGGGTTAACTGTTGTAAAGGGATCTTCATTCTGCATTATACCTCTTGCGGTATATCCGTCTGCAGCTGTAACCTCAATTCTTGCATAGTAAACCTGACCATATGCAATGTTGTCACTTGCAAGCAAACCAAACAGGCTTATATCTGCTCCATTTTCAATAGCCTCCTGCTTCCAGCTGTCAACAGTTGAGGCATTATAAGTAAGTTCTGTTGTGGCAGATTCAACCGTTCCGCCACTTCCTGCTACAACGTCATCGCTGATTGTTGCTTTGAAATAATCTTCTGTTACAGAAGGTGTAGGTGTTTCATCACCGATATCTGCACCAAGTTTTGCTTCGGTTTCTGTAAAGGGAATTTCAACAACTGCAACCTTAACGCCGCCGGATGTTGTAATCACTGTCTGAGGAACAAAACCATCCTTGATTTGTACAAATCCTGCAGGATCTTTAACAGAAACAGTAAAGAAGTTGCTTGCTGCGGGAATACCGTCAACTGTGTATCCGTTTGTGGGAGTTATTGTAACTTTCGCAGTGTATTCTGTGCTGTAATTGTAATAACTGCCGGTCAATACAGGGTTAGGTGTCCAGGAAACTGTACCTATAAAGCCTTCGCCACTTATTGATGTTTCATAAGTATCTGCGTGTGCTCTCGGCTGTGTTATTGTAAACCTATTGCCGATTCTCTTTGCAGTTCTTTCGAATGTTGCAATAACTGTTCCTGCGTTTTCATCATTGCTTGCACTTACTGCATTATTTATTACAAAGTAATCTTCGCTTACACCGTTAAGTGTGTAGCCTGTCTTGGGAGCTACTGTAACTGTTGCTGTATAAACAGTATCATAGTCAAATGCATCGCCTACATTAACTGCGGGGCTCCATTCAATATTTGCTGTAAAGCCGTCGCCTGTTACTGTATTGCTTGTGTTTACAATACCCGCTGTAGGTTTGGTTACATTAATTATATTGCCAACGAGCTTATCAGTCTTTGCAAAGGTTGCTATAACTGTGCCGGAATTTGCATCGTTGCTTACGCTTACTGCTCCGGGAACTTCAAAATAGTTTACATCAACACCCTCAAGCGTGTAGCCTGCATTGGGTGCTACTGTAATTGTTGCTGTATAAACAGTATCGTGAGCAAATCTGTCGCCTGCATTGAGCACAGGATTCCACTCGATTGTTGCTGTAAATCCGTCACCTGTTACTGTGTTGCTTGGGTTAATTTCATATGCAACAGGTACTGTTACATTAATTTCATTGCCGACGAGTGCATCTGTCTTTGCAAATGTTGCATTGACTGTGTCAGAGTTTGCGGCGTTAGTGTCACTTTTCGCTCCTGTTACAACAAATTCGTCTTCACCGATACCGTCAAGTGTATATCCGTCATCGGGCATTACAGTGATTTTTGCTGTGTAGGTTGTATCGTAAGCAAACTTCCCGCCAACAGCAACTGCAGGAATCCACTCGATTGTTGCTGTAAATCCGTCACCTGTTACTGTGTTACTTGTGTTTATTGCGTTTGCAACGGGTGCTGTTACGTTGATTTCCTTGCCTACAAGATTGTCTGTTACGGGGAATTTTACGGTTACGGTTGTTTTGCCGTTTGCATCAACAGGTGTATTTGTTACTTCTGTTGTGCCAACAACGCTGAAACCGCTTGCGGGTACTGAATAACCGTCTTCAAGAGTTACTTCAACTGTTACTGTATATTCTGTACCGTACTTAAACTTATTATCTGCAAGGAAGCCGTCTGACCAGGATGTCACAGTTGCAGAATATCCTGTTCCTGTAAGAACTGTGCCTGCAGGCTGTACACAAACTTTGTTTGCTACAGGTGCAGTTATGTTGAGCATACCGTTTATATCGGTAGACTTAGTTTCGTAGAATTCTACAGTTACCTGTTTCTTGTCAGCAGAAGTAGTCATGCTCT
Organism: Eubacteriales bacterium; assembly: GCA_045653405.1. Lineage (GTDB taxonomy): Bacteria > Bacillota > Clostridia > Oscillospirales > CAG-382 > UMGS882. The sequence continues at coordinate 8,305 of JAZOLW010000029.1, read as the reverse complement.
TTACAGTTCCTGTTCCTGACCAAATGTATTCCGGTTCAACGGGATATGTGAATCCTGTATTCGGAGTAATTGTAACCGTTGCTGTATATTCTACATCATACTTGAACTTACCTGCAGGGCTGAGTTCGCCCGTCCAGGATACATTTGCTGTATATCCTTCTCCTACGAATGATGTTCCGGGAGTTTCACCGGGTACAGGAGAAACAATGCTGATTTCATTGCTGAGAGGCTTTTCCTCTGTCTTTGTAAAGGTATATTCAACAACATTTGAATCTGCTGCGTGGGTTGTTGCATTACCATTTACTTTATAGCTGTCAGCCGCAACACCTGTTACGGTATATCCTGTTTTAGGCTCTATTGTAATTTTTGCCGTATACTCTGTATAGTAACCGAATGTTCCGACAACTGTTGGTTTCCATTCAACAACCGCTTTATAGGTAGGAGCATCAATTTCTGTCTGAGGAATCTCCCCTGCAACAGGCTCTGCAAGATTAATTTCTGTACCTATTACCGCAGGAGCTGTTTTGGGGAATGTGTATTCCACAACACCTGCGTTTGCGGCGTGGTTGATTGAAATTCCGTTTACTGTATAGCTGTTTGCCGCAACGCCCGTAAGTGTATAACCTGTTTTAGGTGTAATTGTAATTGTTGCTTTGTACTCTGTATAGTAATCAAATGTTCCGCTGACGGTTGGTATCCATACAACTGTTGCTGTGTATGTTTCTGCATCAATTGCTGTCTGAGGCACTTCCTCTGCCACAGGTGCTGTAAGAGTAATTGCTGTATCAATCACTGCAGGCTCGGTTTTGGGGAAAGCATATGTTACAGCATTTGATCCTGCAACGTGTGTTGTTGCGTTACCGTTTACTGTATAGCTGTTTGCAAGCACACCTGCAAGAGTGTAGCCCTCTCTAGGTGTAATGGTTATTGTCGCCTGATAATCTGTATAGTAGGCAAATGTTCCGCTTACTGTCGGTGCCCATACTACTGTTGCTGTATAACTTTCAGCATCAATTGTAGTCTGGGGCGCTTCTCCTGCCACAGGGGAAGTAACTGTAATCGCTGTATCAATTACCGCAGGCTCGGTTTTAGGGAATGTATATACTACAACACCTGCATTTGCAGAATGAGTTGTTGCATTTCCGTTTACTGTATAGCTGTTTGCAGATACACCTGTAAGTGTATAGCCGGTTTTAGGTGTAATTGTAATTGTAGCAGTATAGTCCTGATAATAACCGAAAGTTCCGCTTACCGCAGGTGTCCATTCAACTGTTGCTGTATATGTATCATTATCATCAATAGTTGTCTGAGGTTCTTCTCCCGCAACAGGTGCTGTAAGTGTGATTGCTGTATCAATTACTGCATCTTCTGTTCTGGGGAATGTATATGTTACAACATTTGCGTTAGCACCGTGAGTTGTAGCATTTCCGTTTACTGTATAGCTGTTTGCAGGTACTCCGTTAACTGTGAAACCTTCTTTTGTTTCTACAATTCTAATCTCTGCTGTATATACAGTGTTGTAGTCAAAAGTTCCGTTTACAGTAGGTGACCAAACGATTTCTGCTTTATATTGTGCTGTTTCTATTGAAGTCTGTGGCACATTTCCTGCAACAGGTTCTTCAATTTCAAATGCCCCGGTAATAGGTGTTGAACCAAATTTTGCAAACTTTGCCGTAACAACTGTCTTGTTACCGTTAGTCACAACGCTGTCTGCGCCGGCTACTATATACGCTTCGTCGGGTACTCTGTATCCGTCTTCAAGGTTAATTGTAATTGTTGCAACATAATCTGTATCATATCCGAATACAGAGTGTGCAGGTGTCCACACTACTGTTGCTGTATAGCCCTCACCGCTGAAAGAACGCATAGGCACATTGTCTATTGCAGGAATTGTAAGAGGAAGGGTTCTGTCTATGGGCTTGCTTTCTGTTTTTGGGAAGGTGTATGATACTTCGCCTGTATTCGCAGCGTGGGTTGTTGCATTGCCGTTGACTGTGTAGCTGTTTGCTGCAACACCTGTAAGTGTATAGCCTGTTTTAGGTGTAATTGAAATTGTCGCTGTATAGTCTGTGTAGTAATCAAATGTTCCGGCAACTGCAGGTGACCAATTAACGGTCGCTGTATATGTAGGAGCATCGATTGTTGTCTGTGGTGTTTCTCCTACAACGGGAGCTGTAAGAGTAATGTTTCTGTCAACAACAGCAGGAGCTGTCTTATCAAATATATATGAAACAACACCTGAGTTTGCAACGTGTGTTGTTGCGTTGCCGTTAACTGTATAACTGTTCGCAGCAACACCGTTGAGAGTGTATCCTGCTTTAGGTGTAATGGTTATTGTTGCTTCGTAATCTGTATAGTGAGCGAATGTTCCGCTTACCGCAGGGTTCCACACTACCTGTGCGGTATAAGTTTCAGCATTTATAGAGGTCTGAGGTGTCTGTCCTGCAACGGGGGCTGTAAGTGTAATCGCTGTATCAATCACTGTAGGTTCAGTTTTGGGGAAGGAAACCGAAACTGTACCTGCATTTGCAGCGTGTGTTGTTGCGTTGCCGTTAACGGTATAACTGTCTGCTCCTACACCTGTAAGAGTGTATCCGCTTTTAGGTGTAACAGTGATTGTTGCCGTATACGCAACATCACCGGCAAACGTACCGCTTACTACAGGAGACCACTGTACAGTGGCGGTATAGGTGGGAGCATCTATTGTTGTCTGGGGAACTGCTCCGGTTACAGGTGCTGTAAGAGTGATTGCTGTATCTACAGTTTCAAAGGTTGTTGAACCACCGCCGCCTCCGGAATCGCCGCCGACATACCCGTTGTCCTGCTGTTTTTTGAGGAAGGTTGCAGGAGTGAGTTCGGTGAGGTTCTTAAAGGGGGCTTCGTCTCTGTAGTTTCTGAAGTTAACTGTGCCGTTAGGGTCAAATATAATAACACCGTCTGTAACCTTTACATCCTTGAATGTAACAGCACCCTCACCGCCGCGGGCAAGAATTCTGCCGTTTACGGTTACGGATTTAAGATCAAAGTTTCCTGCGCCAACACCGTCTGCGATAATGAGGTCGCCGTTTATAGTAAGATTTTCAAGATGAACGTCACTTGTTCTTACAACAACTGAGCCCTCAGCAACAGTCATATAGTATCCACCGACGCTGATATATGTTCTGAAAAGATTATGAAGAAGCTGAGCAAGCTCTGCTCTTGTAATCTTACCGAGCGGATCAAGTGTTCCGTCGGGATATCCGTTTATGTAGTTGTTTTCGATAAGTGCTGCGATAGGTGCTTCTGCCCAGTCACTTATCTCGTTGCTGTCAGAGAATTTTCCGAGGCCCACACTGTCTCCGTCTGTAAGGCAAAGTGCTCTTGCAACAACAGTGAACACTTCCTGTCTTGTGATGGAAGCCTGAGGTGCGAATGTAGTCTCACCTGTTCCCTGCATAATCTGCATCTGAACTGCCTTATAAACGTCATTATAAAACCAGTCTGCTGTTTTAACATCATTGAACTTCTGCTCATTTGACATAATGGTAGCACCAAAAGCTCTTACCATTATAGCAGCAAGCTCTGCTCTTGTAAGATTCCTTCCGGGATTTATAAATCCGTCTCCGTCACCTCTGAGCAAATCGTTCTTTACAGCGGCAGTCATTGCCTCTGTTGACCAGTCATTGGGAAAATCATAAAAGTCTGTAACGCTTGCCGCAAATGTCAAAGGCTGTATAAGCATTACAGCTGTGAGCACAAGGGCAATTACTCGCCTAATCATTTTCATCGTGTGGTTCCTTCCTTCCTCTATAACAAATCACTGTAGATTATCTTCATCATTTATATAAGCTTACATAATATGCTTTTTTCAATTCTTTCTCATTTAAATAAGCTGTCTTGATAGCATCAACCAGTGCCGTATCTTTTCCATTGGCTTTCATAAGCTCATAAAGCTCATTGATAACCGCATCAACACGCGCATCACACTGTGCTTCAAGAGATGAAACATATTCCATATTGTCCGAAACTATTTTTGCTTTTGTAGCAGTTGTTCTTTGCTCTTTCGGTAAAGATAAATACTGGCTCTTTATGGTATTTTCAAAATCACCGAGAATACCAAGAAACTCAGATTTAATTACATACATTTTTGCAACATATTCTGCAACCTTTTCATTGTATTCGGCTTCAGACATCACAAGCGAATTTGTTGTGCCGTCTGTTACCTGGTTATTCGGAACAGTTGGTTCCGGTTTGATTTCGGGAACAGTCTGTTGCGCTCTGTCTGAGGGCATTTCGCTTTTTTCTTCTGACGGATTTGTGCTTTCTGTTGTTTTGTTTTCAGAATCTGACGTTTCTGTATTCTCAGCATTCTCTGTATTCTGTCCGTCCCCTGACACATCAGGTACATTCACAACAGGGTCTTCCGCTTGCAGATTATCTTCTTTTTCAGTATCGCTCTGTTTTCCGTCTAGGCTGTCCTTGAGCAACTGCTCTATCTGTTCCGGGGAGAGAGAGCCGTCATTCATTTTATCAAAATCTTCTTTGGAAATATTCAAACCTGCATTTGACAAGGCATTGGCAGTTTCCTGCTTGTTTTGTTCTATACCGGTACTTATTTGTTCTGTTGAAGTAGTAAGACCGATGTATAAAGCTTTAAGATTATTATAGTTTTTCACAGCTACCGCCGCGACTGCTGCAAGTATAATCAAAACAACCGCAAGAACAATTTTTTTGCCTCGGGATTTCGTTGTTTTTTCTCTCATTTGACAGCCTCCAACTTTACAAAAATGCAAATGGGCATAGTTACCCCTATTATTATAGATATACATATATAATTATAGCTTTTTGACATCCGTTTGTCAATAGTTTTTTGTGCCGCTAATTCTTGGCAAACATACAATATATAACAATTATTACAATTTTTTGACGTATATTTTCACTGTTTGTTCCGCAGTCTTGTTGCATAGATATAAGCATTTCAGGCTGAGTTATAATATCAAGTGCAACAAGCAGTAGAAAGTCCATAAAAAGCCATAGCAGTTAGCCCTATAACTATAAAAAAGAAACCTGACGTTGATTGACGCCAGGTATAATTTTTTTATTTTTTTAAATATTGGATTTATTTGAGGATTCTATATAAAAACTGTTGCAATTAGTTTGCAATCATTTTTCATTAGGGATTTTCAAGTGACTTACTTAAGAACGCTTTTGTTTTCTCGCTCTTGGGATTATCAAATATTTCATCAGGTGTTCCGACTTCCTCTATTACTCCGTCTGCCATAAAGATAATTCTGTCGGATACTCCCCTTGCAAAGCCAAGCTCGTGGGTTACAATAATCATTGTAGTATCCTTATCCTTGAGTCCTCTTATAACTTTGAGAACTTCACCGGTAAGTTCGGGGTCAAGGGCGCTTGTCGGCTCGTCAAAGCAGAGTATTTCGGGGTTAAGCATCAAGGCTCTTGCTATAGCAACTCTCTGTTGCTGACCGCCGGAAAGCTCACAGGGATATGCGTCAGCTTTCTCGGAAAGTCCTACTTTAGCAAGAAGGTCTTCTGCTCTTTTGTGTATCTGTTCCTTTGACATTCCCTCTGCCTTTTTCTCTTTTTCAAGAAGCTCGCAGGCAAGAGTGAGATTTTTCATTACGGTATACTGTGGAAACAGATTAAATGACTGGAAAACAAGTCCGAAATGGAGATGATTCATTCTCGTCTGCTTATCAGACAGCTTTTTTTCGTCCATTGCGTTAAAAATTTCTTTTCCCGCAACCGATATGCTTCCCTCGCCGGGCGTTTCAAGAAAATTCAGACATCTGAGAAGAGTTGTTTTTCCACTTCCCGATGAGCCGAGAATTGAAACTACTTCTCCTTTTTCCATAGAAAAGTCAATTCCCTTGAGAACTTCGTTCTTACCAAAGCTCTTGCGTATATTTTTTACTTCAAGCAATGCCATAATCAAAAGCTCCTTTCAGAAATTAACCTTTATAGTAGTCCATTTTCTTTTCAATATAACCGAAAAGAAGCGTCAGCATTCCAACAAAAGCAAGGTAATATACCGCCGTATAGAACATGGGCCATATAAGTGCATAAGCAGTGTATTCCTCCGCCACCTTCAGTATTTCCGCTACCATAATAACTCTCGCAAGGGCTGTGTCCTTAACAAGCGTTATAATTTCATTTGACATAGGCGGGATTATACGCTTTACAACCTGCATCAGTATTATTCTGAAAAACACCTGTGTTTTGGTCATTCCCAGCACCTGGCCTGCCTCATACTGCCCTTTGGCAATAGATTCTATGCCTCCGCGGTAAATTTCTGAAAAATAGCATGCATAGTTTATGACAAATGCCACGATAACCGCATTAAATCGTGTGAATGCCGGTAAGTTCCATATTAATCTCGGCACATAAAACACAACAAATATCTGAAGCATCAGCGGCACTCCGCGAATTATCCACACAAATACTTTTGTTATGTATGCCAGAGGCTTGAACTTTGACATTGAACCAAAAGATATAACCAAACCCAAAGGAAGCGCTAACACAAGTGTTAGCGCAAAAATCAGGCATGTAGTTTTAAACCCTTCAAGTAACCTTAATGTTACCTGAATAAATAAAGGCCATGTTATTGACATTTTTACTTCCTTTGTTCGTTATTTAGTCGATATTTTCTACGAACTGAACAGTATTTTCAAAGCCGTACTTCTGAGCAAGTTCTGCCATCTTTCCGTTATCGAAGAGTGTCTTGATTGCTTCGTTTACCTTTGCTGTAAGTTCGCTGTTCTTTTCGAAGCCAACTGCATATATTTCAGAATCAAGTACGATTTCTTCAACTATCATAAGGTCAGCATAGTCGCCCTGTCCACAGATGTTCTTTGCAAGAACGATATCCATTACTGCGAAATCAACAGCGCCTGTCTTAACTTCAATAAATGCCTTGTTCTGAGCAGGGTACTTTTCGATTTTGCCGTCGCCGATTATTTCTGCTGCGTAGCTTTCGCCTGCGCTTCCGCCTTCAACACCTGCTGTCTTACCTGCAAGGTCTTCAACTGTCTTGATTGTTTCTGCGTTGTTCTTGCTGATTACGATACACTGCTGGTTGAGCATATAGCCGTATGTAAAGTCAACAAGGTCAGAACGCTTAACGCCGTTATCAGAGGAATTAGCTGTGAAGCCGTTCCAGATACAGTCAATTGCGCCTGATGCGAGTTCGTTATACTTCTGTGTCCAGTCGATTTCCTGGAATTCTACGTTCATACCGATGAGCTTACCAACTTCCTGTGCAAACTCTGTTTCAAAGCCGGTCCATTCGCCGTTTTCGTCCAACTCGTTCATGTTTTCAAAGATGGTTACGCCGCAAACAAGTGTGTTTGCTCCATCGTCTGCTGTTTCTTTGTTGCATCCTGTGAATGCAAACATTGTGAATACCATCATAGCCGCAAGAATAACGGCAAGTGTCTTTTTCATGGTGATTTCTCCTTTAGCGTTTTAATGAATTAAAGTGATGAAATTATATCACACTTGTTTCTACTTGTCAAGCACTTTGAGCAAATTTGCGAAAAAATTGTGTTCCCATTCTTTATGTATACAATTGTGCCATAAATGCTTGACAAACAGTTCCTGTTATGATAGAATACATAGGCTGACAATCTGTTCGGCACATTTAATTTAACGAGGTGTGGCTCAGTTGGTAGAGTACGTGCTTTGGGACCATGGGGCCGCAGGTTCGAGTCCTGTCACCTCGACCAAACAAGAAAACCGTTCGTGTTGAACGGTTTTCTTGTTTTTCGTGTCAACCACAATGCTTTCGGGTGTTTAAATTTAACGATATCACTCTTATTTTTGAAACAATTATCTCCATTATTTTGCAGCAAATGCAAGATGAAATGCAAGATGAAATGCAATGTAAAAGGCACAACCTTTCAGTTGTGCCTTCTTTTTGTTACGCCGAAACTCCGTCTTTAGCCATTACCTGCCAATCATCCGAATTTGCTTCGGAAGGCTCTATCCCCTTGTTTGGTCTCTTGGAAATCCAAGATGCATTGCTGTGTCTTACAAGGTCGAGCATATCGTAATCCGTGTCTGCATTCCATTCACCCTTTGGAATTATCAGTATTCTTCCTGCTGTTGTCATAAGTATTCCTCGCTTTCCATTTATACTATGGCTGCGTAGTAGTATGTTACATCTTTGGCGTCAAAATAAGAACTGCTCCAAGAAACGGTCTTGTCATCCCAATAAAAACTCATATTATAATTATAATTGTAATTATACGATGGAATAGTAAGCTTTTCGCAACCGTTCACAGCCAACACAGAATAGTATCCACCA
>JAZOLW010000028.1:0-6367 GCA_045653405.1 Eubacteriales bacterium | reverse complement strand
CCTCGGGTGCTTTTGGTTACTTTTCGCACAAACGAAAAGTAACATTCATTCGTATCATACGGCAAGCTTATTCTTCAATCGAAGATTGTCCGATATAAGTGCAATAAACTCGCTGTTGGTGGGCTTACCCCTCGCACTCTGTACAGTGTACCCGAAATATGAGTTTATTACATCCACATCGCCTCTGTCCCACGCAACCTCTATAGCGTGACGGATTGCCCTCTCAACTCTTGAAGAGGTTGTTCCGTAAGCCTTGGCAACAGAGGGGTAAAGTTCCTTCGTTATGGAATTTATAAGGTCTGCGTTTTCAACCGTCATCATAATGGCGCATCTTAAGTACTGATAACCTTTTATGTGTGCGGGAACACCAATCTGATGAATAATTTTTGTAACCTGTGTTTCCATATCGGGAAGTGAAAATTCCGAAGTCTTTACAGGCTGTACGGCGGTATTTCCTGCAAGTGCCTTGGTGATTTTTGCGGTAATTGCAGAATAATCGCAGGGCTTGAGCATACAGTAGTCTGCACCTGCCGACATAGCGTCACCCAGCATTGCAGTGTTACATACTGAAGTAACTATTATAAATACGGGAGCAGGGGAGATTTTCATTGATTTAATACGGCTTATGACTTCTACCCCGTCTTTACCGGGAAGCATAAGGTCAAGTATAATTGCATCGGGACAAAAGCTCTGTGCCTCACGAATTGCATCGTTCCCGTCGGCACATTCTCTTACGGTATCATACCCAGCCTTTATAAGGTTCTCTTTCATCCCGCGACGGAAATCCCCGTTGGTGTCCGCAATAAGTACACGCTTTTTCTGACTTGTAAATGCCATTTTTCGTTCTCCTTTCATACGAAATAATTGTTTTTTCTTCTTTTTTCCTTGCGCAGTTTGATTTTAGCATTATATTTTTGCATTTACAAGAAATAACTTTCTTTTTCTGCATATTAATAATAACTCAATAAAACACCGTGAAAAAATATGTAATTGTTGGAAATAGTTACCGATAAATAATGTCGAATGACAATTTGTACCAATTTCGTTCAAACTTTTAAGGTCATACCGTGATTAAACGGGAAAATGCGAGCTTTTTTGCAAAGCCTTTTTGATGTTTTCGACATTCGGTTAACAAAATCATTGAATATTACGGCGGATTTGAACTGTTTTCATATATAAGGTGCATATAATTTAAAATGGGCAAAGATATTGTGACAAATTATCCCTGTATCAAACAATATCTGCAAAACACAGTATATTGCAATACCCGAAAGGAGTTTTACCGTGTCAAAAACCAGATTTATAACCCTTACAGCAGTATTCTGCGCATTGGGAGCACTGCTTCCCCAGGCGTTTCATATATTTGGAGAAACAGCAGGAAAGGTGTTTCTTCCTATGCATATTCCTGCAATGTTGGCAGGTCTTATTGTAAGTCCTGTTTCGGGATTGGTTTGCGGACTTCTTTCACCTGTTCTTTCCTTTCTTATAACGGGAGGAGCGATGCCGATTCTTATAAAAGTGCCGTTTATGATGCTTGAAACAGGAGCATACGGACTGTTTTGCGGTTTATTTTCTCAAAAAGTATTTTCAAAAGCAAGAATTGCTGATATAATTATCAATATAGTAAGTGTTTTTATCGCACAGATTGCAGGCAGAATTATAAATGCAGCAGGAGTTCTTGCGGCAGTAAATATTTTCGGAGTTACACATAAAGGTGTAAGTCTTGTTGCTGTTTACGCTGCTCTCACTGCAGGGATACCCGGAATTGTCATACAGCTTGTGTTGATTCCCGCTCTTGCCGTTGTTCAGAAGAAAGCCGTATCGGTTGATTCTTTAAAACACGGCAGTAAATAATTTCTAAGGTTAGCAGGCACTATGCAGTTATCTGTATTCTTTAAAAGGAACTTTAAGACAATTTCGCTGTCAGTTGCATTTCTCAGCGTTCCTATACTTACTGCTCTTATAATGACGGGTACGGGCAAGGGGCTTTATCTCTTTATCCTGTCAGCAGTTGTGTTACTTACAGTTACAGCTCTGTTTCTGTCGGGAGGCAAAAGATTTCTTTCTTCGGGTTTGTTTATTGTTGCACTTTTTCTTGCCGCGACTTTGATAAGATGCGTTCCGATGTATTATAACGGAAACATCTATGCAGAGAAAGTAACAGAAATTCTCGGAAACGAGCCTCACAGATTTGAAGGATATGCAGTCCGCGAAGATGTAGACAGTTCAGGCGGAATGTTTGTTGAAATAGTTTCGGCAGACGGAAAAGAATTCAACAAAACTTTTAAGGTGTACGGCATAAACAGTTCGGGGCATTTTATAAAAGAGGGCGTGCGTCTTACTTTTGATGCAAAGCTGAGAATGACGGAAAACAAAAAGAACAGCTCATTTGATACAGTGTCCTGGCTTAAAGGCAAAGGAGTACACTGCGAGATATATGACATTGAAGAGCTTGGTGTGGATTATGCAGGCAAGCGTGTGTCTGTGGGCGGAGTAATAAGAGAAGCGGTATGGAGCAGAGTGCTTGAAGTTCTTGAATACATACAGGGCAAGGAAGCTTTTGAAAGAAGCACCGCCTTGTGCAAGGCTTTACTGTTCGGTGATAAAAGCGGTTTTGACTCAAGCGACCTTGATGCATTTACAAAAAGTGGAATGACACATCTGCTGTGCGTTTCGGGACTTCATTTTTCGGTTATAATGGGGTGTCTTTCACTCCTGTTCACGCTGATTATCCCGGACAGACGTATGAGAGTTTTACTGCTTGCGATTTTAGGGGCAATGTATCTGTGCGCCTGCGGTTTTTCAAAATCAGCACTGCGAAGTGCGGTTATGATAATGATTTCCACAGCAGGAGTTGTTTACGGAAAACGGCACGGATGCACTCACAGTCTGCTTCTTGCAACGGCACTTATATGTCTTATTGACCCTAATGCAATTTTTGATGTCAGTTTCAGACTGTCTGTTCTTTCCTGTACTGGAATTGCCTGTTCCGGCTTTATTACCGATATAACTTTAAAAAGACTGGAATACAGACCGTTTCTGCGGTATGCAGCGGGCGTTCTTATGATGTCGGCAAGCTGTTTCTGTTTTACTTTTGCTTACAGTGCGTGTGCATTTGGGGGAGTGTCTTTGGTATCTGCTTTCAGCTCTCTGTTTGCAGTGCTGCCTGCCCAGATATGTATGATTGTTTCGTGGCTGAGCATTGTGGTGTCTTTTACGGGAAAGGGATTTTTGTCCTTTGCTTTCGCTGATATCATTTCCAGACTTTCGGATTTTATCTATGGAACTGCACACTTCTTTTCGGGGCTTAAATATTCATACATACAGACCGATTTGCCGGATTTATCCTTTGCGGTCTTTATGGCAGTGCTTGTTATAGCAGGATTTGTAACGGCTTCAAAATCAAAAGCCTATACAGTTTATTTTTATGTATTTATAATGTCGTTAATGTCGGTTACACTAATGCTGTGTCAGGCGATACGTTAACCGTTTTGCGAAAACAAACAGGAGGGATTTTCTTTGGCTAAAAACGCATATAATCCAAAACCCGCAGATGTTCACGCGGCAAATGTGGGTTTACTTAAAGAACGCATAAAAAGCGGAAATCTCTCCGGTGCATATGTTTTTTACGGCGAGGAAGAATATACAAAAAACCATTACTGCGAACAGCTCATGCGCGCTTGCGGAAACAGGTCCCTTAACGTCAAGACTCTTTACGGAGATGAGTTTTCCTTTGAGGCATTTATAAACGCCTGTGACACTGCTCCTGCTCAGACTATGGATATGTTTTCAGTAATGGAAGAAAATGATGAAACCTCATACCGCCTTGTGCGTCTTATAGCACCTGTTCTTGACGGTCTTACAAAGAAGGAAGAACAGCAGTTTATGTCAAGAATTGAGGACCCCGACGAAGGTGTTATAATTGTATTTGTTCTTTATGCAGGGGACGAAAAATTTCTCAGCAAGAGAATATACAAGCAGATTACAGAATCTGCACTGACGGTCAATTTCAAGCATGAAGCAAGCGGAAGTGCATCTCTCGGTGCGTGGATACTCAAGCATTTCAACAGAGCACACATAGAACTTGACAGAAGTGTTGCCATGTATATGAGCAACTATGTGGGCTGTGATATGACCACGCTTAAGAATGAGATTGACAAGTGTATCAGTTATCTTGCAAATGAGGGACGAAATGTTCTGACAAGAGAAGACATAGATTTTATATGCAAAAAGAGCGAAGAAGCTTTGGTGTTTGATATTTCATCCTATACGCTCAAGGGTGACTATGCATCGGCTATGGAAACGCTGAGAATATATGTTGCATCGGCAAAGTCAAAGGACGATGCTGTGGGTGGAGTTTTCGGATTATTGTCCAAAGCTGTATTTGACTTATGTACCGTGGAAAAGCTGATGAAAGCAGGGGACGGTACAGCGATTATTGCTAAAAAAACAGGTATTCACGAGTTTGTTGTAAAGAAAAATGCGGCAGTTATAAACGAGAGGGCGAGAACTTTTACGGGAAAAGTCACATATTCGGAGTATGCTTCGCAGATATGCCTTGAATATGACACGCTTTTCAAGAGTTCAAGAACAAACAAATATGAGTTGCTCAAGGAGTTTGTTTTCAAACTTGCTTTGGGAAACTGACATAATACAAAAGGAGAATTGATATGGTAAAGGAAAATCTTGCGTTACTGTGCGACTTTTATGAATTGACAATGAGTGCAGGATATTTCAAAAACGGCAGAGCCGAAGAAATTACATATTTTGACGTATTTTTCAGACGAGTACCCGACGGCGGCGGATTTGCTGTGTGTGCGGGACTTGAGCAGGTTATTGAATTTATAAAGAATTTCAAGTTTGTTGACAGCGATATCGAATATCTCCGAACAAAAAATCTGTTTGAGGAGGATTTCCTCGAATATCTGAAAAATCTCCGCTTTACAGGGGATATATATGCAATACCAGAGGGAACTCCCATATTCCCCGGAGAGCCTATTCTTACGGTTAAGGCTCCTGCTGTTCAGGCACAGCTTATTGAAACATATCTTTTGCTCGCTCTTAACCATCAGTCCCTTATTGCCACAAAGGCAAACAGAATTGTAAGGGCGGCGGCAGGAAGAACGGTCCTTGAGTTCGGTTCAAGAAGAGCGCAGGGTGCTGACGGTGCTGTTATGGGCGCAAGGGCGGCATATATCGGAGGCTGCGCAGGTACTGCCTGCACAATAACCGACAAGCTTTACGGTGTTCCTGCAGGCGGCACAATGGCTCACGCCTGGGTGCAGATGTTTGATACAGAATATGAGGCTTTTGAAACATACTGCAGGCTGTACCCGAACTCTGTGACACTGCTTGTTGACACGTATGATACTCTTGGAAGCGGTGTTCCCAATGCAATAAAGGCGTTCAAGAATATACTTGTTCCTATGGGCATAACAAACTTTGCTATCCGTCTTGATTCGGGAGATATTGCATATCTTTCCAAAAAGGCGAGAAGAATGCTTGACGAGGCAGGGCTTGGAAGCTGCAGAATTGTTGCGTCAAACTCACTGGATGAGCATATTATCGCAGACCTCATAAGACAGGGAGCTGAGATTGATGTTTTCGGTGTCGGCGAGCGACTTATCACTGCAAAATCCGAGTCTGTATTCGGTGGTGTTTACAAGCTGGTTGCCATAGAAAAGGACGGGGAGATTGTTCCCAAGATAAAGCTGAGTGAAAACACTTCAAAGATTACAAATCCTCACTATAAAAAACTGTACAGATACTATGACAGGAGCACAGGCAAGGCTTTGGCGGACGAGCTTTGTGTATATGATGAAATTGTTGATGACACAAAGCCGAGAACTGTTTTCGACCCTGTTGAAACATGGAAAACTAAGACGCTTACCGATTATTATGCAAAAGAGTTGCTAGTTCCCGTTTTTATAGGCGGAAAACTTGTTTATGAACAGCCGTCGCTGGAGGAAATCCGCAGCTTCTGTCTTGAGCAGATTGCAGGACTCTGGGATGAAGTAAAGAGATTTGAAAACCCCCACAAGTATTATGTTGATTTATCAAAGAAGCTGTGGGATATCAAAATGGAGCTTCTTTCAAAGAACAAATAAAAGGTAAAAGATTGCCCCGATTGAAACGGAAGTTTCAATCGGGGCTTTTGCCTCACTTTAGAAAAGTGAGGCGGAGGCAGGGCCTCTTTATTTGTCAACAATAAAATCTTACAATTTTATTGTTGACGGAGAGCATCAATGGTGCTCTCATCAAAATTAGTTTTTTGCCTTCGGCGAGGTTCTTTTGTGTGGACAAAAGAACCCAAAAGCCACAAGGGAGCACCCTTGACCCCAGCGCCCATCAATTAAATTTTCTTGCC
>JAZOLW010000027.1:0-24427 GCA_045653405.1 Eubacteriales bacterium | reverse complement strand
TATTATATGCTCACTGTCAAAGGGGATTCCGTTTCTCTTACATATGTCACTAACCAAACCACCAAGCGCATCATACTGTTGGTCGGTAAAACCTGCAAGAGAGCTGTCAAGCGCCATATATTCTGCCTTTGTGAGATACTGCGCCATATCCTTTTCAGAGCCGATTGCAAGCAGCTCAATGCCTATGGAGTATTTATTCATAAGATTGGTGAGTCTTTCATCATTCCCGTAAGTTCCCTTACCTGCGTGCCAGGCAGCTCTGTCTTCAGGAATATAACAGAATATATTCCCCTCTCTGTCTATGATATAGTGGATACTGAGTCCGTTATCCTCAAAAATCCCCCGCACAGTTTCCATATTATACGGATCTTCTTTTGAAATCACCACTGCACTTGTAAAATGAATCACCACATATTCGGGTTTATATTCTCTTTCCCAGGAATAGTCTTCGACGGGTGTAAGAAAATCCTCTTTAGCAAGGAGCGAAACATTTATGGGTGTTTCCTCCTCTTTTTCGGGGATATTTTCCTCCCCTTCTGCAATTTCAAGCTCTTCTTTCAGCTTATCCGCACCCGGAAGCACCTCTATTTTCGGCACGACAGTACAACCGATAAAAACAATTGCTGTTAAAATCATTATTACGGTAAATGCTATTTTCTTCATAACACGCATCTCCCCATTTCTCTAAATTTGCAAAAAGCGGCACAAAAATGTGCCGCTTTGAAAATTACTTGAGTTCAGGCTTGTCTTCTGCCTTCTTTACGCCTGTTACCTTGTATCCGCCTTTGGGAACATTGGGCTTTTCATCAACCTTCTTGTCAACTGTTGCAATCGCCCACTTGCGAACCTTAATCTTAAGTCTGTCCGCACCTGTTTCAAGTGTTACAACGTCATCCTTAACGTGCACAACTCTGCCGAGGATGCCGCCGTTTGTTGTAACTTCGTCACCAACCATAAGATTGTTTCTCATTTCGGCAATCTGCTTTTCCTGCTTCTTCTGAGGTCTTATCATAAAGAAGTACATAGCACCGATGAACACTACAAGCATCAACGGCATTGTCCACATATCACCTGTGTTCGCTGCAGGAACTTCGCCTTCAAGCATATAAATAAAATTTGACATAATCTTCCTCCGAATATATTATTTTTGTAAGTATATCATCAATATATGAACGCCATATTTATTTTTGATAAATTTATAACGCTGGTATTCTGAAAAATAACAGGTTGTACGCTGTGCCAACTACTCAGCATCCAGTGCAGTGAGCTTTTCATACACATCTGCCGCAAGTATTGTAAGGAATTTGCTGTTGGAGAAATTCTTTTCGTCACCAAGCGCATCTCCGAGAACTGCCGCAAGTGTGGGGCGGTTGCCGGAACGCTTTATGTAGCTGATGGAATATCTGATGCTTCTTTCAACAGAAGAACTGTTAACTTCATATTCCTTGCCTATGTCGTAATAGATGCTCTGAAAGTGGGGCTGTTCTTTGTCCTTGAGTATTTCTTCAACCGCACGGCAGATATATGAAAATCCGTCGTATTTTCCCGTAAGGCCAAGGGAACGCAGTGTTGTTACGCAACAGTTAAATACACTGCTCATAGGAACTGTGCACTCTGTGAGCAAAGCTTTTTCTTTTCTTCCTGAAACTACAGGGTCGGGAGTTCTGTTCTTTATATCTGAGTCGAATTTGTTCTGGGATTCTAAGCTCATATGCACTAAATTATACTGTGCTGAGTCAAAGGCATCCTTTCTTGTGTTTGTTTTTCTGATTCTGGGTTTGTGGTAATAAATTGTCGCTGTTTGTGTCATATTGAATTGTGCTTTCCTGTTCTTGATTTTCATAAATATACCCGGCACGGCTTTTTACACTGTGCCGGATATGTGTGTTTAATACTGCTTTATAGGCTCTGCAGTTTTTTCAACCGCGCCTTTTGTTATTATAATCTTCCTGAGGTCTTTATCGTCGGGAAGTCCGTACATAATTTCCGTCATTATTTCTTCGGTAATTGCACGAAGTCCTCTTGCCCCCGTATTTCTCTTTCCTGCAAGCTCGGCTATTGCTCTTAGTGCCTCGTCTTCAAATTCAAGCTCTACGCCGTCCATTGAAAACAGCTTCTTATACTGCTTAACAAGAGCATTCTTAGGCTCGGTGAGTATTCTCACAAGAGCATCTGTATCAAGGGGTTCAAGAGATGTTATAAGGGGAATTCTTCCCACAAGTTCAGGGATAAGTCCGTATTTTACAAGGTCGTGAGCTTCGATTGATTTAAGAACATCACTCTTGCGCTTTTCTTCCTTGGTGAGAACTTCAGCACCAAAACCTAATCCCGATTTTCCCTTGCGCTTTTCAATTATCGTTTCCATTCCGTCAAAAGCACCGCCGCAGATAAACAGAATATTCTCTGTGTTTATCTGTATGAACTCCTGATTGGGATGTTTTCTTCCCCCCTGGGGAGGAACATTGGAAACAGTACCTTCAAGAATTTTAAGAAGCGCCTGCTGAACACCTTCCCCCGATACGTCACGGGTAATTGGACGGTTTTCGCTTTTTCTGGATATCTTATCAACTTCGTCTATATAGATAATACCCTTTTCTGCAAGCGCAATATCAAAATCTGCTGCCTGTATAAGTCTGAGAAGAATATTTTCAACGTCTTCGCCTACATATCCGGCCTCTGTAAGAGTTGTTGCATCCGCAATGGCGAAAGGCACTTTCAGAAGCTTTGCAAGGGACTGTGCAAGCATAGTCTTACCAACACCCGTAGGGCCTATAAGAAGTACGTTGCTCTTCTGGATTTCCACGTCGTCGCTGTCAGACTTCTGGAGAATTCTCTTGTAATGGTTATAAACTGCCACTGCAAGAGTAACCTTTGCCCTGTCCTGTCCGATAACATACTTATCAAGCATTTCCTTCATTTCGGAAGGTTTGGGCAGGTTTGCGAGGTTCAGTCCTTCTTCATCAGCCGCATTTTTCTCATCCTCTGCCAGACTGTCGAGTATGCTGTTACACACAGATATACAACCGCCGCAGATATTGATTCCGTCGGGTCCAAGAATCAAGTGTCCTGCTTGGGCCTCGTCTTTCTTGCAGAAAGCGCATATTCTTTTATCTTTGATGTTTTCTGCCATTAAAAATTCACTCACCGCTGATTTTGTATGCGGTTCCTTTCGCAAATAGGTACTTAGTCTTTCTTTGCAATTACCTTATCAACAAGGCCGTATGCACACGCTTCATCTGCAGACATAAAGTTATCTCTTTCTGTATCTGCACAAACTGTTTCATAGGGCTTGCCTGTCTTTTCAGCAAGGATTCTGTTCATCTTTTCCTTGGTTTTTACAAGGTGGTCTGAATAAATCTTGATATCTGTTGTCTGACCCTTGAGTCCGCCGCTTATAAGAGGCTGATGAATCATAATTTCGCTGTTGGGAAGGGCAAATCTCTTTCCCTTTGCACCGGCACTGAGAAGGAATGCGCCCATACTTGCAGCCATACCTATGCAAACTGTTGAAACATCACACTTGATGTAGTTCATTGTGTCATAGATTGCCATGCCTGCTGTAATTGAGCCGCCGGGGCTGTTTATATACAGTGAAATATCCTTATCGGGGTCCTGTGCTTCAAGGTAAAGAAGCTGAGCCACAACAAGAGATGCTGTTGTATCGTTTACTTCGTCACACAAAAACACTATTCTGTCATTGAGAAGTCTTGAGTAAATATCAAAAGAGCGTTCACCGTGATTTGTCTGTTCCACGACCATTGGTACAAGTGCCATAAAATTCATCCTTTCGTCAAATATCATATTTTTCGGCTATATAAGCCGCCTTTTCGGGCGGCTTATACTGGGTTTATTAGGTTTTAAAGATAATTATTCGTTATCTGCCTTTTTTGCGGTTGTCTTCTTAGCTGCAGTTGTCTTCTTTGCAGCGGGCTTCTTTTCTTCGCCTTCTGCTGTTTCCTTCTTAGCCGCAGTTGTCTTCTTTGCTGTTGTTGTCTTCTTTGCTGCAGGCTTCTTTTCTTCGCCTTCTGCTGTTTCCTTCTTAGCTGCAGTTGTCTTCTTTGCTGTTGTTGTCTTCTTTGCAGCAGGCTTCTTTGCAGACTTTTCTTCTGCTTCTTCAACAGGCGCATTCATCTTGTCGAATTCTTCTGCTGTAACAACCTTTTCTGTTACCTTAGCAGCGTCCTTAACGAGTTCGAATGCCTTGATGCTCTTAACATCGTATGCAAGATCTTCAGCTGTTATTCTGCTCTTAACATCTGCAACCTTCATACCGAACTGAGCTGCCATTTCTTCGTACTTCTTTTCAACTTCTTCTTCAGTTGCTTCGATATTTTCTGCCTTTACTATTTCTTCAAGAGCGAGCTGCTTCTTAACGTTTGTAAGAGCCATATCTGCATATCTTTCTCTTACATCATCAAGGCTCATACCTGTGTACTTGAGAATCATATCAAGGCTGAGGCCCTGGCTGCGGAGGTTGTAGTCGTATTCTCTTACGCAGTTTTCCTTTTCCTTTTCAACAAGTGCTTCGGGAATTTCTGCTTCAACATTTTCTGCGAGAACCTTAACGAGAGCATCTGCCATTCTTGCTTCTGCTTCTGCGTTATGTCTGCTTTCTATTTTAGCCTTGATATCTGCCTTGTATTCAGCAAGTGTATCAAATTCTGATGCGTCCTTTGCAAAATCGTCATCAAGCTCAGGAAGTTCTTCATACTGGAGAGCGTTGAGCTTGCACTTGAACACTGCGGGCTTGCCTGCGAGTTCTGCTGCATGGTATTCTTCGGGGAATGTAACATTTACGTCAAATTCCTCGCCAACATTCTTGCCGATAATCTGGTCTTCAAATCCGGGAATGAATGTGTTGGAGCCGAGCTTAAGCTTATGGCCTTCTGCCTTGCCGCCGTCGAATGCAACGCCGTCACAGAAGCCTTCGTAGTTGATGTCTGCTGTATCGTCTGCCTTTGCAGCTCTGTCTGTTACTTCAACAGTTCTTGCATAGCGTCTTCTTGTTCTTTCGAGTTCTGCATCAAGTTCGCTGTCTTCTGTCTTGATGATAACCTTTTCAACTTCGAGACCCTTGTAAGCCTTAACCTTAACGTCAGGGAATCTTACGAATGTTACCTTTACGAGGATGCCTTCTTCTGCTTCAAAGTCAACATCTGTCACTTCGGGCATAGCAGCGATTCTGTATGTTGTTTCCTTAGCAGCAGCGTCGATTTCTTCGGGAAGAATATCATTGATTGCATCTTCGTAGAATACCTGCTTGCCGTAGAACTTTTCAACAAGACCTCTTGTAGCCTTACCCTTTCTGAAACCGGGAATAGCAATGTTCTTCTTTGCCTTGTTGAAAACCTTATTGATAGCGTTTTCAAAAACTTCCTTGGAAATTACGATTTCCATTTCAACCTTATTGGTTGCTGTTTCCTTGAAATTCTTCAAGCTCATTTGTCTGTCCATCCTTTCAGAGACTGTCCGCAGATGTATCTTGAACAGCCTGTAAATCCGACAATATATCTATCGGAATTTAACAAAAATATACTATTATATTTTAACTGTTTTTCAGGAAAAGTCAAGGACTTTTTGTAAAAATCGGCAATATTGGCAAAAAATAAGTGCACTGCCAATAAAAATAGTCAATTTTAACAGTAAAAAGTATCAAAATTCTTTTTTCTGCACTCTGTCAAACAGTGTATTAAGTGCAACTGCAGGCTTCACACTTTCATACAGCACGCTGTATACAGCCTTGCATATAGGAAGGTCAACTCCCAGGCGTTCTGCCATTTCAACAAGCGCAGGGGTTGTATGGTATCCTTCTGCAAGTCTTGAAAAATCCTTGCCCCTTACAAAGCTCTCGCCAAACTGTCTGTTATGGCTGTAAGGTGAGAATACGGTTGCCTGATAGTCACCCAGGTGACAAAGACCGTATGCAGAAAGCTCGTTGCCGCCTGCCGCCTTTATAAGTCTTGCTATTTCTCTTGCCCCTCTTGACATAAGTGCCCCCTTCAGAGACGTAAGTCCAAGCCCGTCAAGCATACCTGCCGCAACGCCGATAACATTTTTAGCCGCCGCACCTATCTCATTGCCCACAAGATCAGTTCCGTAGTAAAATCTTATATTTCCGCCGGAGAACCAGTCGATGAGTTTCGCCTTTACTTCTTCGTCTTCGCTGTCTATGACCATACAGTTCTGAACTCCGTTATAAAACTCCTCAACGTGACCCGGTCCAAGCCATACTGCAACCTTACAGGAACTGTCCATACTTTCTCTTACTATTTCGGAAAGTCTCTTGCAGGTGTTCTGTTCTATGCCTTTCATGCAAAGCACAAATATCTTGTTCTTTAAATCGAGTTCTGAAAGCTGGGAACACAGTGCACGAAGTCCCTGTGAATTTATGGAAATAACAATTACATCGGACTCTTTTATACATTCTGTATCACAGGACAGATTAAGCGTTTCGGGAATTTCCATATATTCGTTTTTTCTTTCCTGAATAAGTTTTTTCATATTCTCCGAATCAGGTCTTCCGTACAGCGTAGTCTTGTGTCCAAGTCCGTCAAGATACCACGCAATACAGCTTCCCCATCTTCCGCAGCCTATTACAGTAACAGTCATATTCATACCTCTCAGCATTCAAAAGCTATTGTTTAATTTTATTTATTATACACCAATTATTCCGTTTTGTAAATACTCTGACGACAAATGGCTTTTCTGCACAAAAAGAGTTGTGATGCTCTCACAACTCTTTTTCTTTAAAGATTTTTGAATGTTTCCTTAAGCTTGTCGAAAAAGCCTTTCTTCTGAGCGTTGTTTTTGTCACTGCAGGTTTCCGCAAACTCCTTCAGAAGTTCTTTCTGTTTTGAAGAAAGATTCTTTGGAACTTCAACCACTGCTCTGAAACTTAAGTTTCCCCGTCTGCTTCCGCGTATTTCCGTAACACCCCTGTTTTTCAAGGTGAATACGGTTCCCGGCTGTGTTCCTTCGGGAATGTTGTACTCCTCTGTTCCTTCAAGAGTTGCTATGTTTATTTTTGCACCCAGAGCCGCTTCGGCAAATGTTATGGGTATATCGTAATATATGTTCATTCCGTCACGGTTGAACAGCTTATGCTTTGCAACAGAAACAGTAACATACAAATCACCGTTCGGGCCGCCGTTTCTGCCTGCATCCCCCTGAGAACGAAGTGTTATGCTCTGTCCGTCATTTATACCTGCCGGTATGCTTACCGTAAAGTTCTTGTGCTTTCTTACATAACCTGAGCCTGAGCAGGATGAGCAGGGAGTTTTGACTGTCTTTCCCTTACCGCCGCAGGCATCGCAGGTTCTCTGTGTCTGCATAACACCAAACGGTGTTCTCTGCTGAACTCTCACCTGACCTGTACCCGAACACTTGGAGCAGGTTTCCGGACTTGTACCCTTTGCTGCACCCGAGCCTTTACAGTCATCGCACATTTCTATTCTGTTGAATTTAATTTCCTTTTCGCAACCGAAAACAGCTTCTTCAAAGGTAAGATTTACTCTTACCTCACGGTCTTCGCCCTGAATGGGAGCATTTCTTCTTGAAGCTCCGCCGCCAAATCCTCCTCCGAAAAAGCTGGAGAAGATATCAGACACATCAAAGTCCATACCGCCGAATCCGCCGTAGCCTCCGCCACCGCCTGCTCCGTAACTGGGGTCAACTCCTGCGTGTCCGAACTGGTCATATCTTGACTTTTTCTGAGGGTCGGACAGCACGCTGTATGCCTCGTTTACGTCCTTGAACATCTGCTCGGCTGCCGCATCGCCCTTGTTGAGGTCGGGGTGATACTTCTTCGCCATTTTGCGGTATGCTTTTTTTATTTCTTCATCCGAAGCACCCTTCTGGATACCCAGAAGTTCATAATAATCTCTTTTTTCTGCCATAATTTATTCCTTAACCACAGTAAAACTGCAATGTGTAGGGCAGTATTTTCCTGCCCTACACCCTTTTGCGTTCAATTACTTGTTGTCGTTATCTGTGAAGTCTGCGTTCACTGTTCCGTCGGGATTTGTTCCGCCCATATCTGCGCCCGCCGCACCTGCTGCCTGAGCCTGCTGATACAGCTTTTCGCTGATTGCGTAGAATGCCTTCTGGAGTTCTTCAGTGCCCTTCTTAATCTGTTCTGTATCTCCGCCTGCAACTGTCTTTCTGAGTTCTTCAATCTTTTCAAGGATAGGAGCTTTTTCTTCTTCTGTTACCTTGTCGCCCAGTTCGTTAAGTGCCTTTTCAGACTGGAATATAAGGCTTTCAGCCTGATTTTTTGTATCAACTGCTTCCTTCTGTGCCTTATCTTCAGCCGCAAACTTTTCTGCATCCTTAACAGCCTTTTCGATATCTTCCTTGCTCATATTTGTAGAAGATGTGATTGTGATGTGCTGTTCCTTGCCTGTGCCCTTATCCTGTGCAGTTACGTTTACGATACCGTTTGCATCAATATCAAATGTAACTTCAATCTGGGGAACTCCTCTGGGAGCTGCAGGAATACCGTCGAGAACGAATCTTCCGAGAGTTGTGTTGCCTGCTGCCATTTCACGTTCGCCCTGAAGAACATGGATTTCAACAGAGGGCTGGTTATCTGCCGCTGTGGAGAAAATCTGGCTCTTCTTTACGGGGATTGTTGTGTTTCTTTCAATCATCTTTGTGCAAACGCCGCCGAGTGTTTCAATACCGAGTGAAAGAGGAGTAACATCAAGGAGAAGTACGCCCTTTACGTCGTCACTGAGAACGCCGCCCTGGATTGCCGCACCGATTGCAACACATTCGTCGGGGTTGATGCCCTTGAAGGGTTCCTTGCCGATAAACTTCTTTACAGCTTCCTGAACTGCGGGGATTCTTGAAGAACCGCCTACGAGAAGCACCTTCTGGATTTCAGAGGGGCTTACACCTGCATCGGAAATTGCCTGCTTTGTGGGAATCATTGTGTTTTCAACAAGGTCTGCTGTAAGCTCGTCGAACTTTGCTCTTGTGAGAGTCATATCAAAGTGCTTGGGACCTGTTGCATCTGCTGTGATAAAGGGAAGATTGATGTTTGTGCTTGTCATACCTGAAAGCTCAATCTTTGCCTTTTCTGCTGCTTCTTTAAGTCTCTGGAGAGCCATCTTGTCTTTTCTAAGGTCTATTCCGTCGCTTGCAAGGAATGTGTCAGCCATATAGTTCATTACTCTGTCGTCGAAACCGTCGCCGACCAGCTTGTTGTTAGCTGCTGTTGCGAGAACTTCGATAACGCCGTCTGCGATTTCAAGAACGGATACGTCGAATGTACCGCCGCCAAGGTCATAAATAAGAATCTTCTGTTCTTCTTCCTTGTCAACACCATATGCAAGAGCTGCGGCTGTAGGTTCATTGATGATTCACTTTACTTCAAGACCTGCAATCTTACCTGCATCCTTTGTAGCCTGACGCTGTGCGTCGGAGAAGTATGCAGGAACTGTGATAACTGCTTCTGTCACGGTTGTTCCGAGGTATGCTTCTGCATCGCTCTTGAGCTTCTGAAGTACCATTGCAGAAATTTCCTGAGGTGTATAGTTCTTATCGTCGATGGCTACCTTTCTGTCAGTACCCATATCTCTTTTTATTGAGCTGATTGTTCTGTCGGGGTTTGTGATAGCCTGGCGCTTTGCAACCTGACCTACCATTCTTTCCCCTGTTTTTGAAAATGCAACAACTGAGGGAGTTGTTCTTGCGCCTTCTGCGTTTGCAATTACCACAGGTTCGCCGCCTTCATATACGGCAACACAAGAGTTTGTTGTACCTAAGTCAATACCTATAATCTTTCCCATTTTAAATTACCTCCAAAAATATATGTTTATTTGTAGGGGACGGCGTCCTCGACGTCCCGTTTTTGCTTAATCAGTTTACCACCTTTACCATTGAGTGTCTTATTACCTTATCGTTGAGCTTATAGCCTTTAAGGAACACATCTGACACAATGTTTTCGTCTTTATCGGGGTCATCCTCGTGCATAACTGCGTTGTGAAGTTCGGGGTCGAACTTCTCACCCTTTGCAGGTATTTCGGTAACGCCCATTTTGCCGAAAATTTCCACTGCCTGTTCAAGCACCTTGTTTACGCCGTCAAGAACCGCTTTCGCTTCGGGACTTACAACTTCCGTTGCCACCGCTCTGTCAAGATTGTCAAGCACGGGAAGGAGTTTTTCCACCGCATCTGCAATTCCATCGGTGTAAAGCATTTCTTTTTCTTTCTGCACACGTTTACGGAAGTTGTCATATTCTGCAAGCATACGCAAATAGGTGTCGTTGAGTGCCTCTTTTTCTTTCTTTATTTCATCAGCCGCCTTCAAAGCTTCTTCAAGGGCCGTTGAAGCCGCTTTTGAACATTTCTTTTCCTTTTTTTCTGTTTTCTTTACATCTTCTGCAGTTTCAACTGTTTCTTCTGCTGTATTGTTTGTCTTTTCAGACACGTTCTCACCCTCTTATTCAGTTATATCATTTTAAGCAAGCGGGATATCACAGCAATCCGCTGTCATTTCCATCGCTATTATTTTCGCTGTTAAGATTTTTCATTGTTTCAGCAAGGCTTGTAAGTGCGTTTGCCGCTTTCTTATAGTCCATTCTTCTGGGACCCAGTATTCCGAACATTGTATTCTTTCTGCCTACAGGCATTGAACAAAACACGATACTCGCATCTGCCAGCTTTCCGCCGCTTTGCTCGTCACCGATATACACCTTAAGTCTGTTGTCAGGCATTACGGATGCTGTAGGTATCAGGTCGCGTATTGCTTCTCCTCCCGGTTCAAACAGACCAAGCAGGTCTTTCACCTTTTCAACATCCCTGAATTCGGGGTATGAGAGAAGATTTGTTATACCGTCTACTTCAACGCTCTTTCCGTCGCTACCCTCTGCAGCTTCATATGCAATTCTGAGAATTGGATTTACAAGCAGTCTTAAGTGTCCGAACTGTTCTTCAAGAGTCATAATGTCTGGCAGGGATACATCGCCTAACGGCTTTCCTGCAAGGCTGAAGTTCAGCGCATTCTTTATTCTCGCAACATCTGCCGCATTTATTGGAGCACCCGTGTTTATATGCTTTGTGTTAACCGTACCGTCAGGCATTATCATAACAAGGAGCATACCAGAGTTGTCTATAAGCAATGTATCAAATCTTGAAACAACACACATATCTGTATTCTGTTCCACGGTAATTGATGCATAGTTGGTTGCTCTCGACATTATCTTTCTTGCCTTGGTGACTATCTTATCCATTTCGTCTGTTTTGAAACGGGTAAGCTCACAGAGCAAATCAAGCTGCTCTTCCGACTGTCTGTACTCCTGCATCAGCTCGTCTACATATAATCTGTATGCACTGCTTGAGGGAATACGTCCTGCTGAGGCGTGGGGTTTATCGAGGTATCCCATTTCCTCAAGGTCGCTCATCTCATTTCGGATTGTGGCGGGTGAAAGGGATATGTTTCCCGACTGCATAAGGTGCTTTGAGCCGACCGGCTCGCCGTGGTCGATATACTCATCTATTATTGATTTCAATATTCTGAGTTTTCGTTCATTCAGTTCCAAGTTCCCGCCTCCTTTTTTGATGCATTTTAGCACTCGACAAGCTCAAGTGCTAATCTGTGGTATTATTTTACCACTTTACCGCCGAAATTGAACAACATTTATTATACAATAAGTTAATATTTTGTGAACTCGGCAACCGATTGCTACTTTATATGACGGTTTTGTGAAAAAAGCGGGAATTTTCGGAAGTGTTCATATTGGAATTGCAATTCACAAAAATTTGTAGTAAAATATATTGTACATTTTTCAATTACTCATATACGAAAGGTCATTTATGAAATACACACACATACTCTGGGACTTCAACGGAACGATACTTGACGATATACAGACAGGCATTGACTGTGCCAACATACTTCTTGAAAAGCGTGGGCTTAAAACCATACCCGACAAGGAATACTATCAACAGGTTTTCGGGTTCCCCATAATTAAATATTATGAAAGACTTGGCTTTGATTTTACAAAAGAAGACTATCACACACTGGCGGTTGAATGGGTGGACTTATACTTGAAAGAATGTATAAAGGCTCCCGTAAATCCCGGTGTAACCAATGCTTTGGAAAGAATAAAAAAGCTCGGCATGCCGCAGTACATACTGTCGGCAACCGAGTGCGATATGCTTAAAGGTCAGATTTCTCAGCTTGGCATCGCAGATTATTTTACCGAGATACTGGGACTTGACAACATTCACGCAGGAAGCAAAACCCATCTCGGCGAGGAGTGGTATAACCGAGTAAAACCACAAAAGGCTATTCTTATAGGTGACACAACTCACGATTACGAAACTGCCTGCAAAATGGGCATTGACTGTGTTCTCTACAGCGGCGGTCATATGAACCGCAGTACCCTTGAGAAATGCGGGTGCAGAATAATAGACAGCTTTGACGAACTGTGTTTTGAGTAATATAACAAAACGGAGACATCTCTTTGAAATGTCTCCGTTATTTTTATTCCTGCTGCGCGTATTGTGCTTCGTTTCTCGCGTAGTGCTTTTTTCTTGTAAGCAAATACATTACCATAAGTATAAGTGTAGAGGATATCCAGGTAATCGGCCACGCAACATACAGCATTTCCAGTGTATGGTGCAACGGGAATACAAACAGCACCCACACAATTCTTAACCCTACTACCGAAACAAAGGATACGACGGTAGGCGTCCAGGATGCACCGATACCGCGCATTATGTTCTGATATACTTCATTTATTCCGCATATGAAGTAAAGTGTGCCGATAATAGAAAGTCTTATCAGCCCTTTTTCTATTGCAAGGTCATCTGTAGGCTCATATATGCGAAGAAGCTGTGTTCCGAAGATGTTTGAAATTATTCCCAACGAGCCTCCGACCATAGTCACCATAATAAAGCTGTTCAGCAGAACACGGGAAATTCTCTTATATTTTCTTGCACCGTAATTCTGTCCGGTAAAGTTGAGGGTTGTCTGTGCAATTGAATTCATCGCTGTATAAATAAATCCTTCAACACTTGCTGATGCTGTATTTCCGGATATAACCGCAACACTGCCAAAAGAGTTTACGGCGGACTGGATAAGTACGTTTGAAATACTGAACATAATGCTGTTAACAGCTGACGGGATACCGTAATTCAATATTTTCTTAAGTTTATCTCCATATATTTTCAGTTCTTTGAAGTTAAGACGGATGCTGTCATCCGATTTAACAAGAATATATCCTGTCAAGACAGCATTGAGTACATTGGCAACAAAAGTTGCAATTCCTACACCGGCAACACTCATATCAAAGAAAATTACAAGAATCAGATTGAGAAGTACGTTTACAAGACCGGTAAGTGTCAGTATGTAGAACGGTCTTTTGGTATCGCCTGTGGCACGGAGTATTCCTGCTGCAAAGTTGAAGAACATTGTAAAAGGACAGGATGCAAACACTATTCTCAAATACAGTGCCGCCATATCTATAATGTCCGGATGTGTTCCCATAAGCTCAAGAGCGCCCTTGGCAAAAATAATACCGGCAATCGCAACAGCAACTCCTCCGAGTATGGAAATAAGCATACAGGTATGAACCGTTTCGTGAACGTTTCTGCCTTCCCTGGCTCCGTAATACTGTGCAACACATATGCATCCGCCGCCTGCCAGAGCAAAGAAAATATTGGTGAACAGACTGTACAGTGCGCCGTTTGCACCTACTGCCGCAAAAGCACCGGGAGGACCGAACTGACCTATAACAACAAGGTCTGCCGCGTTGTAAAGAAGCTGTAACCACCCCGACAAAATAATGGGAATTGTATATGCAATCATTTTGCCCAGAAGTGGGCCGTTTGTCATATCAACATTTTTCTTTAATCTCATATCAAATATACCTCATATTTTTCAGAATAACGATATATTTATCTTCAATGAGATTATACACCATACAACATAAAAGTCAATAGATATAGGCAAAATACATTTTCATTTTGCTGTCATTTCCTTATATTTTTTTCTTGTTGCAAGTCCACCGCGAAGATGTCTTTCTGCCTTGTTTTTATCTAATATTATTCTTACCTTTTCATACAGTTCTGTATCGATTTCAGGCAGTCTTGATGTCATATCCTTATGTACTGTTGACTTGCTGAGACCGAAGTGCTTTGCCGTATCCCTCACCGTTTTCCCGGTGTCGCTTATATATTCGGCAAGTGTTACCGTGCGCTCATCATATTTACTTTGCATTTCATATGCCTCCTCAAGATTCGGAATCTGTAAAGACCGATTTCTTTATATAATCTATTCGGGGCATTTTTGAAAAATGCATATTGATTAATACACTTCGGCACTTCGCCGGCTGTTTTTTGCATATTTTTTCTGTACTATATATACTTTTTTGAACATTAATTGAAAAATATAACAATTTTTTTCCATAGCTATTGCAATTTACAGTTTTTATGATATAATATATGATGGCTTGGGATGCGAGAGTCTTAAGATAGACAAAAGTTTAACAAGTATAAAAAGAGCAAAAAATAAAAATAATATATTAAAAAGTCAAATTGGAGGTATTTCAAATGACTGAAAACAAGTACGTTAAGCAGTGGGTTGCCGAAATGGCAGAACTCACAGCGCCTGATGCCGTTGTATGGATTACAGGCGAAGAAGACCAGACAGAAAAGCTCCGTCAGCAGGCAATGCAGACAGGCGAAATCATCAAGCTCAACCAGGATAAGCTCCCCGGATGCTATCTCCACAGAACTGCAATCAACGACGTTGCTCGCGTTGAAGGCAGAACATTTATCGTAACATCCAAGCGCGAAGATGCAGGCCCCACAAACAACTGGATGAGCCCCGAAGAATGCAAGGAAAAGCTCACTCCTCTCTACAAGGGTGCTATGCGCGGCAGAACAATGTATGTTATCCCCTACACTATGGGTGTGCTCGGTTCCGACTTCTCTAAGATCGGTATCGAACTTACAGACTCTATCTACGTTGTTCTCAATATGCTCATTATGACAAGAGCTGGTAAGGCTGTTCTCGAACAGCTAGGCGACAGAGCAGACTTCATCAAGGGTCTTCACGCAAAGGCTGACCTCGACGAAGAAAACAGATATATCGTTCACTTCCCCGAACACAACTATATCGCATCCGTTAACTCAGGTTACGGCGGAAACGTTCTTCTCGGCAAGAAGTGCTTCGCTCTCAGAATCGCTTCCTACCTCGGAAGAAAAGAAGGCTGGATGGCAGAACACATGCTTATCCTCGGCGTTGAATATCCCAACGGCGAAACAAAGTATATCTCTGCTGCATTCCCCTCTGCCTGCGGTAAGACAAACCTTGCAATGCTTATTCCTCCGGAATACTTCAAGGAACAGGGCTACAAGGTATGGTGCGTAGGTGACGATATCGCTTGGATCAGAGTTGGTAAGGACGGCAGAATGTACGCTGTTAACCCTGAAAACGGTTTCTTCGGCGTTGCTCCCGGTACAAACCTCAACTCCAACCCCAACGCTCTCTATACAACAATGAAGGATACAATCTTCACAAACGTTGTTCACAACCTTGACGATAACACAGTTTGGTGGGAAGGTCTTGACAACAATCCTCCTGCAAACGCTATCGACTGGAAGGGCAACAAGTGGGATTACAAGACATACGACAAGGCAAGAAAGCTCGAAACAAGCGGCGCTCACCCCAACTCAAGATTTACAGCTATGGCAAAGAACTGCCCCTGCATCTCCTCTGAGTTTGAAAGTGCAGCAGGCGTTCCCCTTGATGCAATCGTATTCGGCGGCAGACGTGCAAAGACTGCTCCCCTTGTATACGAATCACGCAACTGGCAGCACGGCACATTCGTAGGCTCTATCATGGCTTCCGAAACAACAGCAGCAGCTTCCGGTGCAGTAGGCGTTGTAAGACGTGACCCCATGGCTATGATTCCCTTCTGCGGATACAACATGGGCGAATACTTCGCACACTGGTTAGATATGGGCAAGAAGGCAGCAAACGCTCCCAAGATTTTCCACGTTAACTGGTTCAGAACAGATGCTGAAGGCAACTTCATATGGCCCGGATTTGGCGACAACCTCAGAGTTCTTCTCTGGATTCTCGACAGATGTGCAGGCAAGGTAGGCGCAGTTGAATCCGAAATCGGCTTCCTCCCCAACCCCTCTGACATCAACACAACAGGCCTTGACATCAGCGCTGAAACAATGAAAGATCTCCTTTCTGTTGATAAGGAAAGCTGGAAGGCTGACCTTGCAAGCATCAAGGAATTCTACGCAAAAATCGGCGACACAATGCCTAAGGAACTTCTTGAAGAACTTGCTACTCTCGAAGCAAACCTCAACAAGTAATCAATATCAAAAAGGTCCGATGCGGTTGCATCGGACCTTTTTTGATATAATTGAGAGTTGAAAATGGAGGATAGAGAATTTAAAGAAGAAAACGCTTCGCGTTTTCCACAGCAATTTTCAATTCTCCATTCTCAATTCACAAAAAAACCGATGCTTTCGCATCGGTTTTTTGTGTTATTTCTGATTTTTTCTGATGTTGAGAAGTCTTACAACAACGGGGCTTAAAACCACGTTTGCGCCAATTTCAAAAACAAAGTTTGCAAGTGCAAGCGCAACAAACAGTGCCATACCGTTTGCTTCGCTTCCGATTGCCTGCGCGATTTTTGCCGCATCGTCAAGGAAAAAGAGTGCACATCCCAGCATAAATATGCCTGTATTTACTACAGGGCAGATAAGAGCCGCACCGAGAACTGCGACATACTGATTAAACTTCTTGAGCAGGTTGTATACCACACCCGCCGCCAAACCGCAGGCTGTTCCCTTTGCAATAACTGTTATAAATGTACCCGGAATATCAAATGCTAAAAAGAGATTTGCACCGCCGCTGAGAAGAACAACTGCACTGAATACAAATCCAAGCCAAGCGCCTACTCCTGTTCCACACATAGCCGCGCCTATTACTATGGGAATAAGCGCAAGTGCTGTTGAAAACGGACCGAAAAATGTAGTATATGTACTTACAAGCTGTACTACAATAACGATTGCCGTCATAATAGCGCCCATTACCATTTTCTGCGTTGATGTTCTTGTTTTTGTCATTTAAAGTGCCTCCTTGTTGCTGTCTGCCGTATTAAAACGTCTGTTTTTGTTTGTTTGAGGATGATTATATCACTACTGTCAGAAAATGTCAATGATTTTATCTGTGTACAGCTCTTATTTCGTCATTTCATCCGACTTTTTCTTAATTTCCCACATATCCTTCAGCATATCTTCCCTTTTGGATGCATCTCTGAGCAATGCTGACGGGTGGTAAACTGCACATATTTCATATGCGCCCTTCTTATACCATTTTCCGTGCTCTGCGGTAATGCGGAAGTCTTCGCTTATAATTCTCTTTGCTGCAACTCTGCCGAGACACACAATAATCTTCGGTTTTATAAGTGCAAGCTGAGAACGGAGATGATTGATACACACGTCTTCTTCATCAGGTTTCGGGTCACGGTTTTTAGGCGGACGGCATTTGAGAATATTTGCAATATACACACTAACTCTTGGCAGCCCCACTGCTTCAAAATATCTGTCAAGCAGTTGTCCCGATGCACCTACAAAGGGTATGCCCTGCAAGTCCTCGCTTTCTCCCGGTGCTTCGCCTATAAACATAACATCGGCATTTTTATTTCCCGTTCCAAAAACAAGGTTGGTTCTCGTCTTATAAAGCTCACAAGCTGTACACTCCATACATTTTTGCTGAAGTGCTTCCCATTTTTGCTCTGTATTCTGCAAGTCATCCTTGTGCATATAGACTTCTTTTTCAAAATCAAATTCCATCTTGTCCATATTATTCATCCTGTATCGCCTCTATCCAAAGCTTTCTGCAAAAACCTCAACTGCGTTGTCGCTGCAAAGCTTTTTTGCGTGTTCCTTTATGTATTCCGTTGTCAGTTCGTCGGCATATGAGATTTCAGCATATTCGCTCATAAAGGCAAAATGCCTGCTGTCGTCCTCCCACGCGTCCAAATCCTGTATAAAGCTTGGAAGCCGTTTTGGAAATTTCACCGTCAGATAGTATTTATCTCCTTCGCAGTACAATGATGAACATCCGGAAAAATCCGCCTCTTTCATCCTTATACACAGAGAAATTATATTCTCAATGCTTTCCGTTTTGGCTATGTATTTATGCTCCTCACTACGCAAATCATAAGGCAAAGTATACTTCTTTTTAAGCAATCCGCTTTTTCTGTCATCCGCTTCGGGGAGAAGTCTGCCCCGTCTTGTGAGAAACAGCTCGCATCCGCCGTCCACCGACGGGAAAACCTGAACATATATGTGGTCGTTCTTTGCATCAAAGCCGGTTTCCTGCTTTGCTCTGTCGAGTATTGCACGAAAAGCTTTGCGTGTTTTTGCCGAGGCATAATCGAGTGTTTCGCTTGTTATATCAAACTCCTGCATATCGCCGGGAGTAAGTATTATTTTAAGTTTCAGTGAGTTAACCCTTATCAGTTCCATATTGTCCCCCTGTCCTGCTGTAAACATAGCTTTGTATACAATATTATAAGCTACCGGGGGATGTTTTGTCACTGCAAAATATATGGAAGACTTACCATATAAGCGCTTTTACCTGGTGTTGAACACCATACAGCCTCTGTCGGAGTTTTCAATCTTTTCTGCTCCGATAAAGTTATACTGTATGCCGAGGGCTTCCATTCCTGTCTGCCACAGAACAGGTATATACACAATATTCTTATAGTGTATCAGAGGATAAGCTGTATCTCCGTATTCGTAAACAGTGCCGTTTATGCTGATTTTTCCTTTATAGAAAACAGCTTTGTCGTACACGCCCTCTTTAATTCCGTTGTATCCCGTTATGTCCTCCGACGGCTCTCCGCCGGATGTCAGCATAACACCGCTTTCGGCTGTCCAGTCGCAATTTATGCCAAGGGCTCTGCATCCGTAGTATGTAAGGGGCATATAGCTGTATCCCATATAGTTGATAAAAGGATATTCAAGGTCGGAATTTTTATATCTTTTGCCGTTAAACTCTACAAGGTTTTGCGTGAGCTGTATGTCAATGGGATCCTGCCACCAGTATTCATAGTCCATTTGCAGAGCATAGCCGAATTTAAACGGTTCTAAGACATTTCCCTCTCTGTCAATAGTTGCGAATTTTGTTTTTTCGTTGTAGTTATATACATATTCGTCTATTCCCACACGGGCTTTTCCGTTTTTGAAGGGCTCTGCGCTGTCATAGATAAAATCTGTAATTTCGTTACCGTTGCAGTCAACATATCCCCAAACAATGTATCTTGCAGCATCACTTTTGCCCACCGCCACAAGACCTTCGGAAAAATACAGTCTTGTCTCCAAGGGATATATGTTACAGATATATTTATTTTCAATGACAACATTCCAGTTTTCGTCAAAAAAGCCTATTTTACCGTCGAGAACAAAGGCGGCTCTGTCTTCTGTGGGGGGCAGTATCTCACCGTATTTACGCTCAACAACCGTGTTGCCGTCACTGTCGATAACACCGTAGTTTCTGTATATGTATGTCGGACCTCCGCGAGGTGCGGCGTGGGGATATGCTTCAGCCACAATTTTGTAATCGCCAAGGTCGTGTATTACTTTAACTTCAATCTCGTCGGCAAAAGCCGTTATGCAGGTGAGCAATATTACTGCCAATAAAATTACAAATGTCTTTTTCATTGTTGTTCCTCCTTGTGCAAAGATTTTCTTGCAAGCTTATTATACCACTTTCTGTATGCTTTTGCAAGTTATCCGAAACAATCGCATATTTAATGCCGAAAATATCAAAAGATGTCGCTTTTTATACATATTTCGCGAAAGTTTGTATTAAAAATACTTGAAAAATTTTTATGTATATAGTATTATATATGTAGTGTTTTATATTAACAGCAGTGTGGTGCTTTACAAAACCAATCCGGAGGTACTTGCAATGATGAAAAAACTAACACTTGCGCTGATACTGTGCATACTTTTGTCTATGTGCGCTTTTGCCCTTGACGATACAAGTCACGGTGTAAACATTACTTATGACGAAACATCCGGCATATACAAAGCAGAGCTTTCTGTTTCTGCAGGCAATGCCATTGTAGGGCACTTCGGTCTCAGTTACAATACAGAAAAACTTACAGCGGTGGACAAGGACTTTGCCGTAATTCCCGACGCTGTTCCCGAAAAGACTTCCGACGGAAAAAGCTATCTTACCCAGGTTGTAAAACCTCTTGCAGACTACATAGTTGTTACACCCGAATCAAACAAGCCTGCTGAGCTTATAGACAAACAGAAGGGGTATGTTCTTTTCGGCTGGTATGCCACAAAGGATGTTGAGGCTGTAATACCCACAAAAGACGGCGGAAAAATTGCAGAACTTTACTTCAAACTTAAAGAAGGAGTAAATGCGTCAGATGTTTCATCTTCCGACTTTTCTCCCGTAACCGCTGATAAATGTGCAACTCTTTCCGGCTGGAACAAGGGTATCATCGTTATCA
Source organism: Eubacteriales bacterium (assembly GCA_045653405.1). Classification (GTDB taxonomy): domain Bacteria; phylum Bacillota; class Clostridia; order Oscillospirales; family CAG-382; genus UMGS882. Next base: position 3,918 of record JAZOLW010000027.1, on the reverse strand, counting down.
ACTCACAGAACAAGGTGTTCACATACAGGCCATCCGACGGTTCTGCAGAGCTTAACATCTCAGTAAAGTTCGGTTCTTCTACAGTTACTGAAGACACAACCACGGAAACGGAAGACGATAAAAAGACAGAAACCGAAGTCGAAACAGAATCAGATACAGAAACCGAAAACAAAACTGAAGTTGAGCAGACTCCCGAAGAATCTTTCAAGGAAAACGGAGAAGTCAAAACAGCAGACCTCAAGGTAACAGTTAAAGCTTTTGCCGACAAGGTTCGTATTTTCTGGACAGCTCCCGACGGAGTTTCCCCTGTTCAGTACAAGGTTAAGCTTGCTGACAGCAACGGCAACACCATACGTGAGTTTGACGGACTTATCGGAATTACAAAGTCACTTACCGTTAAGAATCTTGTTCCCGATTTTGCTTTCAGCATAAACGTATCTGCCTTTGACAAGGACGGAACAGAACTGAAGCACAAGGAATCAGTCAGTGCAAAGACGGTAATTTCATCAAACGCAGAGCTTACCGTTTATAATGTAACATACAGTGTCGGTGAAGGAAGCTTCTACGGTTTTGAAAGTGAACAGATAATTTTCGGAAGCATTCCCACAAAGGCACCAAAGGTATATGCACCCGAGGGATATGCTTTTGAAGGATGGACTATTGACGGCGAAAACGTAATTGAGCTTTCCTCGTACAATGTGTATGGCAACACTGAATTTATCGCAAAATATGTAAAAAATTAAATACAAACGACATTAATATGGAGTGCAATCTATGAATGAAACAACAAAAATGATACTCGAACTTATAGGCGGGCTTGCCCTCTTCCTATTCGGTATGAATGTAATGGGCGATGCCCTCGAAAAGAAAGCAGGAAACAGACTTAAAGCCATTCTTGCAAAACTTACATCCAACAAATTCAAAGGCTTTTTACTTGGTCTTGGTATTACAGCCATCATTCAGTCTTCATCAGCGACAACAGTTATGGTTGTCGGCTTCGTAAACTCAGGTGTTATGACACTTGGACAGGCTGTAGGCGTAATTATGGGTGCAAACCTCGGTACCTCAGTAACCTCCTGGATTCTCTCACTCACAAGTATTGAGGGAAGCGGTCTGCTTGTTCTTTTCAAGCCATCAACTTTTACTCCCGTACTTGCAATTATCGGTATTATTCTGTATATGTTCTTGAAGAATGAAAAGCGTAAAGACCTCGGTCTTATTCTCATCGGCTTCTCTGTTCTTATGTTCGGTATGGAAATGATGTCCGGCGCAGTAGAACCACTCAAGAACAACGAACAGTTCACCAATATGCTTACTATATTTAACCAGCCTATTCTCGGTGTTCTTGCAGGTGCTGTTCTTACAGCAATTGTTCAGTCATCCTCTGCCTCTGTCGGTATTCTTCAGGCATTGACTGCGACTAAGGGGATTTCCAACGGTGCTGCTATCCCGATTATTATGGGTCAGAATATCGGTACTTGTGTAAGCGCACTCCTTTCATCAATGGGCGCAAATAAGAACGCAAAGCGTGCAGCATTCATACATCTTTATTTTAACGTAGTTGCTGCAACGGTTCTTCTTGTTCTGTTTTATGTTGTAAAGATATTCCTTCCGCTTGATGTTCTTGAAAACCCTGCATCGGCATTCAGTATTGCGGTTCTGCACACCACATTCAAAATTCTTGCCCTTGCAATGCTTATGCCTGCTTCCGGTTGGCTTGAAAAACTTGCCTGCCTTACAGTTAAGGATACAAAGGAAAAAGAACGGCAAGAGCTTCTCGACGAGCGTCTTCTCGTCACTCCACCTATTGCTATCCAGCGAAGCAAAGATGTTGCCAAGGAAATGGCAGTCAACTCATTCACAACTTTGCTCGATTCCTTTGAAACGGTGCGTAACGGATATTCAGAATCAATTGCCAAGAAGGTTTATGAGGGTGAAGACAAAGGCGACTTTTATGAGGACAAGCTCGGCACATACCTTGTTAAAATCAGTGCCTGCAGCCTTACCGACGAAGACAGCCACGAGGTTTCAAAGCTGCTCCATATAATCGGTGACTTTGAAAGAATTTCAGACCACGCTGTAAACATTATTGAATCAATGGAAGAAATGCGTGATAAGGAGCTTGAGTTCTCCGACAGTGCAAAACGTGAACTTGGAATTTTGTGTGATGCCGTAAAGGATATCGTTACACTGACAAATACCGCATTTATCAATGACGATATGGAAAGTGCAATCCGCGTTGAGCCTCTTGAACAGGTAATTGACACAATTAAGGCAAAAATCAAGAGCAAGCATATCGAAAGACTCCAGAAGAGTCAGTGTACAATTGAGCTTGGCTTCGTTCTTTCCGACCTGCTTAACAATCTTGAACGTATATCCGACCACTGTTCCAATATTGCAGGATGTATGATTGAAATCACCCACAACAGTCTCGAAATGCACGAATATTTTCACAAGCTCAAGGCAGACAACAACTTCTTTAAGGAACACTATACAAAATATCTTGAGAGATACAGTGTGGGAATACACGAATAGTCAAATACAAACAGCCGGTGCAGACCACCGGCTGTTATTTTAAAATGAGGTTAAGAAGATGTATAAAATAAGAAAGTCTAAAACCGCCGACATTGATAAGATAATGCCCCTTTTTGATATGGCAAGAGTAACTATGGCAAAGCTTAATATCGACCAATGGCAGGACGGATATCCCTACAGAGAAAACATTGAGGAAGACGTTAAAAACGGTGAAAGCTACGTTGTGGAGAACGAAAACGGCGAAATCATTGCCACATTTATGCTTATGGCACGCAACGAGTCCACATACAACGTAATATATGACGGAAAATGGCTGACATCAGAAGATATGCCCTACGCAACCATACACCGTATAACAATAGCGCCAAACTGCCGTGCAACGGCGGAGAACGGCACACAGGATAAACCCGTAAGCAAGATTATCATTGATTTTGCATAAGAGTTTGCCAAAGAAAACAGGCTGACAGGGGGTATCCGTGTTGACACTCACGAGGGAAATATCGCTATGCGCAAGATGCTTGAGAAAAACGGGTTTGAATACTGCGGTGTAATTCATCTTCTTGACGGGCAGTTGAGGGTGGCTTATCAATTGAACTAAGAATTATTGTACCAAACGCTTTGCGTTTTCTTCCTTAATTCTTCATTTTTAACTCACAATTCAAAAAAAGCCTGATGCTTTTCAGCATCAGGCTTTTTATACGTTAAAACTTTGCTATCTTTTCGAGAATTCCTTCTACATCCTTGTATGTAGCTTTTCTGGGGTTTGTCACTGTGCAGGCATCATTGAGTGCGCTGTCAATGATAAAGTCCTTAACCTTTTCGTACTGCGCCTTTGTTACCCCTGCCTCACCAAGTGTTTGAGGAATGTGCATTATTCTCTGGAATTCCTTGATTCTCTGAATCATATTTCTAACACCGATATCAGGGCTGTTTGCAGGATATCCGAGACGTCTTGCCAGCATTTCCAGCTTATCTGCTGTCTTGCAGTCAAACTTAACGCAGAATTTGATATCAAGCTCTGCATTGAAATACAGAACGTGAGGAAGAAGCATTGCGTTTGCTCTACCGTGAGGAATATGGAACTGCGCACCGATAGCGTGTGCAATACCGTGGTTAATACCAAGGCTTACTTCGTTGAAGGCAATACCTGCAAGGCAGGACGCTGTGTGCATCTTTTCTCTTGCTACAAGGTCGTTTCCGTTCTTATATGCAGGAATAAGATATTCGGCAACAAGTTCAACTGATTTTTCTGCAAGAGCATCTGAAAAGTCGTTTGCTCTTGTAGACATATAAGCTTCAAGGGCGTGTGTAAGCACATCAAAGCCTGTATCTGCAGTTATTACGGGTGGAACACTCTTTACAAGGTCTGCATCGAGAACTGCA